>CAZZYD010000119.1:0-10509 GCA_964658175.1 uncultured Puia sp. | reverse complement strand
CTCAACCTCGACGAACTACCCCAGTGCATTAATATCCTCAAAGGCGATATGAGCCTCGTAGGCCCGCGGCCACATATGCCGGCTGACTGCGCTCGATTCAGCCAGCTGATCCGCAGCTATTCTTTCCGCAACTTGGTAAAGCCCGGACTCACCGGCCTTGCTCAGGTGAAAGGATACCATGGTCCCGCCCTCACACCCGACAGCATCCGCCAACGCTATGGATGGGATGCCTTCTATGTGCGGCACGCCGATACTGCAATGGATTTACGGATACTGGCAAATACCGTCGGACTCGCCCTGCGCGCATTGCGAAACTGCCTGCTGAAAACTTCCAGGCACTGATTAAACAGCATCAATTGCCGATCGGGAGAGTTTACGTTATTTTGGAGAAAAATAACCATGAGCTATTGCAGCTTCATCAATACCCTGGCGCCGGAAGATAAAAATCCGAACCGCGAATACCACAATAAATATTACGGATTTCCCATTGAAGACGACAACGAACTCTTTTGCCGGCTCATCCTCGAGATCAACCAGGCTGGTCTGAGCTGGACCACCATCCTCAACAAGCAGGACAATTTCCGCAAAGCCTATCATCAGTTCAATATCAAAAAAGTGGCGGCTTACAAAGAGAAGGATATCACGCGGCTCCTGGCTGACGCCGGCATCATCCGGAATAAATTAAAGATCAACGCCGCCATTGAAAATGCGCGTGCGATCCTGAAGATCCAGCAGGAACACGGATCATTCAAAGCATGGCTGGACGCAGCGCATCCAAAGACAAAGGAGGAATGGATGAAACTCTTTAAGAGTACGTTTAAATTTACCGGAGGAGAAATTGTGAATGAATTCCTGGTGAGTTCAGGCTATCTGAAAGGCGCTCACACGGAAGATTGTCCTATTTATCCAAAAGCACTAAAGGCAAAACCGGCCTGGATCAGAAAACCGGCTAAATGAGGTCTGCCCGTTTCTGACTTCCTTTCTCGGTCCGTTGTTCCTTCTTCAGCGAAAACGGCAGGATAATGGACACGAACGATCCCGCAAACAGATTTCCAATGACTGCATTCAGGAAAACCATAAAGGCAAGTCCGTTGGTATTCCCCTGTATCGTCGTCGCCGGCGCATTGCTTAAAAATTTTCCTGCATCCCCGGAGTGAAATAAACCGGGCACCAATATCAACAGCAGGATCAATGATAATAAACAGGCTAATACAATGCTGAGCAGGACCGTGATCTCGCCTCCCATCATCAGGGTCAGCGCGCTGCTGTTGTCGTCCTTCTTTCGGCTGACATAAAAAAGAAACAACGTGATTACGCCCATCAACAGAAAATTACCGAGATATAACAAAACCGTCTGGGTGAAATTCGCCAGCTGAATAAAAATAAAAACCGGAATACAGTAAACGAGCGCCGCCGCCAGGGCAAAGATGAGGTAGGTCGGAAAATTTATCTTAGGCATGTAGCATTTTACTCCTACCTGTTCAAAACTCAGGCCCGGTGACTTCCCTGAACGAATACCGGCCCTTGATATGATGATTCAGAAAACTGCCTTTTGACTGGGCGGCCGTCATTTTTCGGTAAGCTGACTTGGGCACACGTAAATAATCGTACACTTTCCCGGATATGTATCCGATCCGAAGCACCTGCTTTTCAGCAGAATAGTCCATAAAGCGAATCACCGATGAAGGCATATAAGGTGAATGAAAAAACAGTGCCCAACCTGGAAATGCTAACGTTTCTTTAGGATTTGTTCCGGCAAATCCTGTGAGGAATCCTGCGTTAACGGATAAATTTCCACACAGGTATATATTTCCTGCGTATGGATTTTTACAAAATCACGGCAACAGCGAATGCTGAACGTGAAAAACTGGTACGGCGTTTGCAAATCATAATGAAGGAACGGTGATTTCCCGTTAAACCATGAACCGGGTAATGCCGGGGATAAATGAAAGGAATAGGCGTTCCGAAAGAGCTGTATTTCGCAAGAGATACAGCTTTATTTTTTTACTTCATTCGGATAGTCCGGCACCGCCTTGTTCTCCAGTATATCCAGCATGGCGAGAATATGCGCGCGGATGGCTACATGCTCCGTGAAAGGAATAAAATGAGGGCGGCCCGGAAAGAAATGAATATTCAGATAAGGCGCGTTGACCAGGTGCGCGCGGGCAAAGGACGCATTGGTTGTATCAATCAATTGATCTTTCGCGCCCTGCATGTACATCACCGGAATCCGGATATTTTTCCAAAGCGGCAACATCTTCGTCAACTCTTCGCGGTGGTGCATTTTTTCGCGGTTGGCGGAACGTAGCATGCGAGGCACACCCCAGTTCAAAAGCGGCGTTTCGATATAGGGGGAAAACCAATACGTTTTTTCCTGGCCCGGTGCCAGCGAAGGTCCTGTCAAAACCAGTCCGTCCACCAGGCCGGGATTATCCATCACCAGCCGGCAGGCAATGGAAGTACCATACGAAGCGGCCACGACAATCACCGGCCGGTGCAGGGTATTTGATTTCCGGAGTATGGCGCTGATGATCTTCGCCTGTTTTTCTATCGACGGTTCAGGCACACCCAATCCGGAATTGCCATAGCCGGGTCTGTCCACCGCATACATCCGGAATTTTTGCTCAAAGGCGGAGTCCGCGAAATAATCTTTATAAATACTGAGGGAACTGGGTGCTCCATGGATGAAAAGAATAACGGGCAGGCTGTCATTTCCAACAGCTGCATACCGCACCCTTCTTCCCTCCGCTTCATAATATCTCACTTCACCTTTGATCCGGTGGTCGGCAAAATACTGCAGGAGATCCCGGTCACTGATCCGGAAGGTAACTTCGTAATCGAACAGAATACAAAGGACAATAAAGATGACGAGCACCACGGCAATCAGCCTGCCGGTGATTTTTGCAACGCGCAGAAAAACATTCATTCAGGCTAAGGTATCAAATGAATGCCGTCTGTTCAACGGCAAAGAAATGTTATATTTATTCAGGCCGATGAAAGGCCGGTGATATGGAAAATCAATCCTTCTATCTGCAAAAACTGCTCGACAGCCTGCGACAAATCAGCTGGTGGGACCGCGTATTCGGCTGGCGGAAAATACGGGAACAGCTTTTTGATGCGAATGCAGCCTGGCAAACCGCCCGTGCTGCCGCTGAACGCGCGGAGGAAAGAAATCAGGCGCTTATGGATCTGCGTGACCGCCTGGAAAATGACGCTGCCATGTCAACAAAGAGTCTGGAACACCTCCAATACCGCAAAAACGAAATGGACATTGAGATGGCCGAATTGAAACGCGATCACCAGCACCTGCAGGCTGTATTTGCGCAAGATCAAAACCTCCACCGCCTTTTGCAACAGGAGGAGGCCTTCCGGAAAAAAGAACATGGCCAGGCCGTCGCAAGCCTGGCTGCCGTACAGCAGCAGATACTGGAATTGCGGGCCAGAGAGACCGAAGAACGGCATGCCGCAGACATGCAGCGTATCCGCCAGTTGAAAGACAATTGGATCAATCACCAGGCCAACGCCAAACGGCAGATCCAGGCTATCGCCCAGAAACATATCATCCCATATGTCGACGCTGTTCCCTTTCGTGGCGAACCTGACAACACCTTGCGCATCTGTGATGAGTATATCGTCTTGGATGCGAAAAGTCCGGCCAATGATGATCTTCGTCATTTTCCGGTCTATCTGAAGGACCAGGCAGAAAAAGCAAAAAAATATGCCCGCCAGGAAAATGTGCGGACGGATATTTTTTTCGTCGTGCCTTCCGGTACACTAGAAACGCTCAGCGAATTTGTGTACCGGCACGGCGATCATACCGTGTTCATCATTTCACAGGATGCGCTGGAACCGGTTATCCTCGGATTAAAAAAAATAGAAGAGTATGAATTTGCCGAGCAGCTAAGTCCCGAAGACCGGCAGCAGATCTGTCGCGTGCTGGGGCGTTTCGCGCATCTTTCAAAAAGGCGAATACAGGTTGACAGTTTTTTCGCCAGGCAATTTATCGAGCTGGCCTATAAATGCGAAACAAACCTGCCGGCCAATGTGCGCACAGGCATGGACGAATTTGAAAGATCGGAGAAACTGAATCCGCCACAGGAAAAACGCGCGAAATCCATTCCGTTGCCGGAACTCGAACGGGAACTCCGCAACATCGTACAGGATGCAGCAGGCCGCGGCATCCTGCCGGCGGCCGATGACCTGGCCATGAGCCTGAATGCTTTGCCGCTATATACTGATCCTGCCGCCGGCTGAGTTTTTTATTGTTTCATTTCCCGGATCGCAGGTTCCGGCGCAAAGGCTTTTTGCAGTACGGGTCCTTTCCATTCTTGGTCAAGCATAAAATCCTGGCTGAGCAGTATATTTTCTGCCGAACTGGCGAAACGCAGGAGGTAGCTGCCCGGCGCCGCCACCCAGGCGGATGCAGCCGGGTCGAAAGAAGCCAGCGACATCGGGTCCAGGGAGAAACGGACCACCTGTGATTTACCAGGCATCAGCAGACCGGTTTTTGCAAAGGCTTTCAACTCCATCGATGGCTTGTCAAGATTTCCTTTGGGCGCAGTGAGGTACAACTGAACCACTTCTTTTCCCGGCAGCTTACCGGTGTTGGTGACTTTCACCGATACTGACAGGCCGTCGCCGAAAGACGGACTGCTCAGCCACAAATCACTGTACTTAAAACTGCTGTACGACAAACCGAATCCGAAAGGATAGGCCGTATGCAAATGAAATGAATTGTAATACCTGTAGCCGACATAGATCCCGTCATCATAGGTGAGTTCCGCAGGATGCCCGAATATCGAGAAACCCGTGTCGGCGGGGTTGATCAGGTGGCCAGGAAAATTTTTTGATGAAGCCACGTCTTCATATTTTACCGGGAAGGTGACGGCCAGTCGTCCGGAGGGGTTGACTTTTCCGCTTAGTACGTCCGCGATGGAATGTCCTCCCTCCTGACCTGGCTGCCAAACGATCAGGATGGCATCGGCGAGGTTTTCCCAGCTTTTTGTTTCGATCACGCCGCCGATGTTCAGGAGGATCACCAGCTTTTTACCTTTCGCATGAAAGGCGGCCGACAGCTGACGGATCAATCCGAGTTCCACGGAGGATAAAAGAAAATCATTTTCGACGTTTCTGTCGACGCCTTCGCCGCCACTGCGACCGAGACTGTAGATCCCCAAATCAGATTTGTCCACCTGCCGCGCGATCATTTCGGCGGAGGGTATCATTTCAGGAATGGGTGCCTTGGGTAAAAAGAACATGGCCGGTGCCGGCTGTTTCAGTTTCTCGGCGGCAATAAATGTTGTGTAGGCATCTGTGAGGTCCTTATCGAGTTTATAGCCGGCATCTTCCAATCCAGCGCGGGTACTGATCGTATACGCTTTGTTTACATCGCCGCTGCCGGTACCGCCGGCAATCAGGTCATAGGCATTGTTACCGAACAAGGCGATCTTTTTTCCGTTTTTAACCGGCAATGTGTTTGTATTTTTTATCAGCACCATGCCTTCGGAAGCCGCTTCGCGCACGATGGCCGCGTGAGAAAGCAGGTCGGTTTTTCCGGCCACCCCGACCTGTTTAAAGGTTGGCGACAGCAAAACGAGCTGAAGAATTTTTTCGACATCGCGGTCGAGCAGCGACACGTCGAGCTGTCCCGCATTGACCGCGTCAACGATCGCTTTGGATTGCGCGGGTGAACCGGGCATGAGCAGGTCGTTACCGGCTTTGATCTGCGCAACGGCATCGTGGCCGCCAAACCAGTCGGTCATTACCATCCCGCGGAAGCCCCATTCGTTTCGCAAAATACCGGTGAGGAGATCTGGCCGTTCGGAAGTATATACCCCGTTGATCTTATTGTAGGAACTCATCACCGTCCAGGGATTGGATTTCTGTACGGCGATCTGAAAACCGCGGAGATAGATCTCCCGCAGGGAGCGTTCGGACACGAGGGTATTGAGCTGGCTGCGGTTGGTTTCGCTGTTGTTGGCAACAAAATGTTTGATCGATGTACCCACGCCGTTTGACTGAATTCCGTTTACGATGGCAGCCGCCATATTGCCCGAGAGCAAGGGATCTTCCGAATAATATTCAAAATTTCTTCCGCCCAGCGGGTTGCGCTGGATATTCATACCAGGCCCCAGGATCAGGTCGGACCCGTAGTCACGGATCTCCTCACCGAATCCTACCCCTACCCGCTGCACCATGCTCGTGTCCCAGGTAGATGCAAGCAACGTGGCGGTTGGCCATGCCGTGGCAAAATAAGAAACCGAACTGTCGTTTTTGCGGTATGGATCGATGCGGATACCGGCGGGACCATCGCAAACCGTCAGCGAAGGAACGCCCAGCCGCGGGATGGCATGCGTTCTGCCGGCGGCGCCCGGCACCCGGTCTGGTATGGCACTCGCCTCCGGATCATCGGGGGGCAGCGTAAACCCTTCTTTACTTTGGGCCTTCGGCGCCGCATCGGTTGTTGAAGATTTCGGCAGTGCAGGCATTTTAAATCCCATGCCCACCACCAGACGCGCTTTCTCTTCGAGGGTCATGGCGGCAACGACTTCTTTGATGGAATTCTTACCCAGCTGAGGAATGGGACCCTGGGCATGGAGCAGGGTCATTGAAAAACATGCAATGCCCATGAGCGCTGATTTTTTCATATAGCAATCGTTTGAAATAGGCGAACCATGAAGTTACCAAGATCAATTCCAATACACTAATTTTAAAGGCACGGAAAATAAGCCAGCAAAAAATATCTATGGTATCAGTCGCCCGCTTTAGAGAAATGGCCCTGGCCTATGAGGCGACAGATGAAAAACCGCATATGCACCGGCAGGCATTCCGGGTGAAGGAAAAAATATTTGCAACCCTGCTTGAAACGGCTAAATCCGCGAACCTGATGCTTTCCCCGGCTGATCAGTACGTGTTCTGCAAGGCGCATCCGAGCGTTTCTCCCGTGCCGGGTGGCTGGGGGCGCATGGGTGCCACGACCGCAGACCTGACAAAAATCCCGTTGAAGTTGCTGGCGGAAATGCTGCGCGCGGCCTATTGCAAACGGGCGCCGGAAAAACTGGCCTCGAAATATCGGCCGGCATAATCAGGGGTCACAGACCAATCGCTTTCAGGAATTCATCCTTTTTTCTGCGCGATACATCCACAAACCGGCCGTTCTCCATTTCAATCTGCCCGCCATCCCCCTTGATATACCGCCTGATATATTGCAGGTTGATGATGTGCGAGTGATGGGTGCGGAAGAAAATATCGGGTGGCAGCAGTTCTTCGAAATCCTTCATCGTGCGGCTCGCTATCAGGGATGGATACCCGTTAAAATGAATGGTGGTATAGTTGCTGCTTGCTTCCAGGTCGATGATATCGGATATGTTGTAGAATAACAAACCATCCATGGTGGGTATGGCGATTTTCTTGACGCTGCTTTTTTGCTGTAGGTTTTGTTCAAAGGCAGCGAGTTTCCGGGCCGTATTGTTTTGAGGCTGTTGAACCAGTTTTTCCACCGTCGCTTTCAGCTCTTCGATATCGATCGGTTTCAGCAGGTAATCGAACGCCGCATATTTAAAAGCTTTGATGGCGTATTGGTCATACGCCGTGGTGAATACCAGGTGGAAATTTTTTTCCGACAGGTTGAGGAGCATGTCAAAACCATCCATGCGCGGCATTTCGATATCTAGAAATACCACCTGCGGATGAAGGTTTTCGATCAGTCCGATACCGGCCGCGCCGCTGTCGGCCTCTCCCGCCAGTTCGATCTGGGGGCAATAGTCTTCCAGTTTTTGCCGAAGTGCCAGCCGGCCTTTCTGTTCGTCGTCTATGATGATGGCAGTAAGCATGATTAAATATTTAAAAGTACTTCCACCCGGGTTCCGGCGGGTTGTCCGTTGGCAAACAAGTCGATGATTTTTACGGAAGGATCTGATTCACCGTTAAACAGTTTGACGCGTTCATTGCTAAGATCAATGCCATAAGAGATTTTATCTTTCGGCCGGTGGCTGTTCATCAGCGTGCGGCCCACGCCATTGTCTTCGATCACATACCGCAACTGATCTTTTTCAAGTCCGACGGTAATTTTCAGTTTCCCGTTGTTATCGGGCCGGTTGCGGATACCGTGCAGGATCGCATTTTCCACGAAGGGTTGAATCACCAGCGGTGGTATTTTGAAATCGTCCTGCAAAAGACTTTCATCGGCGATGATCTCCGCAGTGAATTTGTTTTCGTGCCGCAGTTGTTCCAGTTCGATATACAGCTTGAGGGTATCCAGGTCTTTGGCAAGCGTTACGGTATCCTGTTTTGAACTGTCGAGGATATTCCGGATCAGCTTGGCAAATTTATTCAGGTAAACCGTTGCCTGGTATTTGTCGTTGCTCTGGATCAGCGCATCGATACTGTTGATGCAGTTGAAAATAAAATGCGGGTTCATCTGGCTGCGGAGTGCTTCCATCCTGGCCTTTGACAATTGTTCATTCAGGCTGTACATATCAATCTTGGCCTGCTGGATGGATTGCTGCACTTTTCCTTTTTCAAGTTCGATCGCGCGCACGCTGCGGATGCGGAAACGCACAAACCACCAGATCAGCAGCAGCAGGCCGACGACCGAAAGCGCCAGGAACCACTTCGTTCTCCAGAAGGGTGGTGTAATTTCTATTTGGAGGGACGTGACGCCGCCGCGGTTGGCACCATTTTCCGCCATCACATCGAAGCGGTAAGTGCCCGGCGGCAGATCGGTATAATTGGCGAAACGCCGGTTGGAAACACGCACCCAGTCGTGGTCGATGCCGTTGAGCCGGTAGAGATAATTGGTCTGCTGGGCAGGGAAAAAATTCAGGGCGGCGAATTCGATGCTGAAAAAGTTTTCTTTATACGACACTTTGAGCGGCGCATGCTCTATCAATAGGGAATCAATAAAAACGGGTTTATCGAAAATCCGGAAACCCGTGATTTCCACTTTCGGAAAGATGGGCTGTTCGGCTTTGATCGCATTAGGGAAAAACCGGATCGCTTCGGAGCTTGTAAACGTGAGCCATTCGCCGTTCTGCAGCGGATAAAACTGGTATGACTGAAACGATGCGCTGACGAGCCCGCGCTCCATGCGAAAGGCGATCAACCTGTTATCGGACTTCCGAAATTTATAAAGGCCATAATCAGAAGTAAACCATAAAAATCCTGCGGTATCCATTTTAATGGCATACACAGTGTTGGAAGGGATGGATCCCGGCGGAAGGAAGGACGAAAATTTTTCGGTGCGTTTGTTGAATAAACTCATGCCGCCGTAAATGGTGCCGACGACCAGGCTGCTGTCATTGACGGATTCGATCCCCTGCACTGATTTTCCGGAGATGGCATTCGAATCCGATTTGTCGGGCAGCCAGGTATGCGTGAATATGCGCCGGTCGGTGTCAAATTTTTTTAGCCCGTCGCGGGTGCCGACCCAGCAGGCATGCTGAGCGTCAAAGAACACATTGGCTACATACGCCAGTCTCACCCCCTGGCTTCCAGGCGGCATTTGATTGTCTTCGATGAAAACGCCTTTTGACCTTTCCCATTCCACCATCCGGCCGCTGTGCATTCCAAACCAGATATTTCCGTTTGCATCGGAAGCCATGCACCGGATCGTGAAATTCCTCATTTCCGGCGGGTGGATGGTTTTTACAGCACCTGTTTTGGTGTTGTAAATATGCAGGTACCCATGCTGACAGCCCACCCAAACCGTTTGGCTGTCGACCTGCATAAAGCTCCAGATAAAATTCCTTTCCCTCGGTCCTCCGGTAAACGCGATTGTTTTCTTGAAATGATACCCCGCATCATAAACGGAAAACCCGCTGCCCCAGGTACCCACCAGCAGGTCACCTGTACTCGTTTGAATGAAGGCGTTGAGCTCGCCTTTGGGCAACGACAAAGGGTTGGCCGGATCATGGCTGATCGTTTGAAAATACTGGCGGTATGGATTGAAGATGCTGATACCCTGATCCGTTCCGATCCAGATATTTTCTTCCTTATCCTGGTAGAGCGCATATATTCTTTTGTCGTAACGGATGCCGGCGGTATTAGCCTCCCGGGTCACGCAATAGTCGAACACATCCCGCACCGGATCATAGCGCAGTAAGCCGGCGTCTTCCGTAGCCACCCAAAGGGTATGGTGATCGTCCTCGAACATGCAGTTGACCAGGGGCACCACGTTGGTGAAAGGCAGGCCTTCTTCCTTGGCTTTCACCTGGGAGAGCGAATAGTGTTTGATAATTTTTTTGTCCGGATCATATTGAAAAAGGATATTGGACCAGGTGGTGATCCAGATATGCTGCTGGTGATCCAGCATAATGAACCGGATATTATTATGCAGGCTATCCAGCGCGTGTTTCTCCAGCAGGGGATGATGGATATCGTTGTTTGTATCGCGGTAGATGGTTTTCGTTTTGTGATCCAGCACATAGAGCTGCGCGCTGCCAAGCACTGCCCAGGTCTGCCGGGCAATGCTGTCGGTGAACAGATAGTCGCTGCGGGCTTCATTGGGCG
>CAZZYD010000118.1:0-10529 GCA_964658175.1 uncultured Puia sp. | reverse complement strand
TTTCCTTGAGCCCATCACGATGTAGATCGTATACATTCCTTTCGCCAGGCCGCTGACATTAAATTGTCTCTGTACGACCGTTCCGGATTTTTCGGCCTGATCGGTGAGGATCAGTTTCCCTGACATGTCATACACGTGAGCTTCAATGGTACCCATGATCTGTGAAGACAGGCTGACGTTCACCATATCATGCGCCGGGTTCGGATAGATCGTCAGCGCGTCGGCTGGCGTTCCCTTACCATCGATCACCGTCAGCTTCATGCTTGACACGGAGCTGGAGCCTTTCGAATCCGTCACCGTCAGTGCGAAACTGTAAGTACCTGCTGCAAGGCCGCTGACTTCCGACGTCGGCTGATTGAAGTTGGCCATGCCTACGCTGTTGGGTCCTGACAGTTCCTGCCAGCTGTAGGAAACGATATTTCCGTTTCTATCCCATGAGTGTGTGCCATCCAGCGTATACGTGGTGGTTGGCAATACGACAGTCGTATCATCGCCCGCAACGGCTACTGGTGGTGCGTCGTCCTGTGGTGTGGAGATGGCCGCAGCATTTACGGTGATGGTTACCTGATCGGTAGCCGAAGCACCGTCGTTGTCGGTCACGGTTAATTTGAATGTATAGGAACCTTCCTGCAATCCATTCACGATGGTGCTGGAGCTGCCGGCAGAACCGAACGATGTTCCTGCAGAACCTGATACCAGGCTCCAGCTGTATTTCACGATGCTGCCATCAGGATCGTACGAGCTGGTTCCGTCCAGTGTAGCCGTGCTGGTTGGCAGTGTAACGGTCTGTGCCGTTCCTGCATTCGCCACCGGCGACACGTTCGCAGGGGTGGTTGGCGGTGTGGCCGCCGCGGCATTCACGGTGATGGTCACCTGATCCGTGGCAGAGGCTCCGTCATTATCGGTTACGGTTAATTTGAACGTATAGGTTCCTTCCTTCAACCCGCTCACCGAGGTGGTTGCGCCGGATGCTGCGCTGAATGAAGTACCGGTCGCGCCTGACACCAGGCTCCAGCTGTATTTCACGATGTTGCCATCGGGGTCGTAAGAGCTGGTTCCGTCAAGGCTGACACTGCTGGTCGGCAGCGTGATCGTCTGCGCATTGCCTGCATTGGCGGTAGGTGGCTGATTCGCCGGTGGTGGCGTGGCAGCTGCTGCTTTCACGGTGATGGTTACCTGATCGGTAGCCGTGGCGCCGCCGTTATCGGTGACGGTTAATGTAAATGTATAAGTTCCTTCTTTCAATCCGGTAACGGTCGTGGTAGATCCTGTCTGCGCGCTGAAGGCCGTGCCGGCTGCGCCGGATGAAAGGCTCCAGCTGTATTTCACGATGCTGCCATCCGGATCGGAAGAACCGGTTCCGTCCAGCGTCACACTGCTCGTCGGCAGGGTGATTGTCTGCGGATTTCCGGCATTTGCCGTAGGTGCCTCATTCGTTGGCGGCGGCGGCGTAGCGGCTGCTGCTTTCACGGTGATGGTTACCTGATCGGTAGCCGTGGCACCACTGTTATCGGTAACGATTAATTTAAATGTATAGGTTCCTTCTTTCAGTCCGGATACCGTGGTCGTTGATCCGGTCTGGTTGCTGAACGCCGTGCCGGGTGCGCCGGATACAAGGCTCCAGCTGAAACCGGCGATCGTGCCATCGGGATCGAAGGAGCTCGTGCCATCCAGCGTGACACTGCTGGTCGGCAGCGTAATCGTCTGCGGATTGCCCGCATTGGCGATCGGTGCCTGATTCGGTGCGGCTGCCGCAGCATTTACGGTGATGACCACCTGGTCCGTTGCCGTAGCGCCGCTATTGTCTTTGACTGTTAACTGGAAGGTATAGGAACCTGCCTGCAGCGCACTCGCTGTGGCTACGGCGCTGGTTGAATTGCTGAGACTGATCACACCCGGTCCGGATATTTTTGTCCAGGTATATGAAACGATGTTGCCATCCGGATCGGATGATTGGGTTCCGTCAAGGGTAACCGAATTAACGGGTAGTGTAATGCTCTGCGCAACACCAGCATTTGCAATGGGTGTTTTATTTGGCGCGGCATTCACGGTCACCGTCACTGAATCGGTATCGGTGGCGCCGGTGCTGTCTTTGATGGAAAGTTTAAAGATATATACGCCCTGAACAAGTCCGCTGACCAGTGTGGTGGCGGTATTGCCCGTCGCGATGCTGGCAGTAGAGGGACCTGAACTCTGCGTCCAGGTATAACCTGTGATACCGCCGGCCGTTGCAATGGAAGCGCTGCCATCCAGCGTTACGCTGTTGGTCGGTAGCGTGATGGTTTTGTCGGAACCTGCATTGGCAACCGGTGGCTGTACGCCTGCACCGGCAACCGTTATTTTGACGGTGGCGGTTGAACTGGCGCCGGCACTGTCCGTCACGGTCAGTTGAAAGATATACTGACCGGCGGTGATTAGTCCCGTAGCGGTCGTCTTGGCGCTGCCGGCACTGGTGATCGTTGCGGTGGCAGGGCCTGAAACTTCTTTCCAGGTATAGTTGGCGATATTATTATCCGGATCGTTGGACGCTGTTCCATCGAGGGTAACCGTGCTCACGGGTAAAACGATGCTGCTGGCATTGCCCGCGTTGGCAACCGGTGCCTGATTCAGCGAAGGATTTACAATCACGGTATCGTAGGTGCTGCCGGTGGCATTGCCATTGTCGGTGACCGTTAATTTGAAAATATAGGTGCCGGTCGTCATGCCATTCACCGAAGTGCTGACCGCACTGGCGTTCGCCATCGATGCGCCGGGTCCGGAAACGGTTGACCATTTATAAGCGGTGATGCTTCCGTCGGGATCGTGAGACCCTGAACCATTCAGGGTAATGGTATTGACCGGGAGGGTGATGGATCTTTTCGGATCGGCGACAGCAACCGGCGACTGATTTGCCGGCGTGTTCTGATCATATTCTCTGGCGCCTACGTCGAAACTGCTTCCCTGCGGACGCGGGATACCTGCGTAGTCATCGGCAATCCAGGAAACCGGAATACCTGCATCGATGGCGGAGCTTCCGGCTTTCAGATAACAGTTGACTGAATCGGTCAGCGCACCTGCCTTGATCGGATCGGCATAATATTTATTGTTTCCTTCTGACATGAAATCCAGCGGAGAACCATAGTGTGCCGTATTCTGACTATCCGGTGTTGAATTAAGGTTTTTTGCATTGAACCGGAGGTTATTGTAAACATACAGATGCTGTCCGGGAAAGTTATAAGCCACGACCACTACGGTGAGGTAATTGTTCGTAGTGATCATATTTCCGCAGGTGTTGTTATAGATATACATGTCACCACCACGCGCATAGGGCTTGATCGGATTCAGATAACCCACCGTATTCTGGCGGTAATCGATAAAACCATAATTGCTGCTGCCAACGCGGATATTATTGTAGATATGGCAATCATCCCGCTGGTTCAGCCCCTGCTGAATGATACGCGCAAACCAGCCCCAGTTAAAACCGTGCTGGATATTATCGTAGAAATTCGGACTGCCCGTCATTTCAAAACATCCTTTGTCGAGCGTATGACCGGCTCCATCCGTGGGGATCGGGCAGATCTGCTGGCCGATCTTCCAGTGATGGATATTCGTGCGGTAAAAACTGCCGCAATTGATCAGGTTCACGCTATTGATATTGTCTGCGATCACATTGTTGAAATCACAACCATCAATTACATTGATAAAGGGTGGTCTGAAATTGGTCATGAAGGCAGTGGCATGATCCATGTGAATATTGGAAATGGTACAATTGAGCAATCGCTTGGTATTGTCGTTGTAACCGTCGTAGAGTGTCTGATAGTTCTGGTTGCCGAAAGCATCCGCATCCACGTTCACAAATTCAATCCATGACCAGCTGCTTTTTTCGATGTGGCCGTCCAGCGCGAAACAACCGTTCTGGTTGGAGATGCCGGTAAAGCGGAAACCGTAAGTCAGTCCGCCTGAACCATTACCCAGCCAGGTAACCGATGTGTTGTTACCATAATAAACGGTTCCGTTAAACGTAACGAGACCACCATTGTTGGTGATCGTGATGCCGGTGAGATGGGAAAATGATCCGCCTGAATACGTGCCAGGCGTAATCGCCAGAATATCCCCTGCGGCCAGGCCATTCATATTGGATTGAGAAACGTTTCCGCTTCCGTTACCAATAACAACGGTTTTTGCCTGTAGTCCGAAAGAAATACTGAAAAGAAAAATGCACAGAATCAGGTGCTGATGAGAACGGGAAGACATGGTCCTTCCCAGGGCGTGTAAAATGCCTTTCATAGACGTGGATTTTTGGATTTTTCAAAGTATCGGACTGTGTTGACGCGTTGAGTAAACAAATTTCTTGCCAAACAAGCAGTTTTTGGTATTATTAATAGGTTTGATGATTTTTTTCTACGAAAGCAGTGGCAAGAGGGTGCCAACGAGTCAACAAAATTGTTGCCAGAAATAAGTGTTTACCTAAAATGTGAATAAGATGGAAAGCCGCAAACCCAGTATTGGCGCTGGTTTCGGCCGATTAATGTTTAACCTATAAATGAGGTAGCCGGCGTGAAGTTGCTGAAAACTAATTCATAACACAATAAAATATCATCGATGCTCGTTGAAGCGTTACAGGGAGAAATTTTTTTATTTTTAATCCCGTTGACTTCTTCGCTCTTTTGCGATGTGCAAGACCAACGGAGGTTTATTTTTACTTATATATTCGCGCGCACCGACATCATACCGGCTTCCCTGCGGCCGCGAAATTCCACCAAAATCCGTTCGTACAAATGGCAACGGCAGGCCCGCATCGATCGCGGCACTTCCTTCGCTGAGATAACATTGCAAGGTGTCTTTCAACACACCGGACAACAACGGATGCTCCACATACAGATTATTTGATTCGGTGATGGTATCGGCGGCAGTCCCATAGTGCACGACGTTCACTGCCGTGGCCGTTTGATTCTGGTTCACCGAATGAAAGCGGAGATTATTGATCACATATAAATGCTGGCCCGGAAAATTGTAGGCAGCCACGACCACGGTGACATAATTATTGACGGTGGTCATGTTTCCGCAGGTATTATTGACTACATACATATCACCCCCGCGTAAAAAAGGCGGATCCTGTTTTTGATAGTCCTGTGTTTCCTGCCGGTAATCCACCAGCCCGTAATTTTTATTACCCACCCGTATATTATTATAAATATAGCAGTCGTCCCGCTGGTTGAGTGACTGCTGCACGATGCGCGCGAACCAGCCCCAGTTGGCGCCGGTTTCCGAACAGCTGTAGATATTCACGCTGCCGGCGATCTGAAAACAACCGACATCATTGACGCCCTCGCAAATCTGCTGTCCGATTGTCCAGTGATGAATATTGGTCCGGTAGATACTGCCCGCATTGATGATCATCGTGGTGTTCGGCCTGTCCACCCGGACGTAACTGAAATCGCAACTGTCCACGACATTTTCGAACGCCCCCCGGTAGTTGGTCATGAAAGCCCCGCAGCCGTCCTGGTGAATACGTGTAATGACACATCGGAGCAAACGCTTACCCGATGCCTGGCGCCCATCGTACACGGTGATATTATTCTGGTTACCGAATGCATCGGCGGCGCAGTGCAGAAATTCGATCCGCTCCCAGCGGCAATCTGCATTGTATCCGTCCAGCTGAAAGCAGCCATAGGCATTGTCCACCTCCGCAAAGCGGAAACCATAGGGCTGTTTTTTGATGCCTTTCCCCATCATGCGAACTGATTGATTGTATCCGAAATACACGGTGCCCGAAAACGTAACGAGGCCGCCACTGTTTACAATGGTGATGTCTTTGAGATGGGAGAAAGAAGCTTTTTCGTAGCTGCCCGCTCGGATCGCGAGGATATCGCCGGGTTGCAATCCCTGCATGCCGTTTTGTAGTAAACTGCCGTGACCATTGCCCATCGGAATCGTACGGGCCAGCATGGTTTGGGTACTGGCGCATATGGCCAGGAAGAGTAAGAAAGGGCGGGTGATCATCAACCGGGGTTTCCGGCGAATCTACTGAAAACGATAATGGTAATCTATTTTGCCGATGGTTTGTTTGTGTTTGTTGCGGGCGGTATCGTTGGTCCTCAAACCGTGCCCGTCATAAAGATAGGTCCACTGTTCATAGTCATTCGAGCCGGCCGGAACGAACAGCATCGATGAAGTCAGTCCCTGTTCATTGTATTCGAATATATAATCGGGGAGCAGGCGCTGGGCTTTTTCATTGTAGCGCACGATGTCCGTTAGTTGACCGGTGGGAGAATAATAATAATAAATAACCTGCATTTTTTGTCCCCGGTGTTCCGGATGCTCTTCCACGACATTTCCTTTTTCATCTGCGGTAAAATGGACAAAAGTCGTGTCCGCGCCATCTTTTACCTTGATCATTTCCACAGGAATGCCGGCGGTATTATAAGTCCAGCTGTGCACTTCGGTGGAACTGATGTGGTTGTCGGTCTGGACCGACCGGTTGCTGATGGCAAGGAGTCTGCCGGCGGCATCGTATTCATAGGTGCTGGTGCTCTGGTAACTGTCGCTGGTATCTTCTGTTTTTAACAGCTGACCCTGAGCGCCATAGGTGCTGGTGAGGGTTGTCGGAACGGCTTCCGTCGATTTTGTATTGGTAACCAGGGTCCGGAAGTCTTTTGACAGTTGCTGGGTACAACTGAACCCCGGCGTGGGCTCGCCGGTTTCTTCCAGACTCTGCAATTCGATGGAAGATACCTTATTGTCATGATAAGATTTCCAGCCGGCCTGCGCCTGTTTGGAGGTCAGGATATCCTTATAATAATATTGGGCGGATACTCCGTAACCGGTGACCAGCAACATGGCGAACAGGGATATTTTCTTCATGACGATAAGGATCTTAATCCTATGAAATTAGTGAGTATTTCACTAACGCGAAAAGAGATGCTTAATTATTGCGTGTACTATCCTTATTTTTAAACAAATTTTGGAGATTGTCACACTCAAAAGAAAGGGAAGAAAAACGCTGTCTGAATTGCGGCACATCGCTCGTGGGGCGCTATTGCCAGCAATGCGGCCAGGAAAATATCGAACCCCGGCAAACCGTATGGCACCTGGTCACCCACTTCTTTTCCGATATCACGCATTTTGATGGCAAATTCTTCACCACCGTAAAAGACCTGTTTGCCAAACCCGGCTTTCTTTCCCGCGAATACATCAACGGACGGAGGATGAGTTACCTGGATCCGATCCGGATGTACATTTTCACCTCGGCGATTTTTTTCATCGTCTTTTTCTCCGTGGTGAAAGTGGCTGATATGGTGCACGTGAATCATAACGCAGGAAAAAAAATAAATGACTCGAAGGCCCTGCAGGAAGAACTCGCCAAAGCCAAAACGAAGGAAGATACTGCCGCCGCTGCCCGGGCATTCGTAGCCGGCACACTGGGAAATATCGTACTGGGCGGAAAAACATCGGAGAACGAGGAAGACAGCGCCGAAGTGGATTCCATTGCTAAAGTATATAAGCCCGCTGCGAAAGAGAATAACAACAACCTCTTCGGCGAATTCAGCCGGATCACCGAATTCGATTCCGCGCAGCGGGCCCTGCCCCCGGCCGAACGGATGGGCTGGTTCAAAACCCGCCTTAAACACCGCCTGATCGCGCTGAATATGCGGTACCGGGACGACAAGGCCGGCGCCACCAAAGAATTCCTCGAAATCTTCTTTCATAACTTCCCGAAGCTGCTTTTTATCTCGCTCCCCATTTTTGCCCTGCAACTGGCGCTTCTCTATGTGAGGCGCCGGAAGGAATTCTTTTATGTGGACCATGGGATTTTTGCAGTGCACCTGTATATCTTCTCCTTCCTGATGTTGCTGATCGACATATTTTTTAACCGGATCCGCCACGCCACCGGCTGGGAATTTATCGGCTGGGGCGAATTACTGCTCTTCCTCTTCGCTTTCTGGTATTACTATAAAGCGATGCGCAATTTTTATAAACAGCGCCGTTTCAAAACCATACTCAAATACCTGCTGCTACTGTTCCTTTCCATGATCACGATGCTGACGCTGTTCACGATTTATGCTGTTCTAACAGTTTTTGAATTATAAAATATGAATGATCAATCGCTATCCGACGCGTTCCAGCGGCTGGTAAACATCATGGATGAACTGCGGGAACAATGTCCCTGGGACCGGAAGCAGACCATCCATACGCTGCGGTCCATGTCCATCGAAGAACTGTACGAACTCGCCGACGCGATCATCGGGGAAGACTGGACCGGAATCCGGGAGGAGCTGGGTGATCTCCTGCTGCATATCCTTTTCTATGCGCGGATCGGCCGCGAACAGGGAAAATTCACGCTGGAAGACGTGATCCGCGGCATCAGCGAAAAACTGATCTACCGCCATCCCCATATCTACGGCGATGTGACCGTGCGCGATGAGGAGGACGTCAAAAGAAACTGGGAGCAGCTTAAGCTGAAATCCGGGAAAAACTCCGTGCTCGCAGGCGTTCCGAAATCCCTGCCGGCGGTTGTCAAAGCGCTTCGGCTGCAGGAGAAATCCAAACAGGTTGGCTTCGAGTGGCATACCGCCGAACAGGTGTGGGCCAAGGTACAGGAAGAAAGCGCCGAATTGCAGGAAGCCATCGCTTCGGGCGAAACGGAACATATCACCGAAGAATTCGGCGACCTGATGTTTTCACTGATTAATTATGCACGGTTTTTGCGCATAGATCCCGAAACGGCGCTGGAGAAGACAAATAAAAAATTTATCGACCGCTTTACCCGGATGGAACAGGCCGTGCTGGCGGACGGCAAACAACTGGCTGACCTGAGTCTGGAAGAGATGGATGCCGTATGGAATCAAATTAAAAAGCAAAAAACCCCCGATTGAAGTCCTTCCTCCTCAATTTTCTCCGGAAAAACATATACCTGATGCTCGCGGCCTTTCTGCTGTTCGTCGCCGCATTCTGTATCGACCGGTATCTCGGCGGAACCTTCACCACCGGGGTGCTGAAAAATTCCATCGAAAATTTTCTGCAATCCCGCGAAAAAGATTTTGAAAAGCTGCTTGCCAAGCCCGGACTGATGGACCGCCTGGCCATGCAGCAGTATACCCGGACCGAACTCGACGACCTGCTCGACAAAAAATACGGCATCCGCATCTATGACCAGAATGACCGCAACCCGTCGC
Organism: uncultured Puia sp.; assembly: GCA_964658175.1. Taxonomy (GTDB): domain Bacteria; phylum Bacteroidota; class Bacteroidia; order Chitinophagales; family Chitinophagaceae; genus Puia. Next base: position 1,374 of record CAZZYD010000118.1, on the reverse strand, counting down.
TGCTGTTCTGGAGCGACCAGACTTCCGTGATTCCGGACAGCCTGCTCAAAAAAGCCGAAGGCAATTATTTCGTACAGCTGAGCAATGGGCAGTTTGAATTCATCAAACGCAACCTGCCCCGCAACGGCAGTTCCCAGCCCATGGTGGTGGCGCTCATCCCCATCCGCTGGCAATACTATATTTCTCCGGAGAACCTGAAACCCGAATTCGCCGGTTCACCCACCGCCGAAAACAGGTTGCGCATCGCCAACCATGTCACCGATTTTCCGGTAAAAAACCATTTCGGGCAAACCCTTTTCTACCTAGAGAAAATGGAATCCTACCACGCGGCAAAATACAGCATGGTGCTGTTGATGACCGTTATGATCGGCGTGCTGATCCTCCTGGTGCTCATCCACAATATGGCGCAGGCCATTGCCGAAAAGCTGGGGCCGGTGATCGGAATCGTTTTCCTGGTGATCATGATCCTGATTTTCCGGATGGTGGTCTATGCCTATCCCGATCTGTTGCACCTGCGCCAGTATGAACTCTTCGATCCCACCATCTACAGTTCGAGTTATGTGCTTCGCTCACTGGGCGACCTGCTGATCAACGCGCTGCTTTTTTGCTGGATCGTGCTGTTCGTGCGGCAGGCGATCGGAGAATATACGATGCCCTCTTACCGGATGGTCTGGAAAAGATGGCTTACCCTGATCGTCACACTGCTGGTGATGGTGGCCACCACATTTCTTTTCGGCGAGATCGTGCAGAGCCTGGTGGCCGACGCGCGGATATCCTTTAACGTAACCAATTTCTTCAGTCTGAGTGTGTACAGCGTAATTGGCTTCCTGATCCTAGCCGCGCTGGCCTTCAGTTATTTTTTCTTCACCCAGATTCTCCTGCGGCTGATCCGGCCTTTTATCGAAGGCAATATCCTGAAAGCCTATATCGTGATCGCGATCGGTGGACTCACGTATCTTAGCTTTAACCAGAACACTTCACGGGTTGAACTCGATATCTATGTGCTGCTCTGGCTGATCGCCTATGTATGGCTGATGATGCGCAATCTTTTTTCCGGACTGCACTACCAGCTGAATGTATCCGAAATCCTGTTCTGGCTCTTTGTATTCTCGATATCGATCTCCGTGATCATCGTATTTGAAAACCGGAAGATCGAACTGGAACAGCGTAAGAGCTTTGCCGACCGCCTGGCGGAACAGATCGACCCCACCAGCGAGAAGCTCGTGAGCATGTCGCTGATGTATTTCGACAACGATTTTTTGTCGCGCGACTTTGCCCGTTTCAGCGATCCGGTTGACAACCATTTTGTCAAGGACAGTCTGGTCAACAACAATTTCATCGCCTATATCAACAAATACGATACCCGCATTTTCA
>CAZZYD010000117.1:0-10555 GCA_964658175.1 uncultured Puia sp. | reverse complement strand
CTCTGCAAACGACCGGATCATGATATGACGGTCGATAAAAAATTGCAGCACTTCGTTGGTGCTGTGACCCGGCAATATCCGGATCGTCATGACGGAATCCTGCACGGCAATCACTTCAAATACCGACGGGAGCAAATCACCCGGAAAAGCATCTGCGCTCAGTTCAAACAGGTTTTCCTTGAACTGTTGCTTCACGCCGGATACGGTACCATCCAGGATCTTCATTCCTTTGTTGACGAGGATGATTTCCGAACAGATCTCTTCCACCTGTTCCATGCGGTGCGTGCTGAAGATGATCGTGGCGCCTTTTTGGGCGAGGCGGAATATTTCATCTTTGATGAGGTTGGCATTTACCGGATCGAGTCCGCTGAACGGTTCATCCAGGATGATCAGGTCAGGTTCATGGAGTACCGTGATGACAAACTGCAGTTTTTGCGCCATGCCCTTGCTCAGGTCTTCGATCTTCTTATTCCACCAGCTCTGCATTTCAAAACGGACAAACCAGTCCTTCACTTTCGTCTGCGCATCAGCAAAAGAAAGTCCCTTCAACTGCGCGAGGTACATGGCCTGTTCGCCGATCTTCATCTTTTTATACAAACCCCTTTCTTCCGGCATGTAGCCGATCCTTGCCGCGTCTTTCTCCGGGTCGAAGCGTTGGCCCTTGAACAGGATGCTTCCTTCATCCGGGTAAAAAATGCCGGTGAGCATGCGGATCAGGGTCGTTTTTCCCGCGCCGTTTGGCCCCAGCAATCCGAATATGGAACCGGTGGGTACGGAAAAGCTGATATCGTCCACCGCCTTTTGGGTGGCGAAATATTTTTTCAGGTTTGACACTTCAAGCATTTTCATGCAAAACAGTTTTTTGATTTAATATGGAGGCGATCACGGAAGCTACTCTTTCCCCGTCCATGGCCGCGCTCATGATTCCGCCTGCATAACCGGCGCCTTCGCCACAGGGATAGAGATTTTCGAGCTGGGGATGCCGGAGGCTGTCGTCATCCCGTGGAATCCGCACGGGAGACGATGTGCGCGATTCGGTGGCGACCAGCACGGCTTCGTTGGTATAATAACCTTTCATTTTTTTTCCGAATGATTGAAAACCTTTGCGCAGGGATGACCATACAAAGGGCGGCAGCACATCGCGCAGCGAAACGGATTGTATGCCGGGATGATAGGAGCAGTCCGGCAGGTCGGCGCTTTGTTTGTCATCCACAAAATCGGTCATGCGCTGGGCGGGTGCCTGGAACTTACCGCCGCCGGCCTCAAAAGCTTTCTGTTCAACGGACTGTTGAAAATACATCGCTGCCAAAGGACCTTTATCCTGAAACGATGTCCAGTCTTTGTTTTCTGTATTGACAACGATACCCGAATTGGCGTAGGGATTATTTCTTTTAGATGGGGACCAGCCGTTGACAACGAGCTCACCTGCTGAGGTCGCCGCAGGCGCGATGATACCGCCGGGACACATACAAAAGGAAAAAACCGCGCGGGGCGCCACCTGGCCTACCAGATTATAGGAAGCGGGCGGCAGGAGAAAGGCGGCCCGGTCGTTCCGGTTGAAATGATATTGGATGGAATTGATCAGTTCCTGGGGATGTTCGATGCGGATGCCCAGGGCGAAGGGTTTTGATTCGATCCGGATTTCTTTATGATGGAGCAGGTGAAAGATATCACGCGCAGAATGGCCGGTGGCGAGAATAAAGGCGTCGGCGGAAAACCGGTCGCCGTCTGTGGTGATGAGTTCGCGGATCCTGTTGCCGCTGCCGGTCCAGTCGCAGAGTTTTTTTTCAAATAAGACGCTGCCGCCGCAATCTGTGATATAGGATCGCATGGCCGTGATGATCCCTGGCAGTTTGTTGGTACCGATATGGGGATGCGCGTCCGAGCGGATCTGGTCATCGGCGCCAAACTGAACGAAGATGTCGAGGATGCGGTTCATGTTGCCGCGCTTGTTGCTGCGGGTATAGAGTTTACCATCGCTGTAGGTGCCGGCGCCGCCTTCCCCGAAACAGTAATTGCTTTCCGGATCGAGGATGCCGGATTTGTTGAGGAGCGCCAGATCGCGCCGCCGGGAACGGATGTCTTTACCACGTTCCAGCAGGATGGGTTTTATCCCTGCTTCGATCAGGGAAAGCGCGGCGAAAAGACCGGCTGGTCCCGCACCTATAATAATGACGGAGTTTTTAGCTTGACGAACATCTTTGGGCGTAAGCAGGAAACGCAGTTCGGGTAATACGGGTTCGTTGATGAATACGAGTACGGTAAAAAGCAGGTGTGGTTTTCTGGAACGCGCATCGATGGAGCGTTTGAGTAAACGATAGCCGGTGATGTTTTCTACCGGATCGCCGGTGGCGAGCGAAAGTTGATTTTTCAGAAATGCTTCATGGCCGGCTTCTGCGGGAGGTACCTGTATCTGAACTTTTTTTTGCATGCCAATGACCGCATAAGATAAGGAAACTAATGATAGTAAAAATAAAAAAAAGACCGTTCAATTTAGCATCAGGTAAAGGAATAGAAGTGGTTGGTTTACCATGCTTTAAAACACGCATGATTGAATATTTAAAAATGACGAAATATTTTTTTAAAAAAGATTTTAAAATATTTTCAAAGAAAGTGTGCTGCTGTCAAATTATCTGTATCTTCAAAGTGCTTCACAAAAAAATACCATGGAGAAACAATTTACCACCCTCGCGCATACATTTTTTTTCTCCACCACACATCTTAGCAAACACAGGCCCAGCCTGCGTTTGGTTGATCTCTCCCTCCAGCGATGTCATCGCAAGAAGCCGAAACTTTCTACCGTATTTACAGGTTCAGCGAACAATTAGAAAAACGTCTGAATAAAAAATTTTTTATTCAGAAATTAATTTTGATATTCGTCCCCCTGCAAAAAAAAAGAGAGACAAATCCAGGAAAAACCTTTAACCATTAGATTCTTAACTCAGCCTAAATTGCTTCATTTGTAATGGCGAAAACCTTTGAAAAAGTCTGGACGAATTGCCTTGAAATAATAAAAGATATTGTAGAATGGCAGCATTATAAAACTTGGTTTGAACCTATCCGGCCGGTTGAATTGAAAGTGAATATTTTAGTGATCCAGGTTCCCAGTCAGTTCTTTTATGAATACCTCGAAGAGCATTATGTGAATCTGCTGGCAAAGACGCTCAGGCGGATTTTGGGAAAAGAAGCGAGGCTGGAATACAGGATCATGGTAGACAGTGGCAATCAGCAAAACAAACCATTGACCATGGATGTGCCTGCGCATAATTATAAAATAGTATCCAACAACGAAATGGATTTTCCCCTGATCATCAACAATCCGGTCAAGAACCCATTCGTTATTCCCGGTCTGAAAAAAATGCAGATCGACGCGCAGCTGAACCCTGTATATACTTTTGATGCGTTTATCGAAGGCGATTGCAACCGGGTAGCCCGCAGGGCCGGTAAAACCGTGGCAGAGAAGCCCGGCGCCAACTCTTTCAACCCCCTGGTGATCTATGGTGGCGTGGGCCTTGGTAAAACGCACCTCGCCCAGTCCATCGGCAATGAAGTGAAAAGAGCGCATCCGAATAAGGTGGTATTATATGTGAGTTCGGAAAAATTCATCAACCAGTTCATCGATCACGGCAGAAATAACGCCATCAATGATTTCATTCATTTCTACCAGCTGGTGGATGTGCTGATCATCGACGACGTCCAGTTTTTCAACAGGGCCGAAAAATCACAGGATGCGTTTTTCGCCATCTTCAATCATCTCCACCAGTCAGGCAAGCAGCTTGTACTGACCTCCGACAAGCCGCCGAAAGACCTGGAAGGCGTGCAGGAAAGATTGCTCAGCCGTTTCCGCTGGGGACTCAGCGCCGATCTGCAGGTGCCGGATTACGATGTACGCATCGAGATCCTGGAAAGGAAGATGAAGAACGACGGACTGGAAATGCCTAAGGAAGTGGTAAAATACCTCGCCTATAATATTAACAGCAACGTACGCGAGCTGGAAGGCGCGTTGATTTCCCTTCTGGCACAGTCTTCGCTGAACAAGAGGGAAATTGACCTGGAATTGTCGAAGAAAGTATTGAGGAATTTTATAAAGACGAGCAGCAAGGAGATCACCATCGATACCATCCAGCGGATGGTTTGCGAATACTTCGATCTCCCGTACGATAAATTACTGCAGAAGACCCGCAAGCGCGAAATTGTGCAGGCCCGTCAGATCACCATGTACCTGGCCAAAGCCTTTACCAAGAATTCGCTGAAGACGATCGGCGAGCATTTTGGCGGCAGGGACCATACGACCGTGATCCATTCCTGCCAGACCGTCAAAGATCTGATGGATACGGACAGTCTGTTCCGGGAGAATGTGACGGAGCTCCAGCAAAAAGTGCAGCTGGCTGCGATGTGAGCGCCGGCAGATCAATCATCAAATTCAGGAAAGCTTAATGGAAGAAGCCGGAGAGTGCCCGGTGAATGCCCTGTCCGGAGAAGCGGAAGATCAGGGTGGCCAGGAGTATGCCTGCTATAAAACACAGGATGAGCAACGGCCATGAAACCGGCTTTTCTGTTTTTCGGTCGGTGATATACGCTTGTTTCATTCGGGTCGTTTTCAGGTGCTGAAGCTTTTAGGTAACAGATCTGAGCGCCATATTATTGCCTGAAAGTACGGATTTTATGGGCTTGGTTTATAAATTAATCTTTACTTTTGCCACCCTGAACGACTTTTTAAACGGAGAGGTGCCTGAGTGGCCGAAAGGGCCGGTTTGCTAAACCGTTATACGAGCTTAAACTTGTATCGAGGGTTCGAATCCCTCCCTCTCCGCCAAGAAAAAACTGAAATCGATAAAGAGCCTGTAAATTCAATATTTACGGGCTTTTATTTTTACGGGGAATGAAAGAATATCAATTTGATTATACGAATAGACGGGCTTCAGCTGTCAGCATACTGTCGGCTATGGCAACTTTTCTTGTGATTCTATTCTTTTGTGTTTGGTCGAAGCTGCGGGAAATATTATCCGGGATTATAAGTTCCGGATTTGCCATTTTAGTCTTCCATCTTTTAAAGCCCTCTTCCACGCGGTTTGGTACCGCAACCATTGCGGAAGACCATATAAGCATCGCATGTCAGGATTGCACAATGTATGCGCGGTATGATGATTTGGTCTCTTATACAGCTTATTATGGCGCCAATGGCACAACGCTCACCTTAAAGACCGTGATTGAGGATTTTGAGTTAACTGCTAATAAGCACTACAGCAACACAGAGGCGTTTACGATGTTTTGCCAAGACCTTATCAGTCAGTTGGATAAATATAAAAATCTGCAATACTCCGGAAAACTCGATCAAGGATTCTAATATGGAACAGGTAAAGGATTTCTTGCCGCCACCTAAAAATGAAAACGAAAACCATTAACTTGATGGCGTAAGCGCCCTAAACACTTCCACATGAAATTACTGCCGGCCTGTTTGCACTGGATGGTTTTTCCGATGATTCTGTTGTCGTGCAGGAGCAAAACTCCACCCCCGGCGGCCACCCTGATCAGTCAGTTGAATTTAAAACGCGGAGATGTAATTTCCTGCGGACCGCCCGATTCGCAGTTTGGTACAGTCAATTTCGAAATGACCTGCGATGAAAAGTCAAAAAAAGATTTTAACCTCGCCATTGAACTGTTGCATTCATTTGAATATGATGATGCAGAAAAAGTTTTTTCAAAGGTGATCGATGAAACGCCTTCCTGTGCGATGGCGTACTGGGGCGTGGCCATGTGCAATTTCCATCCGCTGTGGAACCCACCGACGGAACCGGAACTTCAAAAAGGAGCACGTGCCATTGCCATTGCCAACAGCAGCAGGACTTCAGGCAGGGAATCGGCATATATTCATGCCCTCAGCCTGTTTTACGGCGACTGGAAAACAAAGGACCATCATACCCGGTGTGTTGCTTTTGAAAAGGCGATGGAGCAGTTGTCTGTCTCTTATCCGGAAGACCATGAAGCCGCCATCTTCTATGCCTTATCGCTGGATGCATCCGCCCTGCCCACAGATAAAACCTATGCCAATCAAAAAAAGGCGGCCGCCATATTGAATGCCCTCTACGAAAAAGAACCCAATCATCCCGGCATCATTCACTACCTGATACATACATACGATTATCCCGGACTCGCCATACTGGCTTTGCCTGCTGCAAAAAAATATGCATCCGTGGCGCCTTCATCCGCCCACGCCCTGCACATGCCATCCCATATTTTTACCAGACTTGGCCTTTGGGATGACGCGATCCATTCAAACCTTCAATCCGTTGCCGCAGCAAAATGCTATGCCCAATCGGCGGGCATACCCGGACACTGGGATGAAGAATTGCACGGACTCGATTACCTGGTATACGCTTACCTGCAAAAAGGGGAAAATAAACTCGCGGAAGGACAGCTTGCCTATCTCGACAGCATGAAGGCGGTCTATCCGGCCAATTTTAAAGTCGCCTATGCCTTTGCGGCAATTCCTTCGCGTTGTGTGCTTGAAAATAAACAGTGGAAAGGAGCGGCTGCGCTCAAAACACCCGTAGCAAATTTTTCGTGGGTCAACTTTCCCTGGCAGGAATCCATGATTCATTTCACGCGGCTGCTCGGCGCAGCACATACCGGAAATCAGCAGGCCGCCACCATGGAACTCAATAAACTTCGCCAGTTGCGCGACACGTTGATAAAGCAAAAAGATGGGTATAAAGCGAAGGAAGTCGCCATCCAGATTAAATCAGGAGAAGCGTGGATCCGGTTTATGTTCGGTGACAAGGCCAACGCCATAAAAATGATGCAGCAGGCAGCTGATATGGAAGACAGTACAGAGAAACATCCGGTGACGCCGGGTGAAGTGCTTCCCGCCAGAGAGCTATTGGGTGATATGTTATTGGCAGCGCGGCAGGATACCAGCGCGCTGCGGGCATATGAAACGGTGCTCCGGAAAAGTCCGAACCGCTTTAACAGTCTGTTTGGCGCAGGTGCGGCTGCCGAAAAATCAGGCAACGACCGCGGGGCGACGGCTTATTACAAGCAATTGCTGGAGGTAGCGGATACCACCCAACCCGTCAGGGCTGAATTAACGACGGCCCGCAAATATTTGAAGAATCATTAAAAATCAGGATATGCTTTCGAATCGGAGATGTGTGTTTGCATGATCTGATCTTTAAAACTCGGAAATCCCCGCTATTTTTTCTATTTTTCCGCCTTCGTGTTGCTCCCGGCACGAAAGTCCGCTTATGCAGCCACCGATCCACCGCAATCCCCTCGTGTCCGTGATCATGCCTACCTATAATCGGGGAGATAAGATTTCGGTGGCCATCGATAGTGTGCTGGCGCAGACTTATCAGCCGCTCGAACTGATCGTGGTGGATGATGGCTCGGTGGACAATACGGCCGAATTTATCAGCAATAAATATCCTTCCGTTCAGTATGTGCTGATTCCGCATGCCGGACAATCGGCGGCGCGCAACAAAGGTCTTTCCGTTGCCAGCGGAACCATCGTCGCCTCGCTGGATTCGGATGATCAATGGGCGCCGGATTTTCTTGACACCTGCGTACCCGAACTGGAATCCCGGCAACTGGATTTTGTTTTTACCAACTGGATACAACAATATCCCGGCGGAGTGAACAAAGATTTTCTTTCTTTTGATCCGGAACTTAAAAACTATATCCGGCATCCCGGGGCTACCTGGGAGACAATGGATGCGGCTGATTTGCGGGCGCTTTACCTGCGGGCCTGCCCTTCACCTTCTTCTGCGGCAGTCATGCGCAAATCTTCGATCGTGGCGGGATGGAACGAGAAAATCCGCATCGCCGACGACTGGTGCATGTTTTTCGACATGGTGATGGCGAAGCCCTGCACGGCGGCCTTTACGCTCGACGTGCACTGGAACAAATTTCTGAATGCGAATAATATTTACGACGGAAGAACGCGCAGTGAACTGCTGGAACTGTTTCATATCCAGGATACGCAGGAATTCATGCGGCGCTTTGGCAGCCGGCTCTCACCAAAAGAATTTAGTGTGCTGACCAAAAGATGTACGCGCGGATTTGTAGAACTCGCCAAACATCATCTCATCAAAGGGTTTCATGTATCCAAGGCGGCAGCACTGATCGCGCGGGCTCTTAAACTGCATGCGGGCGATACCCTGCTCGCCATTCCCGACGTATTGTTTTTTGGTATCCAACGACGCGTCAAAGACCGGATCGCGGCGCTCAAAAAACGGTCTCCCAATCTATAATCCCGGCGCGGGCCGGTGATATTTCCGCAGGAATTCTTTTTTTGAATCGTGGTAGGAAGAAACCGCGCCCAGTTTGTAGAGTACAAAAATATAGATCCACGCAAGGTCAAGCTGGTAAGGCAGAAAACCGGCCCGTGCACTCACGGGGAAAAGATGGTGGTTGTTGTGCCATTCGCCCGAAAACCAACCTGGTCTTGTCTGGTTGATGGACAGGTTGCGCCGGTCATAATCAATGCCGTCGATATGTTTATCCGCGCCTTTTCCGTGACCAGTATAATTGAACGCCCGTACAAAAATAAACCAGAACAGCGCGCCGCTGAACAGCGCACACGCTAAACCGTTACCGCCGATCAGATAAAAAATCGTATACCAGAATGCCCAGTTTAAGAGCCAGAGGGATATGGTGTACAGGGGAGATGCAATCGAACCCCATTTCTGGTATTGTTTATAACACTGCATGGGAATGCCCGTGTGTTTCATAAAATGCGCCGCTTTCTGATAATTTTCCGCACTGAGGTCCTTGGCGAGGCTCTGATGGTTCACATCAGACAGCATGCAATACATCACACCGCCTTTTGGATTATACGGATCTCCCGGCGTATCAGATTTAACATGATGTACATGATGTGAAACGACATAGATCTCTTCCGGGAAAGTTTTGATCACCAGGTTCTGCGTGATGAATTTCCATACCGGGTGACTGAAGACATATGCTTTGTGGGTGCAGTAGCGGTGAAACCAGATCGTGCCATGCGTACTCATGATGATCAGGCTGTACGCTAAAAAAGCAATCAGCAACGGGATCGAAAAATAACGGAAGATGAAAAAATACAGGAAGGGAAGCATGCAGAAAGCCATCAGCCAGGCCATCAGCGAAATCCAGTTCCTTTTATTGGCAAAAATATTGATGCGGGAAAAAGCCTCCTTATACAATTGTTTCAGGCTGGGCTTGATTAATTCGCCTTGATCGTTTTTCCAGCCATAAGCCGGTTGTTGAAGAACTTCGTCTATAAATGACATAGTGGGGTGTTATTGGTAAGATAGGCAGATGCCTCGAGATAGCTACGGGATAGCTGGGATTTAAGATGTTAAATTTTAGCTCCATGGCAGCTCAAGTCCTGCCCGACAGCCGTACCTTTATCCTAACGGACATGAAAAGAGTATTTATTTTTCTTTCCCTCCTGCTGTACATGATCGTATCCATGGGAATGGTCGTGCAACGCCATTATTGCATGGGTCGTTTTTACGCCGCAACGATTTTACCCCGGTCCCAATCGGCCTGCAGCCGGTGCGGCATGGCGAAAGGGCAGGCCCACCATACGGGTTGCTGCGACAGTGAGTCAAAATTTGTGCGGCTTCAGCTGGATCAACAGGCTTCCGATCAAATCGTCAAAGGATTTCAGAGCGGCTCATTCACGCTTCCTGCACCTTTGTTACCAAAACCTGATTTGCTTTTATTCAGCAAACAATCCTTACCCATCTCCCGGACCGATCCCCCCCGACGGCAATCTCCCATTTTTATCCTCGACCGCGCTTTCCTGATTTAACCGGCAGCCCTGTTTTGCTGCTCCTGCACGATTCAATCGATTCCTTTCATTTTTCAATCTGTACTATGCGTAAGCAATATTTACCGGCAGTTGCCTGTCTGCTACTTTTATCCCAGGCTGTCGTTGCCCAGCAATCCAAAGACAGCGCGCAACGTCCCGGAACAATGGTTCATATGTCGATGGATCATATGAAGATGGGTGATGATATACCCATGGAAATGTCCATGTCCAGTGTGTATTCCCGCTATCTTCCGATGACGCGCAACGGCTCCGGCACGGGATGGGTACCCGATGCATCGCCGATGTACGGCATTATGAAGCATGAGGGGAAATGGATGTTTATGTTCCACGGTGATATATTTCCGCGGTACAATGTGCAGGACATTTCAAATAAGGGCAGCCGGGGCGGCGCCAAATGGGATGCGCCCGACATGCTGATGGCGATGGGACAGCGGAAGATTGGCAGCCGCGGGCTTTTTCATTTCAGCGTGATGCTGTCGACCGATGCCCTTATTACAGGTGGCAGCGGTTATCCCCTGCTTTTCCAGTCAGGCGAATCCTGGAAAAACAAACCGCTGGTGGACCGGCAGCATCCGCACGACCTGTTCTCTGAACTTTCGGTGAGCTATGCCCATGCATTCTCCCCCAAAGCGGATGTATTCCTTTATGTAGGCTATCCGGGTGAACCCGCGCTTGGCCCGGTCACTTTCATGCACCGGCCATCGGGCATGTTTATTCCGGATGCACCCATCGGCCATC
>CAZZYD010000116.1:0-10755 GCA_964658175.1 uncultured Puia sp. | reverse complement strand
TTTTTGTTTTTTTTCACGCCAAGGCGCCAAGGTTTCACGCGACGGCGCAACGGATGCGCAACGCCGCGACGGTCATCTTTGCGCCTTGGCGGACCTTTGCGCCTTTGCGTGAAACAGAAAATCGTTGCGCCGTTGCGCATCCGTTGCGTCGTCGCGTGAAACATATATTCCCGTTCGAAGAATTAATTCCCAATTCAGGAATCTCGTATTTTTTTACCACACTGACAGTCATACATATACGAAACGGCATTCTATTCGTTACTGGAGTCGTTGTTAAACCCGTATATGAAAGCACTTAGAATCCTTACCCTGAACATCCTGCTCCTGACGATGCACCTGGCTTCGCTCGCGCAGGTCGCCAACTGGACCTTCGATGGTACCCTGGCCGGTACGGGTTCGTCCACTACGGTGGTAACCAATGCGGCTTTAAGTTCAGCTATTACAACCGGGGGATATAACGGAAATCTTTATTTTGGTGAAGGCGGATGGCCTGCCGGTGGCTACGATGCCACGACGTACCTGGAATTTTCAGTTGCACCCAATGCCGGGCATACCATGACCCTTACGCCTATTGCCATGAATACTCGTCGCAGTACCACCGGAACGGCTGCCGGATCCGGCCCAACTACCTGGTCCCTGCGGTCAAGTGTAGATGCTTTTGCCAGCGACCTGGGGTCGGGTACGCTCACGCTGAATTCTGGTCCGACCACTACGGTCAACCTGCCGGTCAGCTTTATCAACCTGTCAACGAAAACAACCTTCCGCCTGTATGGATACAATGCGGTGGTGACCACCGGCGGTCTTAGCCGTTTTGTCTATGATAATATCGGTATCGCGGGTTCTACCACGCTGCCGGTAACGATCGAATCTTTCAGGGCCGTCAGATCCAAGCAGGCGGTGCAGCTGAGTGCTGTAATGGGAGATATGAACGACCTGCAGTCAGTGTTTGTGCAACGTTCCGCCGACGGAAATGTGTTCGCCACCATTGCTTCGATGAATATCTCGGGTCAGTCATTGTCTTATACCGACTACCTGAATCAGACAACAGGCGCAGATCTCTATTACCGCCTGCAGCTGGTGACGAAAGATGGAGGGATTTCTTATTCTTCCGTTCAGAAAATAACCACCGATGCGGCAAATATAATGTCTGTCCAATCGCTCAGGGGTACCGCAGGCGGAACGATCACCTTCACCCTGCAGGCACCCGCTGCGGACCAGTATTATTTTTACCTCTATACCATGAATGGGAATAAGGTGGGTGTGCAGACACAGGGCGTTGCCACCGGCACCCAAACCATCAGCCTGTCAGGTGCGTTAACCAGGGCCGGCATTTACATCCTCCAGGTTCAGCACGGCGCAGAGAAGCTGAGCACAAAATTTTTGATTCCCTGACGATTAAACGAGCATGCGAAGCGGCTCTTCCAGCAGGCTTTTAAGCGTTTGCAGGTAAGCGGCACCACTGGCTCCGTCCACCACCCGGTGATCGCAGCTCAGCGTGAGCTTCATGATATTTCCCGGAACAACCGCACCATTTTTTACAACAGGTACCTGTTGAATGGCGCCGACCGCGAGGATACAGGAATCCGGCGCATTGATAATGGCAGTGAAATCATCGATGCCAAACATTCCGAGATTTGAAATGGTAAATGTGCTTCCTTCCCAGTCGGAGGGCTGCAATTTTTTATTCTTCGCTTTCTGGGCAAAATCTTTGACTTCCGTGGCGATCTGCGAGAGCGATTTTCCGTCCGCAAAACGAACCACCGGTACAAGAAGGCCTTCGTCTACAGCCACGGCGACACCCACATTTACATGATGGTTTACGCGGATCTTATCGCCCATCCAGCTGCTGTTGATCGCCGGGTGTTTTTTCAGCGCCAAAGCCACGGCTTTGATCACCATATCGTTGAAAGAAATTTTAACGGGGGCAATTTCATTGAGCTTTGCACGGCTCTCTACCGCTTTGTCCATGTCGATGCTCATCGTCAGGTAGAAATGCGGGGCGCTCTGTTTGCTTTCCACGAGTTTTTTGGCGATGCTCTTCCGCATTTGCGATACGGGCACATCATCGAAGCTTACCTGTCCGGCCGGTACTGAAACCGCAGCATTTTGCGCAGGCGTTCCATTTTGTTTTGCGGGTGTGGCCGATGGCACGAAACCCGTCACATCTTTTTTTGTGATGCGGCCGTTGTCGCCGCTGCCCTGCAGTTGCGCCAGGTCGATCCCCTTGTCGGTAGCCATTTTCCTGGCAAGCGGCGAAGCGATGATCCGGCCTTTTTCGTTGACGGAGGTCGTCGTGCTAACCGGTGGCGTTGCATTGGTAGCGACGGCGGCCGTAGCGGTGGCCCCATTGGCTGTTGCCGTCAAAGGCTGTTGCGCAGGCGTTTCGGTCTTCGCGGCAACATTTTTATTTTTTGACGCCGCTACAATTTTTTCCACATCCACTTTCCCTTCTTCGCCGATGATGGCGAGCAGATCATTGACGTTGATCTTTTCTCCTTTCTGGGCGCCGGCATATAATAATTTTCCTTCCTTATAACTTTCGAGCTCCATCGTGGCCTTGTCTGTTTCTATGTCGGCCAGGATATCGCCTTTTTTTACCGTGTCGCCGATTTTTTTGTGCCAGTCCGCAATCACGCCTTCGGTCATCGTGTCGCTCAGCCGTGGCATCAGGATCACTTCCTGCATGGTGCTGAGGTCGAGGGCAGGGCCCTGGGCGGCCGGGGCTGGTGTTGGTGCTGGAGCAGGCGTTGGTGCAGGTGCAGCCTGGTTGGCTGCCGGTGTGGCGGAAGATCCGGGATTTTTTACCAGCGTGGCGATGTCTTCGCCGGGTTTGCCAATGATGGCGAGCAGGTCATTCACCTGGATGGTGCCGCCTTTATCTGTGCCTGTATACAGCAACGTACCGTCTTTATAACTTTCCAGGTCCATGGTGGCCTTGTCAGTTTCCACTTCGGCGAGCAGATCGCCTTTTTTCACCACGTCACCCACTTTCTTATGCCAGGCGGCAATCACTCCTTCTGTCATGGTATCGCTCAGCCGGGGCATTAAAATAACTTCTGCCATAATCCTCGATGATTTTCGTTTTTTCGGAACCCCGAAATTAAGTTAAAAATGGGATATCGGGGATCCCATTCCCGGTTTTAGCCGGGTTGCGCCACTTCAATTTCCTTTACATTACCCGTACGTTTCAAGACGCCCCAGTTCTGCAGCTCTCCCTTGATCGCGCGCCGGAAGGCCTTGAATAAAATATACCACATCAGCCATCGCCACACCAGCCGCTGGGGTATCAGCCAGATCAGCTTCGAGAGATTCTCTTTTTCAAAACTGAAAGCCAGGAGCGCCACGGCTACGTCTACCAGCATGAAGATGACATAGTAGGTGGCGATCTTGGCCGCATTGCCCGTGATGAGCCCTACCACCATCATGAAATCCGCCAGGGGAATCACCATCGGGATGATGTATTGAAATACCAGGATATTCGGCAGGGCGATCCAGCCCAGCGATTTATTGCTGGTGTTGAACAGCATGTCACGGTTCTTCCAGAAGGTCTGCATCACGCCAAAACTCCAGCGGAAGCGCTGTTTGATGAACATACGCACAGTCTCCGGCGATTCGGTGAGGGCAATGGCTTCGGATTCATTCTGCACCAAGTATCCGCAGCGCAGTAACCGGATGGTCAGGTCTGCATCTTCGGCCAGCGTATCGGTGGTAAAACCGCCTGCCTCGCTGATCGCTTTTTTTCTGAACGCCCCGATGGCGCCGGGCACCACCGTGATCGCATTGACAAAAGCAAAGGCCTTCCGGTCAAAGTTCTGACTGCTGATATATTCGATGGATTGCCATTTGGTGAGCAGGTTCACTTCATTGCCCACTTTTACATTGCCTGCGACGGCGCCCACTTTTTTCCCGTCGGGGTATTCAATGTCCGCGAAATGCATGATCAGCTTCGAGACGGCATTGCGTAATAATTTGGTGTCGGCATCGATGCACACGACGTATTCCGCCTGCGACTGTTCGATGCCGAAATTCAGGGCCGATGCTTTGCCTCCATTGGGTTTTGAAAAGATGCGCACCCGCGGATCGGATCCGAAATATTCTTCCACGATGGCCACCGTCCGGTCCTTGCTGCCATCGTCCACAAAAATGATTTCAAAATTGGGATAGTCGGTCAGCAGCAGATTCTGCAGCGAACTGACAATATTGACTTCCTCATTGTACGCCGGTACGATGATACTGGTGAGCGGTGCGTCCCTTCCGTCGGCGGACCAAAACGCGTGGAGCGCAAATTTCTTTTCCCACCGGTGCTGGCGCGAAGCGAAATAAGCCATCGCCACAATCCGGAGCAGCGAGAGCACGATAAATAAAATGAACACCGAGGCCAGAAAATGACTGCTCAGGTATGCGCCGACGGCGAGATAATAATTGAGTTGCAGCAGATAATATCCGCTGCCGCGGGGAACCGGCGGCATCAGGTCGTCTCTTGATTTTCCCAGCAGGTCCGCGATTGTGGTAAATGTATAACCCCTTTCCTTGAAATAATGAATGATGCGCGGAAGGGCTTCCACTGTGGCCGCGCGGCCATCGCCACCCGCATCGTGCAGGAGAATGATATTACCACTCAGGTTTTGGCGCGTCATGCTTTCCTTGCCCGCGATCACCCGGTCGTAGATCGAATCCGCCGGGGTGCCGGGCTCCCAGTCGAGCGGGTCGATCGACTCGCCGATGTCGAGGTAGTTTTTTTCGCGCGCGATCGCTACGGGAATCAGCTCTTCCGCCTTTTGCGGTTCGAAATCCGCATTGTAGGGCGCGCGGAATAAAATCGTGGAATGGCCCGTGATGCATTCAATCAGCAACCGCGTAGCATCCATCTCCAGGATGGCCCGCTTCCGGCTTACTTTGGCGATGTTCGGATGGGTAAACGTATGGTTTCCGATCTCGTGCCCTTCCCGGTAAATTCTTTTTACGATGGGAATATTATTCTCGGCATTGATGCCCACCAGAAAAAAAGCGGCCGGCACTTTTTCCCTGCTCAGGATGTCCAGTATCTGGGGCGTGTATTTCGGATCCGGGCCATCATCGAATGTAAGCACCAGTTTCTTCTTGTCCTGGGTGCCATATTTCTTCGCCACCCATTTCGAAGGCAGGCTGTCGTATATCTCCTCACTGATCAGCAGTTCACTGGTATCCAGCTCGGGGGTGATCTTGCCGCTGGTGGGACCGCCGATCACATCCAGCACTTCTCCTTCTCCTGAATAAGCAGGGGTTTCATCCGTGCCGAATGATTTAACCGTGGTGAATAACTTGAAATCATAAGTCTTCAGGCTGTCCTTGCTCATGTCGTGATCATAAAAATCCCACATGCGGGAATCTTCCGAACCCAGGCGCCACAAGGCCACGCCGCTTAATCCATACTCCTGTGCGAAACGCATCGAGTTAAAGGTGGTTGCCGCATCCGTGAAATGCACCTGGTGCTCCGCGCCGGCATCGTCGTTGTACGTGAAATGCAGGTTATACGAATCGTTGTCGAAATCGATCAGACCGCCGTTAATATAACTCAGGGCCAGCGTGAGCGCATCCTGGTAGGTGATCGAATGGGCCGATACCGGTTTGTCGCCCGCAGCATTCATTTTCCAGTCATATCCGAACCCGGCGAGCGCCAGGATGATTTTATTGTAAGGGATTTTCTTTGCCGCATCGTCGATGGCGCCTTCGATCCATTTCTGGTGCGCAATCGGCCCCGGTTCGGTGGTTTCCGAATTCTGATCATAGGCCATAACGATCACATAATCGTTGTAGCGGGAGAGCTCCTTATAATTGTAGTCTTCATTAAACGGCGTCACATCCTGCGTAACGATCAGGTTGCTGGCATGCATTTTCTGATAGAGCTCCCGTTGAAAAGAAACGAGGGTTTCATTGTTTTTTTCCTGGAGCTCTTCGAAATCGATATTGATGCCGTCGAACTTGTAGAACAGCAGGGTTCGCACGATATCGTTTATGAGACGTTCCCTTTTTTCCGGGTTGTTGAGGATGCGGTGAACCACATCTCCCCGGAAAACTTCTTTGAAATTATTCGTCAGCATCGGCACGATCTTCACGCCCGATTTGTTCATGATGTTCAGTCCGGCCGTGTCGATATTGGTGAAGAGGGTGTCGGTGGCGGGATTGATGAAAAACCATTCCGGCAGCACCATATTCATCTTTGAAATATTCTGCTCGAGCGACAGGTAAGACTGCCTCGACCAGTTTACGTAAAATCCGGCGCGGATACCGGCACCGAATTTACTGAATGAATAAAAACTTGAATCCGCCTGCACGAGTATGCCGTTCTTTTTCCTGAATCGACGGGGAATCGGATAGTTTCCGCCTTTGTAAGCTTCTTTCTCCTTAAAAAATTTCCGGAAACCGCCGTACTGCCGGCCAATTTTGCTTTTGCTGAACAGCCAGCTGCTGGTACTGTCCAGCAACACGGCTTTTTCCTGGGCGCTCACAAAACTCGGCAGGGAAGGGGTGTACACGCGGGAAAGCGTGATGATGATGATGATGATGCCGAGCACGACGCCGAACAATATCAGGCGGCTGCTCCATTTAAAGCGCGACCACCTGGAAGAGGAGGATGTCTGAAAAATCTGGGTCTTGTTGTTTCCTGACATGATGGTTGGTCCGGTAAAGGTCTTCCCCGAAGGTGGTATGGCAAAATCGCCTGGGTAAATTACAAGATTTTTAAGAGAACCGCGATGCCGGTCAATAGTCAAGTTCCAGCTTCAGCCGGTCCTTGAGTTCTTTCAGCAGGGGATATTGCTCCGCCATTTGCATGAACTGTTCTTTGCGTGTCAGCGTTCGGTCTGCCGGCATGGCCGTTTCACTGTTTTGCCTGATCACGACGCTGAACGAAAGATTTTTATTCTGAAACGTGGTTTGCAGACGGTCAGACAGATTTCTTTTTTCCTGTTCGATAAATTTCTGCTCCAGATTATTGTGGGTGATGATTTCAAACTGCTGGGGATCGGTGATCTCAAGCTTTGCATTCTGAAAGGACTGCGTAGCAGAATTTTTTTGCTGACGAAGCTGATCGGTAAAATCGGTCCAGGTCTTCTGCAGCAATTCGTCATTCAACGGTATCATCGTTGCCGGCACCGCCGTTTGTCTGCTTAACACCTGCTGCCGGATCTTGGATAAAGCCCCCAGCGTAGGCGCTTTGCTTTCTGTTTTCACCACGGGATGGAATTCCGCGACGACCGGTTTCGGTTCTTCGATGATGAGTTTCGCCGTGGTTTCCGGCAATGGTTTTTCTACGACAGCGGGTATTGCCGTTTTGGCGGGCTGCCATTCCACCGGCTGAATGGCACGGAATGCCACGGGCTTTACCGATTCCACGCCTTTTTTCCTTTCACCGCCGGCCATCCGCAAAGCCTGTTTTAAATAGGCCAGCTTGATCAGCGACATTTCAACATGCAGGCGCTTGTTTCTGGCCGCCTTAAAATGGAGTTCTGACTCGCCGAGGATATTCAGCGCACTGATTAAGTAACCGGTATCGATTTCTTTCGCTTTGGATAAATATTTCGGACGGAAGGCATCCAGTACGTCGAGCAGGGATGCGGCTTTTTCGTCTTTACAAATGAGCAGGTTGCGCAGGAACTCGGCAAACCCGTTCAGCAGCAGGTCGCCCTCAAAACCTTTGCGGTTGATTTCGTCATAGATCAGCAGGGCGTCGGAAAGCTGCTGGGTGAGCAAGGCCTCCAGCAAGCGGAAATAATAATCCTCATCCAGGATATTCAAATGCTCCAGGGTATCCTGGTAGGTAAGTTTTCCATCGGAGAAACTCACGATCTTATCCATGATGCTCAGGGCGTCGCGCATGCAGCCCTCGCTTTTTTGCGCAATCATGCCCAGCGACGCTTTGTCGGCCGGTATTTCTTCCTTGGCACAGATCTCCGCCAGGTGCGTGGTAATGTCCTGGTTTGTGATTCGTTTAAAATCGAACACCTGGCACCGGCTGAGGATGGTGGGCAGGATTTTGTGTTTTTCTGTTGTAGCGAGAATGAAAATGGCGTAGGGCGGCGGTTCTTCGAGCGTTTTCAAAAACGCGTTGAATGCCGCCGAACTGAGCATATGGACTTCATCGATGATATACACTTTATATTTTCCGGCCTGTGGCGCAAACCGCACCTGGTCAACCAGGGAACGGATATCATCCACCGAATTATTGCTGGCGGCATCCAGTTCATGGATGTTGAGCGAACTGCCTTCATTAAAGGAAACACAGGAATGACATTGGTTGCAGGCTTCGCCGTCAGCGGCCGGATTTTCGCAGTTGATCGCCTTGGCGAGGATGCGCGCACAGGTGGTTTTTCCCACGCCGCGCGGACCGCAAAAAAGAAAGGCATGCGCCAGCTGGTGATTGCGGATCGCATTTTTAAGGGTGGTGGTAATGTGCGACTGACCCACGACGGTTGAAAAATTCTGGGGACGATATTTCCTCGCCGATACAATGAATCTGTTCATGCTGCAATTTAAACATTTGGATGTTTGGTAAATGTCCTGGTCTGGTCAAAAAGATAACGGTAGGTGCTCAGTACCCGGCTTCGGTAAACATCTCCGAGGTTCATCACCATATTCACCATTTTAACATTGAAGTCTCCGATCCACTGCATTTCGTATTCGGTATAGGCAGTGTTCTTAACCCATTTTGATCCTTCCATGATGATGAACGCATCGATGCCCTTGGCCTGGTATTCCGGGATGATGCCAAACACGATGCCTGCAAATTTTTTATTCGGCCTCATCTTTTTCATCCAGAGGAATTTGAGCATCTGGAAGATACCGAATTTGCCGTCGAGGTATTTAAACCATTGATTGAGGTCGGGAATATTGATGAACATCGCGATGGGTTCCTCCGCATCATAGGCAAACCAGATGATCCTTTCATCCATCACGGGTTTCATCTGTTTGAACAGGATGGCCACCTGTTCCTCTTTCATCTGTTTCATGCCGCCATGGCCGGCCCAGGCTTTGTTATAGATATAGGTGAAATCCTTTATGTATTTCCCGAGGTTTTTCTTTTCGATGCATTTGACGTGGAAAGCGGGATTTTCCTGCACGCGGCGGTAGCGCTCCTGCACTTTTTCAGACAGGTCAAGCTGCGGGTCCATCCCGAAACAGATCTGGTTAAAAAACACCCGGAAGCCATAGTTTTCGAACAGCTGCCGGTAATAGGCGGGGTTGAAATTCATCCGGTACATCGGCTCATGAAACCCTTCGGTAACCAGCCCCCACCAGGTATCGCGTTCGCCAAAATTGATTGGGCCGTCCATTGCCTCCATGCCGCGCTGCATCAGCCAGTGCTTGGCCACGTTGAACAGCTGGTCGGCCGCTTCCTGCTGGTTGATGCAGTCAAAAAAGCCGATGCCCCCGACGGGGCCCTGGTCGCCCTTGGTCCGGTATTTTTTATTCACAAAAGCGGCGATCCTTCCGGCAAAAGCGCCGTTTTCATCCTTCAGGATCCAGCGGATGCATTCTCCCTGCCGGAAAGCCTTGTTTTTCACCGGGTCGAATACCATCATCACATCCTTGTCCAGCGGCCGGATATAACCCGGTGTGTTCCGATTGATTTCAACGTTAACCCGGATAAAATCCCTCGCATCCGAGGCGGTGGTCACGACTGTCAGTTCCATCATAGTAAGCGGCGAATCCGTTCAATTTATTTTCGAAGATAGCCCTTTTGGCCGCGGAATTCTGCAAATCGTCACTTACCTTTGCAGCCGATTTTTACGTTGGATTAAATTATTATATATATGCCAAATGCGGGCAAAATCAAGCAGATTATCGGCGCGGTGGTAGACGTTCAGTTTGGAGACACGCTGCCCCAGATTTACAATGCACTGGAACTGAAAAAACCGAACGGGGATACGCTGGTACTCGAAGTGCAGCAGCATCTCGGGGAAGACAGCGTCCGCTGTATCGCCATGGATGGAACCGAGGGACTTACCCGCGGCCTCGAAGTGGTGGATACGGGTCTGGCGATCACCATGCCCGTGGGCGATGGCATCAAAGGCCGTCTGTTCAACGTGACCGGAGATCCGATCGATGGGCTGCCGGCCGTATCAAAAGTGAATGGCCGCCCCATCCACAGCAAGCCGCCCGCTTTTGAAAACCTCAGCGTAAGCACCGAAATCCTCTTTACCGGCATCAAGGTCATCGACCTGATCGAACCCTATGCCAAGGGAGGAAAAATCGGTCTGTTCGGTGGTGCCGGTGTCGGAAAAACCGTGCTGATCCAGGAACTGATCAATAATATCGCCAAAGCCTATGCCGGGGTATCTGTATTTGCGGGTGTGGGTGAAAGAACCCGTGAGGGAAATGACCTGATGCGTGAAATGATCGAAGCAGGGATCATGAAATATGGCGAAGGATTCAAACACAGTATGGAAGAAGGCGGCTGGGACCTTTCCAAAGTAGATATGAAAGAGCTTTCCGAATCAAAAGCAACTTTTGTATTCGGGCAGATGAATGAACCGCCCGGTGCCCGTGCCCGGGTGGCCCTCAGCGGACTTACCATCGCTGAATATTACCGCGATGGCGATGGCAAGGGACAGGGTCGCGACATCCTGTTCTTTGTGGACAATATCTTCCGCTTTACCCAGGCAGGTTCCGAAGTATCGGCGCTGCTCGGTCGTATGCCCTCCGCAGTGGGGTATCAGCCAACGCTGGCCACCGAAATGGGACTGATGCAGGAAAGAATCACGTCAACCAAAAACG
>CAZZYD010000115.1:0-10868 GCA_964658175.1 uncultured Puia sp. | reverse complement strand
ATCATTTGCATGCTACCTGACTATACGTCCACCCTTGTACCGCGTTTTTTTTCCTATGTCAGGATCGATACTCAAAGCGATCCGGCGAGTCACACCACACCTTCGACCTCAAAACAAAAAGACCTTGGCAGACTGCTGGTGACCGAATTGCTGGAAATGGGTTTGGCCGATGCGGCCATGGACAATTTTGGCTATGTATATGCCAGTATTCCAGCTAACAGCCATGCCGCCATTCCGGTGCTGTGTTTCTGCGCGCATATGGATACCGCACCCGACTGTTCCGGGACGGATGTAAAGCCGCTACTGCACAAAAACTATGATGGCCGGGATATCGTGTTGCCCGATGATCCGCTCCAGATCATATCAGCCGCAGATCATCCTTACCTCAAACAAAAAATCGGGGATGATATCATTACGGCGTCTGGCACCACTTTACTGGGCGCGGATGACAAGGCGGGCATCGCCATTATCATGGATATGGCCAATTACCTGGTTACGCATCCCGACATCATTCACGGCACCATTAAGATCCTGTTTACCCCCGATGAAGAAATCGGCAAAGGGGTGGACAAGGTTGACCTGGTCCGCCTGGGCGCTGACGTCGCCTATACACTGGACGGAAGCGAGCTGGGTAGTTTCGATCAGGAGAATTTTTCCGCCGACGGCATGAGTATTATTATTCACGGCATCGCCGCACATCCGGGTCAGGCCAAAGATAAACTCGTCAATGCACTCAAGGTCGGGGCCGCTTTTCTGGATTCTTTACCAAAGGATGAATTGTCGCCGGAGTCCACCGACGGGCGCTATGGATTTGTTCATCCGGTACGTATGGAAGGCACTGCCGAAAAAATGCAGGTTGATTTTATCATTCGTGATTTTGTAACGTCCAGACTGACCGCTTATGAATCCTATCTGCAGGACAAGGCGACGGATGCCGTCAACCGGTTTCCCGGCGCACGCATGGAATTCCTGGTCAGGGAACAGTACCGGAATATGAAGGAAGTGCTGGACCAGCACCCGAAGATTGCCGCGTATGCTGTGGAAGCGATGCTGAAAGCCGGTATTCAACCCGAGGAAACTGCAGCGCGCGGCGGCACGGACGGATCACGGCTCTCGTTTATGGGCTTACCCTGTCCGAATATCTTTACCGGTGAAATGGCCTATCATGGCAAACACGAGTATATCAGCGTCCAGGATATGGAGAAAAGCGTGGAGACGATCGTATGGCTTGCGCAGATCTGGGCCTCGCACAGCTAGGGATTCCGCTGAAAAAAATAATGATAGATAAATTTAAAATGACGGTAGCCTTCACGGGCAGCTTTCACCAGGCCGTTGTTGCTTTCGCGCCAATAGTTGCGGTGCATGGTGCTGGGTTCCGCGGATGAATTCTTCTGGTGAAACAGCGACTGGAAGTCATCGTAAAAAAGACCTTTCCCCTTGTGTTGCAAAAATGAAATGCACATACGGTATTCAGTGTTGTCGCCGCTCATGCCTTCGGGATAGCGACCGAATTTTTCAAAGAAATTGCTTCGCCGCAGGTGCGGGTGATCGCTGTACATATAAATTTTCGTGTAGCCCGGATACCAGGGTTTGAACCGCATTTCCGAAAATCCCTTGGCAAATGGTTTCAGGTAGGGATAAGCGTAATAAGCGTAAAATTTTACGATGTCAAAATCCTTTCTGTCATTCATAAAGGCCAGCGCATCGCTGAAATGTGCGGCGAATGTAGGATCGGGTTCGAAATCCTCCTGTACATAGAGGGTATACGGTGTTTTTACCGCATCCTGGCCTTTGTTGATGTTGTTTCCAAGCCCTGCATTCTTCGGCGTGGTAACGAGCTGAAACCGCAGTTCTTCCTGCAGCTTTTTCAACTGGTCCAGGTGTTCGGGCCGGCTGCCGTCATCCGAAACAACGATGTCTTCAAAAAAGCAATCCTGTGCAGCAAATGTGCGCAGCAGCCGCTCCAGCGAACTGCTCCGGTTGTAATGCGTGATCAGCAGCGTGACATCTTTAAAAATATTTTTCGCTTCAGCCATAGCGGTGAATGATTTCAGGTGGTTTTAAATCTTTGCAGGGTTCGGGCAAACAGTATTTTTATTTCTGCATAGCCAAGGGTGTACACACTGGTAAAGGCAAAGGGATAATATTTCCGCATCGTCCAGTAACCTACCCCCACGGCAATCATCGTAGGGAAAATGGACGCCAGTGCGACGCCGTAAATATTTCCGAAGATATAGATCCCGATGAAATCGGTGATGATATTCGCCGCCAGCATCACCAGCACTTTTATGAAGTTAATGCGTGGCTGGTGAATGACGTCGATGGTTAACCCGAAAAAACGGTCTGCCGGAAACAACAGGGCAAAGGTCATGAAGATGCGGAACACGTTGGTCGCTTCCGTGCCGGCATATTTGCCGCCCCCGATGACGGTAATGGCGATATTGGCGAATACGACCGCAAACATCACGACCGGCACCAGCAACAGGGTAAGGGTGCCGCAATATTTTTTCATGATATAAATGACTTCCGCTTTTTTATGCTGGTTATAGGCGGCCGACATGGTCGGCATGGCAGTGGCGATGGTACTCCGCAGCGGAATTTCAATGATCTCCAGCCATTTCCGGCCAAGATTGTAAATGGCGAGTTGCGCCGGACCGAGCATGAAGTTGATAATAAACGTGTCTGAATTGTTCAGGAGCACCGAGCTGATATTGGTTCCGACACTGTATTTTCCAAAATGATAGAGTTCTATCGTGCAGGCTTTGGTTCTCCTGGCAAATTCCAGGACCCGCGTCCAGCCGGCAAATAAAACGAACAGGCTCGTGATCAGGGAGGCAGCCAGGTTTGCATAAACCACCGTTTGGAGGTGCACGTTATGAAAATACAGCAGCATGCATACAAAAATGATGAACAGGGCCGTATTGATGAACCGGGCATAAAGCAGTCGGTCAAACCGCTGCTCACCCTGCAGCACACAGTTCGACATGAAATAGGGGAGGGTGCACACGTAGGTGATGCCGAACCATTTGAAGAATAAATTCAATCCATCGTTGCCGGTGGCGGGAAAAAGAAAATAGATGATCAGGTTCAGTGCGATCAGGATGCCGGTGATCAGCAGGGCGATGGCCCAGGTGGAACCGACGACTTCCTGTTTGCGCTGTTCCGAAGAGCCGGCGTAAAATTTCACAAAGGCCGTGGTGATGAAACCGGAACGGAAAGTATCCAGCAGGATGATGACGGTTTGAAAAAAGACCCAGATGCCGGTTTCCGCCTTGGTGGGGAAAGCCCGGTAGAGCAGTCCCATGGTGACCATGCCGAGCACAGCCATTATCCCATTGCCGGCGAAGGACAGGAAGTGTTTATTATTCAGTTTTCGGACCTGTGAGGCTAGGGACATGTAAGGGTATGATTCAGGGGTTGGCTGTTTGCTTTTTTGCTAAGATAGAATGAATGATTTTTACGGCATGTTCCCGGGAGTTTTCGATGAACCAGACATGGGTGTCCATGCCGCCGACCACCACTCCGGCCAGGTATATATTGCTCCGGTTACTTTCCATCGTTTCCGGGTTAAACGCCGGATGCAGCCGGTCATTGTCCGAAAGGGAAATTCCCATCATCTTCAGAAATTCGAAATTGGGCTGATAACCCGTCATGGCGAGCACATAATCGTTGGGAATGGTGATCAATCCTTCAGGGGTAAGGATATCCACCTCCTGCGGGCGGACGGCGGCCAGTGAAGCATGGAAATAGGCCCGGATCGACCCTTCCTTGATGCGGTTGACGATATCCGGCCGAACCCAGTATTTCACCCGGGAACCGATTTCAGCGCCTTTGATCACCATGGTCACTTCTGCCCCTTTCCGGAAGGTTTCCAGGGCGGCGTCCACGGCGGAGTTATTGGCCCCGACCACCAGCACCCGGGTCATCGCGTAAAAATGGGGCTCTTTATAGTAGTGCGTTAATTTCGGCAGCTCCTCGCCGGGGATGCCAAGCAGGTTGGGCAGGTCGTAAAATCCGGTGGCGAGCACGATACTACCGGTAAGGTAGCTGTCTTTTGAGGTGATCACCCGGTATCCGTCTCCGGTATCGGTAACGGCGGTGACTTTTTCATTGAGGTGGATCCTGAGCTCGTTGGACACCGCGATCCGGCGGTAGTACTCCAGCGCTTCCGGCCTGGTCGGCTTGGGATTATTGCTGACGAAGGGGACTTCACCGATTTCTATTTTTTCCGATGTGGAAAAAAAAGTCATATTGGAAGGGTAGTGGTAGAGTGAGTTGACCAGTACCCCTTTTTCGAGGATCAGGTACCGGAGTCCGGCTTTTTTGGCCTCGAGACCGCAGGCCAGGCCAATCGGGCCGCCTCCGATCACGATGAGGTCGAATGCAGTATTCATCTGCCTCAAAGTTACCGTTAAAAATGGTTTTATAATAGTACTTTCAGCCCTGCAAAAAGGCCGATATGAATATATTGTTGAATTATTGGTGGGTTCTTCTCGTAATCGCATTTATTTTCAGCGGACTGGTTTCGGTAAACCAGGGATACATTGACGTGATCACGATGTTCGGGAAATACCGCCGCGTGCTGTTGCCGGGATTGAACTTCAAAGTTCCTTTCCTGGAGCAGGTATATAAAAGGATCAGCATCCAGAACCGTTCGGTGGAACTCGAGTTCCAGGCGGTGACCATGGATCAGGCAAATGTATATTTCAAAAGCATGCTCCTGTATGCAGTGCAGAATGCCGATGAGGAAACGATCAAAAAGGTGGCTTTTAAATTTATCAGCGACCGGGACCTGATGCAGGCGCTCACCCGTACCATCGAAGGCAGTATCCGTGCCTTCGTGGCCACCAAAAAACAGGCGGAGATCCTCGGTCTCCGAAAAGAAATTGTAGAATTTGTCAAGGATCAGATCGACCACTCCCTGGAAGAATGGGGATACCACCTGATGGATCTTCAGATCAACGACATCACTTTCGACCAGGCGATCATCGATTCGATGAGCCGCGTGGTGGCAAGCAATAACCTCAAAGCCGCGGCCGAAAACGAAGGCCAGGCCCTGCTGATCACGAAAACAAAGTCGGCGGAAGCAGAAGGGAATGCCATTAAAATTTCCGCCGAAGCGGAGAAAACGGCGGCACAGCTCCGCGGCCAGGGCGTTGCGCTGTTCCGGGAGGAAGTGGCCAAGGGCATGAGCGAAGCGGCAGAACAAATGAAAAAGGCAAACCTCGATACCAATGTGATCCTGTTCAGCATGTGGACGGAAGCGATCAAGAATTTTGCGGAATTCGGTAAGGGCAACGTCATTTTTCTTGATGGCAGCGCCGAAGGCATGCAGAACACCATGAAGCATATCCAGGCCATGATGATGAAAGACGACAATGGCGGATAATTAGCATTTTGTTAAAAATTAGACCCTTATTTTTACCGATATTAAAGAATCATCCGGATGAAATTTTTTTTCCTGCAGGTAGTATTGGATTCGGTTAAATTAAAAGACAGTCTGGCCACCGCGGCAAGGACGGGCGGAGCCTCAAAGGAAACGCTGTTCGACCTGTTCCAGCGCGGCGGACCCCTGATGATCCCCCTGGCGCTCCTGCTGGTCATCGCGATTTTCGTTTTTATCGAACGCGTGATCGCCATCAACAAAGCGTCTAAAGTGGATGACAACTTCATGAATATCATCCGCGACAATATCGTCAACGGAAATGTTTCCGCCGCCCGGTCGCTGGCAAAAAATACCAATAATGCGGTCGCACGGATGATCGACAAGGGGCTGCAGCGCATCGGCAAGCCCATCGACGCCATCGAACGCAGCATGGAAAATGTGGGAAGACTCGAACTCTACAAGATGGAGAAAAACGTATCGATCCTTTCCGTGATCGGATACATCGCGCCGCTCTTCGGATTTCTCGGTACGATCGTAGGTATGTTCCAGCTGTTTTACAGCATCGCCTCCACGGGGGAATACAGCATCGCCAATATCGCCGGCGGTATTTATGTAAAAATGATTTCATCGGCGTCGGGTCTCATCATCGGGATCATCGGCTATGTCGCCTTCCGTTACCTGAATTCCCAGATCGATAAAACGACCAATAAAATGGAAGTGGCCAGCGCTGACTTTGTAGATATTTTACAGGAGCCGACCAGATAACACCTCTTCAAAATCAACGCATGAATCTACGCAAGAAACACCGGGATGAAGGGGAAGTGCACACGGGCCCGCTAAACGACATTCTGTTCATCCTCCTCCTGTTTTTTCTGATCGTGTCCACGCTCGCCAATCCGAATGTGGTTAAATTGTCGCAACCCAAATCCAAGAGCGATACCAAGTCGAAACAGACAGTGGTGGTTTCCATCGACGCCAATAAACAATTTTTTGTCGGTACCAACAAAGTCGACATCAAAGAACTCCGCGAGAAGCTGCAGCCTTTCCTCGCCAAAGAAACGGACCAGCCTTCCATCGTAATCAATGCTGACAAATCCGTTCCCATCGACGACGTGGTGGCGGTGATGCGCGTGGCGCGCGAACTGGGCGCAAGAACCGTGCTGGCGGTGGATAAAAATGGCGTGCAATAGGATTTTCGGAAAATAATCGCCATCTTCCTTTTCGTTTTTTACTTTTATGTTCCAAACAACTGCATGAAGCGTCGAAAAGCTATTGGACGGATATTGTTGGCTGGTGGCGGCACCGTTGCAGTTTTTTCCGGCTATAAATGGTATAGCCTGAGCAAAGCACCCGATACGGCCTGGCTTGTTCAGCAACAGCCGCTGATCGCCGCACTCGCAGAAACCATCATTCCGGCCACCCAAACACCCGGCGCGAAAGCCGCACAGGTGGACAAGTTCATCCTGTCGATGCTTCTTCAATGCACGGACCGCAAAACGCTGAACCGTTTTGTAGATGGTCTGGCATCGGTCGAACCCTATACTTCCCATCACTACAACAAAACATATATCGCCTGTACCGTGCAGGAACAACAGGCCGTAATGACCTATCTGCGGGAACGCGACCGGTTGCAGACGGGAATGATTGGCAAAATGCGCAAGAAGTTTTTAGGCAAACCATTTTATACCACACTCCGCCAGTATACCATCGAAGGATTCTGCACGTCGTTGCAGGGCGCCACACAGGTACTGCGCTACGTGGCCGTACCGGGAAAATACATTGGTTGCATGCCTCTTCAGCCCGGAGAAACCACCTGGGCCACCAAATAATCACTATGGGAGACGCAAAGCAGATTTATGTAAATATCAAAGGTCAGGCACAACACCGGTACGACGCCATCGTGGTCGGTTCCGGTATCAGTGGTGGATGGGCGGCCAAAGAGCTTTGCGAAAAAGGACTCCAAACGCTTGTCATCGAACGCGGCCGGAATGTCGTGCATATCAAAGACTATCAGACCGCCAATATGAATCCATGGGATTTTCCCCACCGCTTTCACAACAGCCAGCAGGACACAGCAGAAAATCCCATTCAATCCGGCGCGTCGGATCCGAGCACAAAACAATTCTTTGTCAGCGATAAAGAACATCCTTACCTGCAGGCAAATCCGTTTGCCTGGGTACGCGGCTACCAGGTGGGCGGCAGATCGCTAACCTGGGGGAGACAGTGTTACCGCCTGAGTGATCTTGACTTTGAGGCGAACCTGCGCGATGGTCACGGCGTTGACTGGCCCATCAGATACAAAGACATCGCCCCCTGGTACGAATATGCCGAGACTTTCGTGGGGATCAGTGGTAAAGCCGAAGGCCTTCCGCAACTTCCGGATGGAAATTTTTTGCCGGCGATGGAGCTGAATTGCATCGAGGATCATTTCGCTTCGTCGGTTCGCTCTAATTATAAGGACCGCGTGGTAACTCCGGCACGCGTGGCCAACCTCACCAAAGGACTTTCGGGTCGCGGTCCCTGCCAGTACCGGAACCTCTGCGAACGGGGTTGTCCTTTCAGCGGCTATTTCAGCAGCAATGCCGCCACGCTCCCCGCAGCCGCAGCCACGGGAAATCTGTCAGTCGTATACGACGCGCTCGTGACCGAAGTGATCTACGACGATCAAACGCAGCGGGCAACCGGCGTACGCGTGATGGACGCATATACGAAAGAAATAACCGAATTCTCCGCGCGCATACTTTTTCTGAATGCTTCCACCATCAATACAAGCTCCCTGCTGATGCAATCGGTGAGCGCCAGATTCCCGGATGGACTCGGCAATGACAGCGGTCAGCTCGGCCATAACCTGATGGATCATTTTATGGGAGCAGGAGCTTTTGGCGATTTCCCGGGTTTGCAGGATCAATATTTCTATGGACGAAAACCGGCGGGTATTTATGTGCCGCGGTTCCGGAATCTAAGTCCGGAAACAGCGAGTCCTGATTTTGTCCGCGGCTATGGACTGCAGGGCAGCGGCACGCGGGGCGACTGGTATACTGTTCAGGAGGATACCGATGGCTTTGGCGAATCGCTGAAAGAACAACTGCAACGTCCCGGCGCCTGGCGCATGGAGATGGGTGCCTGGGGTGAAACCCTGCCTTACTTCGACAACCGCATCACGCTCGAAAAAAACCAACTGGATAATTGGGGTCAGCCCCTGGTGAAAATTCATTTTGAATATCACGAGAATGAGAAAGCCATGCGGGAGGATATCAAGGCAAGCGCGGCCGACATGCTTGCGCGTGGCGGATTTATCAATATCCGCACGACCGATTATTCTCTGCCCGGCGGATCTGCCGTGCATGAAATGGGAACTGCCCGGATGGGCCGTGACCCGAAGACCTCCGTACTTAACGGCAACAACCAGCTGCATGCGGTGAAAAATGTATTTGTCACTGATGGCAGCTGCATGACCTCCGCCGCCTGCCAGAATCCGTCGCTCACCTATATGGCATTGACGGCCCGCGCCTGTGATTTCGCCGTAAAGGAAATGAAAAAAAACAACCTCTAGAATTGCACGTGCAGCCGGCCCGAGAAAACGCTCACGGGACCACGGTCATGGTTATACGCCGGATTGCGTACATACTGGTAGTCGACAGAGGTATACACATGGTCGAACAGTTTTACCTGGTAAAAAGCTTCCAGGATATTTTCGCGCCGATAGTTGGTCAGTTTCCCGTCCCCCAGCATAAACCCGTAACCACCCGCCTTCAGAAAATCTTTGTGATCGCCGGATAGTCCGTTGGATACTACGGCAATACCGATATTGTCGGTCGCCCGCCCGGGACCGATGCCATAGAAGCGCAGCCCGAGGCTGACAGAATTATCAATTTCGGCAAAAGCCCAGGTAGCTGTTTTTCCATCGTTCCAGCCCAGGCGAAAAAAGGCTTTGGTCATTTTTCCCAGGTCCTGGTCGGCATTGATGCCGAAACCGAATTTGCGACCTCCGTATTTGGTGCCGACGATCACATTGAGGCTGGTATCCGTTCCATTTTCTTTCGCTTCAATTACATCTCGGTAATGCGGGGCTTTGGAACTGTTGTAATATCCGAGCAAACGGAAAACACCGGGCAGTGCATGGATAGAATAATCTTTTTCGAGTTCCACGGTTTCGCCGGCCGATTTGATCAGGTTTGTATTCAGGTAGGGCCCATTGGCATATATCGGGAGCAGGGCTGATCCCGCCCGGAAGGCCCAGCCGGGATGTATCCATTCGGCGACGACGGAATACGTATAGCCGCGCGTATTGGCGGCATAATCATAGGCGCCATTGTTCATCAGCGACCAGTTCATAAAATCGCTGCGGGGATCGTGACTGACCCTGTTCTTGTCAAAAAAATCAGCGACCCCGAATTTCCCGAAGTTGATCACGAGCCGCGTGGCGGACACATGTTCTCTCACCTGGTTGACGTCGTCATCGACGTCGATCATATGGGATTTGTCCAGCGAGATGACCTGCCGCAAATACAGGCGGGCTACATACACCACGGGTTCGGTGCTTCCGATGCGGAAAGTCTCTCCGTTTGTAAAACCGGCGATGCCCAGGGTATGACTGAAACCAGAGCCACCGGCAAGTTCCGGGTTGAAATAGATGGATGCCCCGGACCATAATTTATGTCCGATGAAAAGCGTGCTCGTAACCGAAAAGTTCTTTTCACCATGATCACTCAGGCTGTTCATGCCACTGTAGGCGGCATTAAACGGCGGGTGAGACTGGATGATGCCGGTAGTCTGAAAATGTACATTCCATCCCGAATCGCTCAACAACGCGTCTGACTGGGCGTGCAGCAGGCAGGGTGCGATCAATGCAAAAAAAACCAGTTCATAGATCCGCTTCATAATTTTTCCAGTTGAGCCATCCGGCTTTTTCCAAAAATATCTTTTTTTATGTTGACATTAAACGGCCTGTCAGCAAAAAAAGTCTGCAGTGCGGACGCATAGTCTTCATGTATTTCGAAAAACAGCAGACCGCCGGACGATAATTTTTTTTCTCCGAATGCGGTGATCTTTTTATAGAAAATCAGGGGGTCGGCATCCGGTACAAACAATGCACCCGGAGGCTCAAACAATCGAACATGGGCATCGAGCGACTGCTTTTCGCTTTCCGGTATATACGGCGGATTGCTGACGATGTATTGCAACGGCGGAAATTCCTGCGCGGCCTCCGATGAAAGGATATCCGTTCGCACACATTGGATATCCGTGCCGAGGTCGGCTGCATTTTTTCTGGCCACGGTCAGCGCTGCTTCACTGATATCGCAGGCCAGCACGGTAGCCGCAGGATTTTTTTTCCTGATGGAAACAGCGATGCAGCCGCTGCCCGTTCCGATATCGAGCAGCACCGGATCCGGGGTTTTATCCATCGATGCCAATACCCAATCCACGAGCTCTTCCGTTTCCGGCCGCGGGATGAGGACAGATTCATCGACAAAAAATGGTA
>CAZZYD010000114.1:9880-11162 GCA_964658175.1 uncultured Puia sp. | reverse complement strand
TATTTCACCGACTGCTTTCCTGGTGGACCGCTGTGAAAATCTGTATGTGGCCGGCTGGGGCGGGGGCATTGAAAATGAAGAAATAGGCAATGGAGCAACAGCGACCTATAATAATTCGGGCACCTATAACCTCCCAGTAACTGGAAGCAATATATTAAAACGGAACACGGACGGCAGCGATTTCTATTTCTTTGTACTGCAGAAAAATGCCCTCAGCCAGTTGTATGGAAGCTTTTTCGGACAGAACGGCGGTGCGGTAGACGATCATGTGGACGGCGGCACCAGTCGCTTTGATAAACAGGGCATCATCTATGAAGCTATCTGCGCGAATTGTTACGGTGGCGCAACATTCCCTACCACTCCCGGTGTATGGGCGCCCAAAAACGGCGCCGGTACGGCAGGATGCAATCTCGCAGCAGTAAAAATTTCTTTTAACTATGCAGGTGTCGGCGCCGACGCGCGTTCGCTGATCAACGGATTGCCGGACAGCAGCGGCTGTATCCCGCTCGACGTCACCTTCGTCGATACGGTACGCAATGCCAAAAGTTATATCTGGAATTTCGGAGATGGCACGCCCGATTCCCCCACGACGAGCTACCGCGTCCTGCATACCTATACAGCCATTGGCACCTACCGCGTGATGCTGGTGGCGATCGATTCCACCAGCTGCAATGTGCGCGATACCGCTTATGTTACCATTCATGCGCGGACTGATAAGGCCCTCCTCTCCTTTCTGACCACCAAGCTGCCGCCCTGTGCCTCGCTGTCGTATCAGTTTGACAATACGTCGCTCGCGCCGCCAGGCAAACCTTTTTCAACCGGATCTTTTCTATGGGATTTCGGAGACGGCACGCGGGTACCCGGAAATTCGCCGGTAACCCATTCCTATCAGTCATCCGGCGCATACAATGTGCGGCTGGTGTTGATCGATACCAATTATTGCAATTATCCCGACAGTGTTCAGAAAACCCTCCGGGTGTCTCCAATCGTCAAAGCCCAGTTTGAGTTGCCCGGCATCGGCTGTGCACCGTACACAGCTTATTTTAACAACACCTCCCTGGCCGGGCAGACTTTTCTATGGGATTTTGGAGACGGCAGTACATCCACCGAGATCAATCCGATCCACCTGTACCCCGACGTAGGGACTTACACGATTTCCCTGCTCGTGATCGATTCGAACACCTGCAATATTGCCGACTCCACGAAACTGACCATACAGGTTCATGTAAAACCAACCGCTGCATTCAGCTATACGCCGGTGACGCCGCAGCCCAATACCCCG
>CAZZYD010000114.1:0-9870 GCA_964658175.1 uncultured Puia sp. | reverse complement strand
ACCAACAATTCCATCGGCGCGGTAAGGTATACCTGGCTGTTCGGCGATGGAGACTCCACCACCAAAACCACCCAGGATACGGTCATTCACCAGTATCAGCGCACCGCAACCTTCCAGGCATGCCTCGTGGCGTTCAATGAATTTGAATGTTCCGATACGGTCTGTCACCCCGTGGAAACCATCATCAACCCGCTGCTCGACATACCCAATGCCTTTACGCCGGGACGCTTCGGTCAGAACAGCATCATTTCCGTGCACGGATTCGGCATCATTTCGATGACCTGGCGTATTTACAACCGCTGGGGTCAGAAAGTATTCGAGACCAACAATCCCGGACAGGGATGGGACGGAACGGCGAACGGTGTTCAGCAGCCGATGGATGTGTACGGCTATACGCTTGAAGCATTGTATGAAGACGGCACGAAGACAACCCGCAAGGGCGATATTACCCTGATCCGGTAAGCGCAACCGGATTACAAAATCACTGCGCAACGATTCTAAATCAACAACGATTGACCAGCAAGTGCATGATATTTTTTCTCCTGCTTGCATCCACCGCGGTGAAGGCACAGGAACCGGAGGTTTCATCAAACATCGAGTTTGTTGAAAACAAAGGCCAGTGGGATCCGCGGGTGCTGTTGAAGGGTACGCTCGACAACGGTAGTTTTTTCCTGAAGAAGGATGGCTTTACCGTGGTCATACACAACGCCCGCGATCTGACCCGGGTGATGCGCGGCCACACACCGCCGGCATCGGGTGACAGCAGCGCCGGCAATATCAAAGCGCTGCCGGATCCCGCCGGAGACAAGCTGATGACCACCCTGCGTTCGCACGCCTATTCGGTGCATTTCGAAGGCATGAATGAAAAAACGGAAGTCGTCCCGGATAAACCCTTGCCCGGAAACATAAATTATTTTGTGGGGGATAAATCCAAATGGGCACCCAACTGCAGGGTTTTTCAGGGCGTTACCTACCGGAACATCTATCCGAATATCGATATCCGTTATTACACGGCGAACGGACGGTTGAAATATGATATCATCGTTCATCCCGGCGGTGATCCCCGCAAAATCGCCCTGCGTTATGAAGGAACCAATGGTATCCTGGTAAAAAATAACCGCGTTTCGATCAGTACCTCTGTGGGGGAAGTGAAGGAGATGGAACCCTATTCATATCAGTCAGGCAATTCTGGCAAGGAAGAGGTGCGTACGCGCTACCGGCTGGCGCCCGGCAACCTGTTGAAATTCGATATCAAACAATACAACCCCAATGCAACCCTGGTAATCGATCCGACACTTGTGTTCTCGACATTTACAGGCAGCCGCGTGTCAAACTGGGGATTTACGGCCACGCCCGGTCCTGACGGAAGTTTTTTTGCAGGCGGTATCGTTTTCGGAGAAGGCTTTCCGGTATCTGTCGGCGCTTATGAAAGTAATTTTCGCGGGGGCGTATTTGATGTCGGTATTATGAAGTTCAGCAGCAACGGCCGCAACCGTTTGTATGCAACCTATCTCGGCGGATCAGATATCGAATGCCCGCACAGCATGTATTCCGATCCGCAGGGAAATCTCGTGGTGATCGGCCGCACTTATTCCACCGACTTTGCCTTGCAGTCCCACTACGGTCCGGGTGGAAACTGTGATTTGTTTGTGGTGAAGCTGAATGCCAATGGCAGTGCATTCATCGGTTCTGCGCGGATTGGTGGCACCCAGAATGATGGGGTGAATATCGTTGACCAGATACGCGGCGGCAATGAAATGGCAACTTCCCTTATAAAAAATTACGGCGACGATTCGCGGAGCGAAGTGATCCTGGATGGGAGCAATAATATTTACATAGCGACTTCGACCCAGTCGCGTACCGCGCAGGACGGACTGATTATAACGCCCAATGCGTTTCAGAAAACTTTTGGCGGCGGCTCACAGGATGGGTATGTCGTAAAACTTTCTCCCGATTGCAGCAACCTGCTTTTTGCCAGTTACCTCGGCGGTTCGGCGGAAGACGGGGCCTTTGTGCTGAAAATAAATCCGGTCAGCGGAGATATTTATGTTTCCGGCGCTACGGCCAGTGCTGATTTTCCGGGAAACAAGACCGGTGTGCTGCAGCCCGCATATGCCGGTGGCATCGCCGATGCCTATATCGCCATCATCAGCAATGACGGCACCACCTTAAAACGATCCACTTTTCTTGGAACCAGTCTTTTTGACGCGGTATACGGAATCGGTTTTGACCGTTCGGGATTTGTATATGTGATGGGATCCACGCTGGGGGCCTGGCCCGTGATCAACGCACCCTATGTAAATGCGGGAGCCAAACAATTCATATCAAAAATAAAACCTGACCTGTCGGCTTATGTTTATTCGACCACTTTCGGTGCTGCCAACAAACTGCCGAATATTTCCCCGGTGGCTTTTCTGGTAGACCGTTGCGAAAATGTGTATGTCTCCGGTTGGGGTGGCTCGCTGTTCGGGAATACTCCCGACAAATACGGACTGTCGGGGACTGTAGGAATGCCTGTGTCGCCCGGCGCATTGAAAACGCGTACTGATGGCCGTGATTTTTATTTTATCGTGATTCAGAAAAATGCCGCCGCGCTGCTGTACGCCACTTTTTTTGGTCAGAACGATGGCGCCGGCAGCGTCAGCGAGCATGTGGATGGCGGCACGAGCCGGTATGATGAGAATGGTATCATCTATCAGGCGATCTGCGCGAACTGCGGCGGACAGAGTCTTAGTCCTTTTCCCACCAGCGTCGGTGTCTGGTCGCCGCAAAATGGCACGCATGGCGCTGGCTGCAATCTCGCGGCAGTAAAAATCGCTTTCAATTTTGCCGGCGTTCGCGCCGACCCGCGATCGCTGATCAATGGTTTGCCGGACAGTACGGGTTGCACGCCGCTGGATGTGGTCTTTGTCGATACCATCCGCAACGCCAAAAGTTATATCTGGAATTTTGGCGACGGCACCCCCGATTCCGCCACAACGAGCTACCGGGTGGAACACACTTACGCCAATGTCGGCAAATACCGTATCCGGCTGGTCGCCATCGATTCGAACAGCTGCAACATCACCGACACATCGTACATCAACGTCTATGCGCGGACCGACAGGGCCCTTCTTTCCTTCTTATCAGAAAAACTGGCGCCCTGCTCGTCCCTGTCATATCAGTTTGACAATACATCTGTTCCGCCGGCCACCAAACCTTTTCAGCCGAATACATTCAGCTGGGATTTCGGCGATGGGGTGAAAGCGCCGGGCACCACGCCTGTGCAGCATTCGTATACATCGCCCGGAACCTATAATGTGCGGCTGCTGCTCAACGACACCAGCTATTGCAATTATCCCGACAGTGTACAGAAGACTTTGCGCGTGTCTCCGCTGGTAAAAGCCCAGTTCGAAACACCGGCAATCGGCTGCGCTCCCTATACGGCCTTTTTCAACAACACGACGCTGGCGGGTCAGCAGTTTTTCTGGGATTTCGGCGACGGCAGCGTTTCCAACGACATCAATCCGACGCACGACTATCCCGATACCGGGACTTATATCGTAAGACTGGTGGCCATCGACTCCGGCACCTGTAATATCATCGATTCCACCCGGCAGACCATCAGCGTGCATGTAAAGCCCACGGCTGCTTTCAGCTATCAGCCGAACCCGCCCCAACCCAACGTCCCAGACGTGTTTACCAATAGCTCTATCGGGGCAGTGAGGTATATCTGGTATTTTGGCGATGGCGATTCAACCCTGAAAAACAATGCAGACACCGTTATTCACCAATATCAGTTTACCGGCTCTGCCCAGGCCTGCCTGATCGCCTTCAACGAGTTCGGATGCTCAGACACCGTATGTCATTCCGTCGACGTCATCATAAATCCCTTGCTGGATGTTCCGAATGCTTTCACGCCCGGCCGGTTCGGGCAGAACGGGATCATTGCCGTTCACGGCTTTGGGATTACGAATATGATGTGGCGTATTTACAACCGCTGGGGCCAAAAAGTATTCGAAAGTACCAGTCCGAACCAGGGTTGGGACGGAACGATGGATGGAAAACCACAGCCTATGGACGTATATGCCTATACCCTGGAAGTCAGTTTTGAAGATGGATCTAAAACAACCAGAAAGGGCGATATCACGTTAATCAGGTAAGATGTATATTTATAAACGGATCAAGAGAAACTTTGTGTGTATGAAACGCTTTGAGAAACTTCTGCTTTCTGCCGCCAGCATGCTGATGCTGTCGGTCACTGCCGGCGCGCAGGATCTTCATTTCTCCCAATGGTTTAATTCGCCATTGCTCACCAACCCTGCCAATACGGGTTTTATTCCCGATGCCGATTACCGGCTGGGGGCGAATTACCGGAACCAGTGGTCCAATATTTTATCACAGCCCTACAAAACGATGAGTGTGTGGGGAGATGCGCAGGTATTCCGCAGCCGGATCCAGACGGGATGGCTCGGCCTCGGCGGCGTCATTCTGCACGATGTGGCGGGTTCGGGCAGCCTGCAGACCACTTCCATCTACGGCTCCGTGGCTTATCATCAGATGCTCGGCTATTCCAGCCTGCTCAGCATCGGTTTCAACACCGGTTATATCAATAAACGAATCAACAATGCCGCGCTGAAATTTCCGGATCAGTTCGACGGAAAATTCTTTGACAATACCCTGCCGACTTCCGTGGTGATCGATAAACCGGGCGTGAACTTTTTTGATATGCAGGTGGGCATGAACTATGCCTATTTCCCGGATACAAAAACATACCTCAATGCCGGATTTTCCGTCCAGCACATCAACCGGGCAAGGGAATCCTTTTTCCAAACCGACCCGTCAGGATTTGACAGCCGGATACAGCCCCGCTTCATCGGTTTTCTGAACGGCAGCTTTAAAACAAGCGATGTCGTCATCATTAACCCGATGGCTTATTATACCAACCAGGCATCTTCCCATGAAACGGTGGCCGGTATCAATGCCCAGTACAATCTTTCCGGCGACGGAGACGAACAGGTCATCGGCGGATTGTATTACCGGGTTGGCGACGCAGTGATTCCCATGATCGGTTTCATCTATAAAAATATTCGCCTTGTATTCACGTATGACGTAACGACCTCTTCACTGGCCAAAGCAAACAATGGCAATGGCGCCTGGGAATTCGGGATCATTCGTCCGGGTAATTTCAATGAATACAGCGGCGATCTTCACCAGTCGCTCTGCCCGACATTTAAAAACTGAGCCGGACATTCCAAACTGCGGCATTTATCCGATTTTTGCACCATGATACAAACGGCCCTCCGGCCAGTCGCCGGACAATTGCAACCCGAACAGATCGAGCACCTGGCACAGATCGTAGGCCCTGCTAATTTCTTTGCGGATGCAGAGCGTATGCAGGATTACGGCCACGATGAAACGGAACACCTGCAGTTTTCTCCCGGCCTCGTGCTCCGTCCGAATGCC
The DNA here is from genome assembly GCA_964658175.1 of uncultured Puia sp. Taxonomy (GTDB): domain Bacteria; phylum Bacteroidota; class Bacteroidia; order Chitinophagales; family Chitinophagaceae; genus Puia. The sequence continues at coordinate 4,425 of CAZZYD010000114.1, read as the reverse complement.
GTTTCGGAAATCAGCGCGATTCTTTCCTATTGCAACAACCATTCGATCCCGGTAACACCCCGCGGAGCAGGCACGGGCCTGAGTGGCGGCGCCCTGCCTCAACTGGGTGGCGTCGTGATCTCCATGGAACGTTTCAATAAAATACTTACCATCGACGAAGACAATCTCCAGGTGATCACCGAACCCGGCGTGATTACGGAAGTGCTGCAGAATACCGTCAGGGAAAAAGGATTGTTTTACCCGCCCGATCCCGCCAGCCGCGGATCCTGTTTTATCGGGGGAAATATTTCCGAAAACAGTGGCGGACCGAAAGCCGTAAAATATGGCGTGGTCAAAGATTATGTGCTCAACCTAGAAGTGGTGTTGCCCAATGGGGAAGTGATCTGGACTGGCGCCAACGTGTTGAAAAATGCGACCGGGTACAACCTGACCCAGCTGATCGTCGGCAGCGAAGGCACGCTGGGCATCGTTACGAAGATTGTGCTGCGGCTGATCCCGCATCCTGCCCATGACCTGCTGATGCTGGTGCCTTTTGGTTCGCTCGAAAAAGCCTGCGCTGCGGTAAGCGCCATTTTCAAAGCCGGTTTTACACCGAGTGCGCTCGAGCTGATCGAGATCGATGCATTGAAAATTGTGAGCCGCCATCTCGGCAACAATAGTTTTCCGGTGAGCGACGACATCGAGGCGCACCTCCTGATCGAGGTGGATGGAAATAATAAAGACCTGCTCATACAGGATATGGAGGCCATCGGTGAACTGCTGGGTGCCTTCGATGCGATGGATATATTTTTCGCGGAAGATGCACAACAGAAAGAGAGTCTGTGGAAATTACGCCGGGCGGTCGCCGAAGCCGTAAAGATCGACGGGTACACCATCGAGGAAGACCTTGTGGTACCCCGTGCCGCATTACCTGCGCTGATCCGGGGCATCCGCACACTCGGTGAGCAGTACGATTTTCATGCGGTATCCTATGGTCACGCCGGAGATGGAAACCTGCATGTGCGCATAAAAAAAGCGGGATTGGAAAACAGCCAGGATGATCCGCAGATGGTGCTGGCGCTCCGCAGCCTGTTTGAACTGGTCAAGACCCTGGGTGGCACGATCAGTGGTGAACATGGCATTGGCCTGGTGCAGAAAAAATATATGAATATCATGTTCAGCGAAACGCAGCTGGATCTGATGCGGGCCATAAAAAAAGCGTTTGATCCGCGAAACATCCTGAATGCGGGAAAAATATTTGACCTTTAACCAGAATTTCTTTCTATGAAAAAAATGATTTGGATCGCGGCGATGCTGATTTCTCTGATAAATACCGCATCAGCACAATACACCGAAGCACCGGAGAAAACCGGCTTTGACAAATCGAAACTGTTTTTCGGTGGCAATCTGGGACTTAGCTTCGGATCCTATACGGTGATTGATGTCGCTCCGCAGATTGGCTATCATTTCAATGATGTTTTCGCCGCGGGTTTCGGTGTGAATTACATTTACTATCATTATAAGGATGATTATCTGCAGCAATCTGAATCGCAGAGCTATGCAGGTTTCAATATATTCGGACGCGTGTACCCGATCCATCAGTTTTTTCTGCAGGCCCAACCCGAATTAAACTATGTATGGGGTAAATACAGCTATTATAATGACGATGCGCCGAATTATAAATTCTCTCAATTCGTTCCATCGCTCTTACTCGGCGGAGGCGCCGCCCTGCCCGCCGGGAGGGGTTCCATCGTGATCAGTGTGCTGTATGACGTAATTCAGAATCAGTATTCTCCTTATTACAGAACGGCCGTGTACGGACTTGGCTACAATATGGGCTTTTAGCTGAGCTGGTTAAACACTTCCACCGGCGTCTGGCAGCAGATGATCCGGTCTTCAGCAGACGGTCGCAGAAAACCTTCTTTCTCCATAAAGGCGATATGCCGCAGCAGGTGCGTGAAGAAACCATCTGAATTCAGCACGTAGATCTTTTTGGAATGGATCTTGATCTGGTTCCAGGTAATCATCTCAAAAAATTCATCGAGTGTTCCGAAGCCACCGGGAAGCATAATGACCGCGTCGGCCCTTTCGTACATTAATTTTTTGCGGGCATGCATGTCGGCGACGATCGACAACTCACTCAGGCCCTTGTGTTGCGCTTCCCATTCGATCATCAGTTCCGGGATCACGCCCATCACATGACCCTCCTGGGCCAGCACCGCATTGGCGAGAACACCCATCAGTCCGTGCTGACCACCGCCATAAATAATTTTTACATTGAGCATGGCGAGCAGTTTACCCAGCTCGGCCGCATGCTGCGCGTACAACGGATTTTTTCCTTCGTGTGAACCGCAAAAGACCGCAACAGATCCGATATTCATAAGATATATATGATAAGCAAAACTAAAATTGAATTTTTAAAATTGTATTTCCTAATTTTCACTCGTTAATATCCCATCATCCGCATGTCGCCAGCTTTATTGTTTTCGTTTGTTATCGGTTATTTTTTACTGCTGCTGGCCGTGGCCTGGCGCACGTCGCGGAAATCAGACAACGATTCATTTTTTATCGGCAACCGCAATTCCAACTGGATGCTGGTGGCTTTCGGGATGATCGGCACCACCCTGTCTGGGGTTACTTTCGTGAGCGTACCCGGCGCCGTCGCCCGCGATGCTTTCAGCTATTTTCAGATCACCATCGGATACTTCATCGGATATCTCCTGATCGCCGGCGTGCTCCTGCCCCTGTATTACCGGCTGAAACTTACCTCGATCTATTATTATCTGGAGACCCGGCTCGGCATGAGCGCGTATAAAACCGGTGCGTCCTTTTTTATTTTATCCCGCGTACTGGGCGCCACCGCCCGCCTCTACCTGGTGGTAAATGTGCTGCAGGTGGCCATCCTGCAGGACCTGCATGTACCCTTCTGGCTTACTACCCTGGTGATCCTGTTCATGATCCTCTTGTATACATTTGAAGGCGGCGTAAAAACCATTGTGTGGACGGATATGCTGCAAACCACCGGCATGCTCTCGGGGCTTGTGATCTGTTCTGCCTTCATCCTGCACCATCTTCATATGAATATATTCGAAGGGCTGCAGGCCATGCAGGCCAAAGGATATTCGAAAATATTTTTCACGGACCCCAACAGCAAATCCTTCTTCCTTAAACAGATCGTAGCAGGTATTTTCATAACGGTCACGATGACGGGGATGGACCAGGAGATGATGCAGAAAAACATCTCTGTCAGAACACTGAAGGACTCGCAGAAAAACGTGGTGACCCTGGGCTTGATCATGGGGATCGTTACCTTTCTCTTCCTGTTCCTGGGCGGATTGCTGCACCTCTATGCCGGCGAACAGCACCTCACCCTCAAACCCGATAACCTCTTTCCGGAACTTGCCCTGCATCATATGCCGCGCATCGTATCGGTGATCTTTATCCTGGCGCTGATCTCTGCCCTGTTCCCGAGTGCCGACGGCGCCATCACGGCCCTCACCTCTTCTTTTTGCATAGATATCCTGGGTATCCGGCGCAGAAAAGACCTGAACGAAGCATCGGAAAAAAAAATACGCCAGCGCGTGCACCTCGTTTTCATTTTTATCTTCCTCTGTTTTGTGATGATCTACAAATGGATCAGCAGCGACAGCATGATCGGTGTGATCCTGAAAGTGGCGACGTATACCTATGGTCCGCTCCTTGGTCTGTTCGCTTTTGCCATCAGCACCCGGCGCAGCATCCGCCAGCCCCTGGTACCGCTGGTCTGCATTCTGTCTCCCGTGATCTGTTTCCTGATCGATAAATACCAGCAGACAATGTTTGGTCCCTTCCAGATCGGCCTGGAACTCCTGGTGATCAATGGGGGTTTGACTTTCCTGGGTTTGTGGCTTATCTCCGGTAAAAAGCCGCCGGTGATTGCCTGAACACTCATTTATTTCCCGCTTCCTACCTTTGGGGGATGGATATGATTTCTCCCGAAGCACAGGCGTATGCGACTTTCTACTCGCCTCAGCCCGATATCCTGCTGGACAGCATTGAAACTGAAAATGCCGGTCATCCGCAGGCGAATATGCTCAGCGGTCATCTGCAGGGTAAATTCCTGGAAATGATCAGCATCCTGCTACAGCCGACGTATATATTAGAGATCGGTACTTTCCTGGGATACAGTGCTTTATGTATGGCCAAAGGCCTGAAACCCGGAGGCGAACTGCATACCCTGGAACTGCGGGAAGAAACCGCGGCCGTGGCGCGGGAAAACTTTAGCAAATCGAAAACAGGCAGTCAAATAATTTTACACACCGGAAACGCGTTAGACGTCCTCCGGGAACTGGACAAGCCCTGGGACCTCGTGTTCATCGACGCCGACAAAACGGGATACAGCGCCTACTACGATTTTCTGGTGCCCCGGCTTCGTCCAGGCAGCCTGATCCTCGCAGATAATGTGTT
>CAZZYD010000113.1:0-11221 GCA_964658175.1 uncultured Puia sp. | reverse complement strand
TAAGACTTCGCGTCTTTGCGTGAAACCAACTTGGCGAGAACCCGTCGCGCCGTTGCGCATCCGTAGCGCCGTCGCGTGAAACAGCATTCGCGAGAAATCGAGATAATCGCCCAACGACCTTTTAAATCGACGGATGAAACCCGGTTTGCGCGGAACTATCCGTAAAATTGTAATCGTCGTAAACAGCTGTTGCTATGGCATTCATCAAGCGGATTTTCCTTTTCATGCTGCATTGTGTCCTGATTCTTTTTCTCGTACTTGTGGCGCGGGAAACCTGGTGGTCTTATCAGGAGGAAAACATCACTGACCGCTTTGCCCGCGAAGGCATTCCGGTAACCGTAAGGGTAGCGTCTGAAAGCCAGGAGAAAAAAAACTGGAAGGATTATATCAGCAACAACCGGTATTTATCTTTTACTTACCACGACAAAAGTTATACGGTCCACTATTACCTGGACAGTGGCTGGGTGGGCACCGGGAGTTTGATTCACCTGTTGTATCTGCCGGCACTCGACGATTTCCGGCAACCCGGAAATTTTGTTCACCGGAAAACGGTTTTCAAAAAATCACCACTCGTCAGCTGGATCGTGGTGAGCACTTTCAAATACGCGAACCGGTCATTATTCATGACGGTTTTACTGGTCATCGTGATTGCCGTGTTTTCTTTATCCGCCCTTGGGCGACTCACCGGCATTTCCGGGTTCGATAAGGTGGCGGGTGCCATTGGGATGGTCGCCGCGCTCGGGGGCGCCTGCTTCGTCACCTGGGATTTGTGGATGAATTACCGGTATTATTATACGCTGAAAGCGAATACCGTATCCCTCACGGTACCGGTCATTACGACCGATAGTTATACATATGGCCCACCGCACTATACAAATGATATATATATCGCCCATTATTATTCCGCCACGGTTGAATACGCGGCCGACAGCCGCACGATTGCCATCAGCGAATCGGATTACGACCGACTCAAACCGCATGATTCGCTCACCGTCCTGTACAATGCGGGAATGGACGACATGATGTCCGCAGACTATCACGTGGAGAAGTATAAATGGTGGTTTCCCATTACGTTGTGGATACTGGCGGTGTATTTTATCCGGAAGAAATGGCTCCGAAAAAAACAATGACAGGGCTGGCACGGGAATCGCAGGTATAGCCGAAAGTTTTCTAAACCTGCACAATGCCCGCAAACAAAAAATTGCCCCGCAGTTCGTCCTCCGCCGCATATAAGCCTTTGCTAGTCATCATCGTTTGCGGAATCCTGGCAGTGGAAGCCTGGTGCGGCTGGCAGGTGCACCGGATCTCAGCCGAACAGGAGCAGTATAAAAAAGATTATAGCCTGATCAACAGCGTGTCCTTTGGTTTACTGTCGGTAGACCTCTGGCGGGACCATATCGTGCAGGCCGCGACCGCACAGGTAAATACCTACCGGCTGACACCCTCACAGCAGGCGGACCTGAAAAAAGAAATCGAGCAGGTGATGCACGGGCTGGTGGATCACGCATTCGCCGAAATCAACAAGCCCGCAAAATCCCTTGGTGGAAAAATAAAAAAACTGGCCATCCACACCCTGGTCAGCCAGCAAAATGTACAGAAAGAAGTTCCGGGTTTTGCCAATAAGATCATGGCGGAAGTGACCAAGTCCTCCAGCTATCACCGGCTGGCCAATATAGCAGATACTGCCATCGCGCAACTCGGACAGCAAACGTACGACAGCTCGATGGCCGTTACGAAACATACCATGGATTCTGTATACAGCCGGTACGGGGTACACGACAAAACTGCTTTCGAAAACCGGAATGCGATGCTGCTCGTGCAGGTACGCAGGCAAACCTATGGATATGCTTTTGGTATGCTTGGTTGCATTCTCCTGTTGCTCGGCATCTGGCGGCTTGTCCGCAACCGGCCCGATGACCACAAAATCCTGTATTTATTGTCCGTCGCCGCTGCGGTCATCCTCTTGCTGGTGGGATTAACGACGACGATGATCGAAATCGATGCGCGGATCGCATCGATGGACTTTCATCTCCTGGGACAAACGATCTCTTTCAAGAACCAGGAACTTTTCTTTCAGAGTAAAAGCATCCTCGATGTGGTGATACTCCTCCTGAAAACCAAAAAAATTGATTCCCAGATCGTTGGCGTGATGATCCTTATTTTCAGTGTGATCTTTCCGTTTATGAAACTCGCGTCCACCGGTATTGCCCTGGTGAGTGAAGACAAATGGGCGAAAAATAAGTATATCTATTATTTCGCTTTCAAATCAGGCAAATGGAGCATGGCGGATGTAATGGTGGTAGCTATCCTGATGACCTATATCGGTTTTAACGGGATCGTGGAAAGCACCCTTTCCGGCCTGGATATGGATACAAGCTCTATTACCAGCATCACGACCAACAATACCTCGATCCAGCCGGGGTATATTATTTTCATCGGTTTTGTGCTCTATGGTTTTGTATTGTCAGCGATCCTGAAAAAGATAACCCGCAATTTTACCGAAGCATAATCGTCGGGATCACGGGAACGAAGCAACGCTTTCAGGTTGCTGATTTTTCCGACGGGATGAATTTCAGCGAAATCGAATTGACACAGTGCCGCGTATTTTTCTTTGTGAAACGCTCGCCCGTAAATACATGACCGAGGTGCGCGCCGCAATGGTTGCAGAGAATCTCCACCCGCCGCCCGTCGGCATCGGGCACTTTTGTTACCGCGCCCGGGATCTCATCATCGAAAGACGGCCATCCACAGTGTGATTCAAATTTGTCGTGCGAATGGTATAACGGGGTATCGCAACGCCGGCATACATAAGTACCGGTTTCCTTGTTGTCCGTCAGTGCGCCGGTAAAAGCCCGTTCGGTGCCTTTGCGCACGATCACGCGTTCTTCTTCAGGCGTCAGGGCGTTCCAGGAAGCCGGGTCTTTTGTTAGTTCGCTCATAAAAAATTATTTATACTTGTAAGTTACCATACCGTGTACATAAACAAACACCCGAAGACGGCATTTCGTTTAGTTCCTCAACTGTAAACATTCATGCATCACCTGTTTTTGCGGATTTTGTCCTGCCTCTTGGTTCTCCTGGGCATTTTTGCCCTGCTGATGGGGATCAGGATCCTGCGCAGGACGCTCGGTACGAAAATCGCTTTTGAGGCACCGGCGGGTCAACAAACCAGGACCTTCTCCCTCATGGTGGCTGCCACCTACGCCGTCTGGCAAAAGGGTATTTTCTTTGGGAGGGATCCCGACACGCAGGTGCAGCTGACGATCCGCCATGAAAAAACCGGGGAGCGGTTGCCGCTGACACCGAGTCCCGGTCGTATCAGGGTGAATACTGGATCGCACAGCCGGGTACTGCTCTATTCATTTTTTGCCGCCCCGGGAAACTATACCCTGGAAGCCGTTGAATCCGGCATGCAAGCGGGGACGGTTTCCGTCGCCAGCAGGCTGCTGTCAAAAAAACGGACCGGCTCACGCGACACCAGCATTCAGATTCGCGACTATCAGCCCGGGTACCACGTCGTATTCGGCATCCTGTTGCTGCTGATCGGGTTCTTTGCTGTCATTGGCGGGGTGGTCTTTGTCACACTCAGTTTCACCGGACAGGTATGAAAAATGTTTGTGTCGTAAAATACAATGATAGTTCAGTAGGAATGGAAGAAGCAGAGTGAATCTGGATCTTCCGGTTGTCCATGCCCGAGATGAAGCCAGTTTTCATGGCCCACCCGGGCGGAGCAGGGGCCGTAGGTAAACAAACGGAAGGGCGACTTTGCCGACAATTGCCGCAACCTGATCAGCACTTCATCAAGGATCGATTTCCGCACGGGCGTATACATGAAAAAGAGGGTTCCGTCTGAAAGATCCGCATGTCGGATATCGGCAATGTGAAAAGAAACATCTGGTAAATGCAGGCGGCATGCACAGTCCGTGGCTGCCGCCTGATACACGGGCTCGATGTCGATACCGACGGCAGGTATACCGCTGAGCAGATGAAAAAGCATCACGGGCTGACCGAGGCCCGAACCGAGGTCAACAAAAATATCGGTAGCCGACGGGCGCGCCAGGTCTGCCAATTCAAGCAGGATGCGTGCAGGGGTTTTTTGATAGCCAACCATCTCCGCTGCCAGCGGTTGGCTGGGTTCGGGTACGGCTTCCAACGCCAACAGACCATTGACAAACAGGTCGAGTTGATCATAACCAGACCCGGAGGATTTTTTTGCAAGCGGGAACTCAATACCGGTATGTGCGAAGAGTATGGCGCGGAAAGTCGCGGGCGGACAATGCCCCGTTTGGATTTGCCGGCGCAGTTTTGTCCACATCGCCCGATCCGTTCGTTCAAATGTTTCCTGAAGTTTTTGTGCGCGGCGGATCAGCGCCAGCCTTTCCATGTCCATCGTGACTCCTGTTGTACTTTCCAGTCGGTCCAGCACATGGACCTCGATAAAATCGTTGGCGGCTGCCCGGTCGCAGAAATTAATTTCATTCCCGAGCGCGGTACTTTCTTCCAGCGCCCGCAGATCGGAATCTATCTCGGCTAACACAACAGCAGGCTCCATAACGGAGTATAAAGATAGACCGGCAGCAGGATTTTTATCGGCACATCTTTCGTCAGGTGCGCAAAGCATCAATCGGATTGGCCCTGGCTGACTGGAAGCTCCGGACGCCCACAATCAGCAATGTAATCAGCAGGAGCAGGATCGTGGGGACAAGATAAAAAACAGCACCCGGCCGGATGTGGAATGTATAATTCGACAACCACCGGTTTGCAGCGAAATAAACGATCGGAATACAGATCACCGTCGCGAGCAACACGATGCCGAAAACTTCCTGGTAGAGTAGCAGCAGAATCCTGGGTACGGAAGCGCCAAGCACTTTCCGTATCCCGATTTCTTTCAACCGCAGGCGGACGGTAAAACTCGACAGGCCCAGCAATCCAAGACAGGAAATCAGGATCGCCAGTCCGGTGAACAAGGTAAACATCGTCCCAAACTGGTTGTCAGCGTTATACTGCTGGTTGAAATAATCGTTGAGAAAAAAAGATTCGAAAGGATCCGATGGAAAAATACTGCGGTAATTTTTTTCTATGAATCCGAGCGTCTGTCGGATATGGGTTGGTTGAACCCGTATGGCAACATAGCGCCATTCGGTGCGTTGCGGAAAATAATATAAGATCCGGTCGTAAGGATCTTTGAGCGAACGCTGATGATAATTTTTTACCACACCCAAAATAGTACCATTTACATCTCCCGTACCCAAGCCAAAACTTATCTTTCGGTTGATCGCGGCATCCGGCGTAGGATACCCGAGTGCTTTCGACAGCGTTTCATTGATCATAACCGTATAATGACTGGGATTGATGCCATTGCCATCGATCGATTCGCTGGTCGTGAGACTTTTGCCGGACACAATACCTATATCAAATGTTTTGAGAAAATTTTCATCTATCTCGGTCAGATAAGTATCCTGACTTTGGGTCGTATTTTGTTCTATCCGGCGGATGCCGTTGTTGTAAACGATGGTTTGTCCGGGGATGTCAGAGGTTTTTGTCACACTCAGCACGGTGGGATCTTTTTGCAGCGCATTATTGAATACCGTGAATTTCCGGTACGAACCCGAATCGCTCACCGGCGGGGCCTTTACGATCAGTAATTGCGCCGTGTTGTATCCGAGGGATTGATTGCGCATAAAACGCAGTTGCTGGTATACCAGCAAACTTCCCGCAATCAGCAGCAGGGAAATAACGCATTGAAAAAGGACGAGACCTTTGCGAAGCAGAATGCCCCGACCCGATTGCACGATTTTTCCTTTGAGTACGGTCACCGGATCCACATTTGCAAAGGCCCAGGCAGGATAAGCGCCCATGATCAGGACGCCGCCGATAAAGGATCCCGCGAGCAGCAGCCAGAAGCCGGGTTGCCGAATGAGTTCAGAAGATACCACCGACAAGCTGTTGGCCACCCCCGTGAGCTGGCCATAGGCAGGTGACAGCAATACCACGAGCACCGCTGCCGACATGAGCGCGAGGAGATAAACGATCAATGCTTCTGTCAAGAACTGACCCGTGAGCTGGCGGCGCGTGGCGCCCACGACTTTCCGCACGCCGATTTCTTTGGCTCTTTCAAGTCCCTTGGCAGTGGTGAGGTTAATATAGTTGATCCAGGCTATGACAAGGACGAACAAGCCAATGACCGCCAGCAACGCGATTTCTTTTTCGCTGCCATTTACTTCCAGTTCATTTTCATAGTGGGAGGAAAGATGAATATCAGTCACCGGCTGTAGGTAGAAGCTATTGTGGAAATTATATTTTTTTGCTTCATCCGCCAGGTATTTGCCGACAAAGGATGGAAATTCTTTTTCAAGTTTCTGGGGATCGGTGCCTGGTGATAATCGCACATAAGTATAAAATTCAGGCCAGCTCCAGGCATCGGTACCGAATTGCTCGCCATCGTTAAAAGCAATCAGCATATCAAATTTCAGGTGCGAATTGGCCGGAATATCAGCGAAGACGGCACCCACCGTCAATGCCATCCGGTCATTGACTAAAAGTGTTTTTCCAATCGGATTTTCCTGTCCAAAATATTTAGTGGCTTCGGATTGCGAGATGGCGATTGAGCGACCGCCCGACAGCGCCCGTTCGCCATTGCCCTGAACGACCGGGAAAGAAAACAGGCGGAATACGCCCGGATCTGCAAAAAAAACATGGCCTTCATTAAATGCCACCGGTGCTGCATGCGGGTCATTGCGACTGACAATGAGTGTTCCCATAAACAGGCGCGAAGGAACCAGCCGCGCAAAATCCTTTACTTCCGGAAATTCCCTCTTCAGTGCAGGTCCCGCGGCAGGATGGTTGATGGGTTGCAGGAATGCCGCGCCTGCATTGTCTTTGATCCCCAGCAGCACGCGGTAAAGATCCGGCGCCTGCTGGTTAAACCGGTCAAAGCTTTTTTCAAAATGTACGTACTGAAAAATAAAAAAGCAGGTGGCCAGTCCGATCGCCAGTCCGGCAATGTTCAGCGTGGAGAATCCCCTGTTTTTCCAGAGATTTCTGCGGGCCATTTTCCAATGATTGGATAGCATAAAAAAGGGTTGACATATGCGCGTGAAACAGCTACATCCCTAAGATAAGCTTTAATGACAGACCGGAAGGATGTAAAGCCATTATTACGCGAAGGTTAAAGTCGGATGAATTAACAGTTTACGGGCTGGCGAATGGCCCACGCCAAGCTAGTTTTGCTTCATCAAAATTCCGTATGACGTATCAAGAAGCCGCTTCGCTGGTATCTGAACACCAACACCTGATTGGCCAGCCAATGACCCGCAGTCGGAGTACCGACCCGGAAACGACCATCGCTGCCCTGCTGATTTCACCGAATAAAGAAAAAGCGGAGCAGCTTTATCTTTACTGGCTCTATGACGAGACCAATGACAACGAACGCGCCATTTCAAAACTGGGAAAAACGTACAAACGTTTTATGGTGCTGGTGATCGGGGAAAACGGCGACCAGATTTTTCCGGTCGAGCTCTTCGATTACCTTCCTCTGCACCAAAGGTCTTCCGTTGGAATATCCCGCGCGCATGCCATTTAAATTCCGTAAGTTGGTATTCGAAAAATCAGTCTATGACAACACAGGAAATGGCAGACAAATACTATGAGCTGTACCAGCAGGGCCGTGCGGCTGAAATCCAGGACATGTTATACCACCACGACGTTATTTGTACGGAGCCGGAGCACGCGGAATCCATGGGCATTCCCCACCTGACGAAAACCCTGGAAGGAATAAAGGCAAAGTCAAAGGCCCGCATGGACCTGATCTCCGAAGTGCATGGCAGTTTTTGCAGTAAACCGGTGGTGGGAGGGAAGTATTTCAGTGTGTCGATGAGCCGGGATGTCAGTTTCAAGACCGGTGGCCGGCGGAACTTTGAAGAGATCGCCGTGTTCGGCGTTGAGAATGATAAAATCGTTTCGGAAACTTTTTTCTACTAGTACTAAAAAGAACCGGCCGCCATGCTTTTGTCACCCCGCAATGAATACAATCCCTTCGTTCTCGCCCGGGCGCTGGGGATACTTGGACTCATGGGGGTGGCGACAGGTGCCTTCGATATCGGTTTTGTACAAAGCAAACTGGGTGTTGCCGGTGATGCCGCAGCCACCTTTCGAAATATTGCCCTGCATCCCAGGTTGTTCCGGCTTGGGTTCTCCTCACACCTTTTTGAGTTACTGATCAACATACCCTCAGAGATCATCGGCTTCCTGCTGTTAAAAAGAGTCAACAAATTGGTGGCTTCCATTTCACTCCTGTGCGGAATCATCGGGATCGCGATTGAAGGCGTTGGTTTGCTGATTGCATACATTCCCTACCTGATGCAAACCGGCAGCTCGCCATTCACAGAGGCACAACCCTGGATGCCTGGCATGGAATCACTGGTGCTGCGCATGTCGCAAACAGGACTTTTACTTTCCTGGGTATTCTATGGGATCGATGAAATGACCACCGGCTGGCTGTTGTTCCGCTCCGCTTTTATTCCCCGCCTGCTGGGGGTGATGCTCGCTCTTTCAGGTATCTGTTATTTTACACATGGCTTTTTAAGTTTTCTGGCGCCTGGGCTGGATGCAAAATTATATCCGTATATACTGTACCCCTGCGCGCCGGGCGAAATCCTCACCAGCCTCTGGTTTGCGGTAATGGGACTGAGCGTTTCCAGGTGGCATGCCTGGAATCGATCCGAAAATGCAAAGATTGCGGTCAATGGATAAGATCAGTTGAAAGGCAGGGAACTTATCCTGCTTATAGATTTCCGGCTTTTGTCGCAACAATCAGGCTGTATATCTCATAGGCAAAAAAACTGAGTCCGGCCCGTGTAGTTTTGTGGTGAAATATTAATTCATCATAAAAATACAAACCAATGAAAAAGAAATATCTGCTCAGCCTGCTGATCCTTCTGATGGCCGTTACCGGTAGTTTTGCCAATGGAAATACGGGCCGGATTCCCAAACAGGTATCGTCGCAGTTCGTGAATGATTTTGCCCCGATGGGAAATGTCACCTGGGAAAAGATCGATTTCTATTACAAAGCGAATTTTGATCAGCAGGGAATGGCCATCAGCGCCTTCTACACAGGCAGTGGAGAATTCATGGGTTTCGGAAACCATACGACCATCGCCCATTTGCCGATGGGCCTGCAGAATGATATCAAAACGAATTTCAGGGGCTATTGGATCACCGATTTAATTACGTATACCGACGACGAAAACACCGGATATGTCATCACCCTTGAAAATGCCGATCAGCGCATCACCCTGCGGGCATTGGATAACGGTCACTGGACACTGGATAAAAGACAGGCCAAAAGCTGATTTTTATTTCTTCGCTCGTCTATTAATAAAGTCCTTCGTCTAAAAGTATTTGCTGTAGGGCATGTTATTTGCTTTTTTTGTGCCAACAACAATCTTATAGCGTATGAAGAGGTCAGCACTTACCGGTTTTTTGTTTTGTCTTATCTCCCTGCAGACGATGGCCCAGGGCGACCGCCGGCTCGCGAAATTTCAGACCTGGCAGTTACTGGATTACCAGCAGGATTCGGTCTATGGCACTTCGGTGAACCGGGCTTATAAAGAATTGCTGGTAGGGAAAAAAGCAGTACCCGTGATCGTTGCCGTCATCGATGAAGGGGTGGACATCCGCCAGGAAGATCTTCAGGGTCATATCTGGACCAATGAAAAGGAATTGGCCGGCAACGGCATCGATGACGACCACAACGGCTATATCGATGATATCCATGGCTGGAATTTTCTGGGCGGCAAAAACGGAAAAAATATTTATGCCACGAGTAGCGAGGCTGACCGCGAATTTTACCGGCTGGCGCCCGCTTTTCCGGATAAGGATAGCAGCAGGTATGCGTCCAATAGCGACTATGCCTATTTTACGAAAGTGAGAGCCTTGCATATCGAGGATTCCATCGATCGGCATAAGGATAATTATCCGGCCATGTCAGCCATCATCCAGCGCCTGGCAACGGCCGACAGCCTGGTAAAAAAACAGACACATCTATCGGCGATACATTACCAGGATGTGATCGACTACCACCCCGGAGACAGTGCGGGGATGGCGGCCAAGGGATTTCTGACGGCATTTTACAGCAGGCAGAAACCCGACCGGAAAGCGATGAGTCTGGATAGCGTGGTCGCCACCGGAAGGGCCTATATGACCACTATGCAGGAGCAGCAGGAACTTTATCGCCAGGTATCCAACGATCCGTCGGTGCAGCGCAAAGAGATCGTCGGAGACAATCCTTTTGATATCAGCGATACGCACTATGGAAACCCCCTCGTGGGAGATCACCTCGCGGATCATGGCACCCATTGTTCCGGTATCATCGCTGCGGGCCGTAACAATGGCATCGGCATGGATGGGGTGACGGATCATGTACTCATCATGCCGGTTCGGGCCGTGAACGAAGGACTTTTTGGCGACGAGCGCGATAAGGACATCGCTCTTGCCATCCGGTACGCAGTGGATAACGGTGCCCGGGTGATTAGTATGAGTTTTGGCAAGCGCCTGTCACCCCAGCAGCAATGGGTGGAGGATGCGGTCAAATATGCTGAGAAAAAAGGCGTACTGATGGTTCGTGCCGCGATGAACGATCACCTGAACAACGATTCAGTTCCCTGTTTTCCGACGGCCGACTTCATCGACCATTCCGGCAGCGCAAAAAATATGATTTCTGTTGGCGCGTCCAGCATCGATACAGGCTTCGCGCTGACGGCGCCATTTTCGAATTATGGACAGACAAAAGTCGACCTGTTTGCGCCCGGCGTGGACATCTATTCTTCCTATCCTGACAATAAGTATCAATACGCCTCGGGTACCAGCATGGCCACCCCCGTGGTTGCCGGTATCGCTGCATTGATCATGGAATATTATCCTGATCTGACGGATGTACAGGTGAAGACGATCCTGTTGGAGAGCGTTACCCCGCTCAGGGGAAAAATGGTTTATAAACCGGGCACGAAAGAAAAAGTCGATTTTGCTACGCTGAGCAGCACGGGTGGTATCGTAAACGCTTATAACGCATTAAAAATGGCCGCGACGGTATCGAAATCAAAATAATTATCCTTCATCAGACAAAGGCTGTTGTTTGCAGTTGTTTACCGGCATTTTATCTGTTATGATAAAAAAGTTGCCGGATATATTTTAAAAACTTGCGCCAATTGAATATTTTCATGGC
>CAZZYD010000112.1:7531-11304 GCA_964658175.1 uncultured Puia sp. | reverse complement strand
CACGTAGATATCCAGCCAGCCATCGCCATTTACATCCGCCATCGTGACACCGGTGCACCAGTCGGCAGTGCCCGCTACGCCGGCTTTTTCGGTGATGTCCTGGAAATGAAATCCGCCTTTGTTCAGGTACAATTTATTATGACCTGGCTGGTTGGCGTTGAAATATATATCTGGCAGGCCGTCGTTGTTGATGTCACCGATGGCGACGCCTGCACCGTTGTAGTAGTAGAGATAGTCCAGGATATTCAGCGAATCATGCGGGATCAGCTGGTTCACAAAACTGATTCCGGTTTGTGCGGATGGCGCTTCCCTGAAAATCGGTTTTTGCCGATGACATCCGGCCAGGATGATGAAGAGCAGCGCCCACCCATATCCGTTCAACGACGAATGCCTGCCTGATCCCATGCCTGGATATTTTTATTGAAGAGTTGCAACGAATCATTGTTACGCGCCACAATGATATCAAAACCGGCGGTGGTTTTCGCTATTTGTATATCACGCACCTCTCCTTTTAACAGGATGCCGGTGCTGGCGGGGGCTGCAAAGCTGAAATGTCGGCTTGAGTCCTGTACCATGGTCACGCCAAAACTGGCGTCATACCGCCCGCTTTCCGGCTTGAGGCCGTAGAAGTTGCCGCCCAGCAGCAGGTCAGGTCGATGGTCCTTGTTCAGATCGGCCACCAGGATGGCAAACACCGGAGCAAACTGGGCGCGGACCGGCAGCGGCACCTGTTTAAACTGGTCATTCCCCTGGTTATAAAAAACACAGGTCTGCGTCTGGTCCACTTCATGCACTTCTGCATCATCGAGTTGGGCTTTGCTGAAGATCTGATCGAGCGGCTTGCCTGCGTAATCCCTGTAGAGCAGCATCTGTTTTTTGAGTGAAGGGATCTCGCCGATCAGGTCTCCATACAGGGGAAACGGATAGGCTTTCCCATCAGTTTTATAGTAGACCGGAATACATTCCACCGTGCCGTTTTTATCAAAATCACTTACATAGAGTTTGGCGGGATGCTGCGCGTCTGCGCGGATCTTTGCATTCAGTCCCAGATTGCCCGCAATAAGGTCCATCCGGCCATCTCCATCGAGGTCTGCGACAGAAAGGCAATTCCACCAGCCGGCTGATTGCGGTAGCTCCTTTATTTTTTCCATCTTTCCGTTCCTAAAACGAAAGATGGTGAGGGGCATCCAGTCACCCGCCACCACGAGTGATTTTTCTCCATTGCCATCGAGGTCGGCCCATTGGGCATCGGTGACCATGCCGAGGTGCTGAAGCCCGGGCGCCGCGCTGGCGGTTACATCAGTGAACACATTGTTGCCCTGGTTCTTCAGCAACACGCTGGACGGGCTCATGCCATAAGCGCCGGGGATGCTGCGTGCGCCGATAAAAATATCCGGCTTTCCATCCCCGTCGAAATCCAGCACGCGTACACAGGACGCGTTGATATTGATCATCGGCCATCCCTGAAAACTGCGGGTGAAATGTCCCTTGCCATCATTGACATATAAACGGGTAAAAAGATACTGGGATGCATCGTGTATTTCATTTCCGCCGGAGGCCACCACCAGGTCCATATCGCCGTCGTTGTCGGCATCGAAGAATGCCGCGCCCACATCTTCATTTTGAAAATCCTGTGCAAAAGCATACTGGGGCGATGGCAGGAATCTGCCATCAGGTTGCTGAAGAAAAAGTTTTGCCGTATCATAGGCCGCCCCGCCCATGAAAAAATCCATCCGCCCGTCGCCGTTTACATCTGCGGTTGCGAGTTTGGGTCCTTCGGTCGACAGCATTTTTGGGATGAGGCGTTCGCGGTCAAAATCAACATAGACATTTTCATTGTGCTGAATATTTCCACGGATATCGGAGGCCGTACTGTTTTGATACCAGGGTGCTGCCGGTTTTTGGAAATGCCGGTTTTCCAGCGCATCCGATTGCCTTAACACGAGCATGGTGTCCGCCGGCACATGATACAATCGCTGAATTTTCATGGTTGGCCATTGCACGATCAGGCTGTCGATCACCGGATTTTTTCCAAGGCCGAAATCCAGTATGGGCTCGACGCTGCTCTCAAAGCCGCGCGTGGGCATAAGTTCCTGCATCTGCTGCTGGCCACTGGCATAGATGGTCACCCGGCTTCCGATGCCAAAATTATTGGGTGGCGTTCCCAGCAAGTTTATTTTAAGAAAGTGGTGGTGCAGCTGTTCGCTGCTCATATTGCGATAGACAAAGGCAACGGAATTTTCATTGTTAACCACCAGGTCCTCATCTCCATCTCCGTCCAGGTCGCCGTATGCGGCACCGTTGCTGAAGGCGGGCGTTGCGAGTCCGAGCGACTTTGCCTCATTTTTAAAACGCAGGTTGTGCTGGTTTACAAAAGCATATTTCGCAATGGGCGTTACGGGCATCCGGTTAATAAAATCCTTGTAGTTGAAGCCATGGCTGATCACCTGCTTTTTTGTCTCGTCATTGCTGAAGAAATTCAGGAAATCCTGATCCGTAAGGTCTTTGCTGATCCCATTGCAAACCAGCAGATCTTTCCAGCCGTCATTGTCGAGATCAAAACTCAGGGCGCCCCAGCTCCAGTCTGTCGCTTCCACGCCGGCGAGGCAGGCGATCTCGCTAAAAGTTCCGTCTCCGTTATTCAGTTGCAGGCAATTGCTTTCCAGCTGATGGTGGAAATCATTCTTCAGCTTGGCTTTATGTACGTCAAAGTCTTCAAATTTGGTGGTCGTTTTCAGCCGATAATCGCCCTCGGGCAACATATCCGTGGTAAAAATATCCAGGTGCCCGTCGTTGTTGATGTCTGCCATGTCGGATCCCATGGAAGCGAGGCTGATATGTCCCATCGATTGCTCCACCGATTCCCGGAATGTGCCGTCGTGCTGATTGATATAGAGATAGTCCTTTTCAAAAAAATCGTTGGATACATAGAGGTCCGGCCATCCGTCGTCATTTACATCGCCGACAGTTACGCCCAGACCGAAACCGATCTCACTTCCGAATATCCCTGCTGCTTCGCTTACATCCGTAAAATGTCCATGGTCGTTGCGGTAGAGCCGGTGTCCGCCATTCAGGTTGCGGGTATTTCGTTGCTCGGGATTATAACCAAAACTTTCGATCGGCCGGAAGCTGTTGTTGAGCACAAAACAATCGAGGTCTCCATCATGGTCAAAGTCAAAAAATACCGCCTGGGTTCCGATGCCTTTGTCGTCCAGACCATATTCGTGTGCCATTTCTTTGAAACTACCGTCGTGCTGGTTGATATATAATTCATTCGCGCGGGCAGATCCGTCGATGGCGCCACTGTTGGAAACATAAATGTCCAGCCAGCCGTCTCCGTTTACATCGGCCATCGTTACACCCGTGTGCCATCGGTTGACACCGGTTATGCCCGCTTTTTTCCCGACTTCCTCAAAATGCCAGTTCCCTTTATTTATATATAACTGGTTTTCGTGCTGGTTGGAGGTAAAAAAAATATCGGGCCTGCCATCGTTATTGACATCACCAATAGCTACCCCGCCCCCGTTGTAAAAATTGCGGTAATTGAAAATGTTGAAACCTGCCGAGTCGGTCACGAGGTTGTTGAACTGAATACCAGTGACCGAGGCGGGCAGCAATTGAAACAGTGGATTGACCGGCGTTTCATCTACCCTGTCTGCCTGCGGGTGACAGCCCGCAATGAAAAGGAGGAGGAACGGAAGAAATGAAAAACGCTTCATGATCAATTCATCAAAAATGAAAAGAAACTTTAAATTGGTAAAACTGCTTAGGAG
>CAZZYD010000112.1:448-7521 GCA_964658175.1 uncultured Puia sp. | reverse complement strand
CCGGTTCAGGAATTGCTCTTTTGAATGGTATACTTGAGGTCCTGTTAGAAGGATGGATATCCGGGATTCTGTTTCAGGTTGGCATTCGCATCGTGTTGTGCTTTTGGAATCGGGTAGATCTGCCAGTGGTCATCCGCATCCACGGATGTTTTGTTTGGCAGTCTTGCGTTTCCAAAGGTACCAAAGCGGATCACATCCTGGCGGCGCAAATTTTCCCATGATAATTCCCTGGCTCTTTCATCCAGGAGGTTTGGCAGGGTGAGGTCGCCCATGTTCCAATCTTTGGTGATGTCCCCGCCGTATGCTCTTTCGCGTACCTGGTTTACATAGCCAAGGTCGGTACCGCTGGCTGTTCCGTTGCGGAGAGATGCTTCAGCGCGCATCAGCAATACATCCGCCAGCCGGAAAATAACGAGGTCATTGCTCATGCTCACCTGGGTGCCCGGGTTTGGAAAATATTTGATATTGCGCAGGCCCGCCAGGCGGAACGTATCTGCGGGATTGCTGATTTCAGTCACATTCGGATAGAAGGAAAGATTTTTTCCTGTCTGCAGGTCAGTTATCTTCAGGGTCGGGTCGGTACTGCTGTATAAAACATTGGTACTGGGAGGATAACTATACGCTTCAGCGAATTGCTGGCCAATCAGGTACTGACCGGTACGCGCATCGAGGAAGGTACGGTAGGTATTTTGTCCCTTCACCGTATAAACGGAACTGGTATCGTAGTGACTATAAAATTCGGCTGTGCTGCAGTAACCGTTCCAGGCGCCGCTGCTCATCTGGAAATTGATATTGCTCTGATAGTGGAGCGTCTGCGTTTGCATGTTGTTGCCGCCGATATTCGTGTGGTCGTAAGGAACCACAAAAATATTTTCCACGGAAGCGTCGTTGGTCTGGGAGAAATTGTCGAAATAGTTTGGCTGCAGGCTGTATTTGCCTGACAGGATGATCGAGTCGCACATGCTCATGGCATCGCTCCAGCGCGGCGTGCCGGTGTATACGCCGGCATTGAGGTATAATTTTGCGAGCGTCATAAAGGACATCCACTTCGTCACGCGGCCATAGGTGGAGGCATCCACATTGGAAGCCACCAGCTGCAGGTTATCTTTCAGTTCCTTTTCAACAAAACTAAAGACCGCGGTGCGGGTGCTGTTGGTTACGGAATCCGGACTGGTTTTAAAATCCGTCACCAGCGGTACGTTGCCATACAGATCCATTGCCCAGTAGTAATACAGGGCGCGCAGCGTTTTTAATTCGGCGTTGATATTCGCCAGATCTGCCGGCGCCGGATTCAGGCTGTTTACAATGCTCAGGATGAAATTGATCTTACCGATACCTGCATACAGATCGGTCCAGGCGTCCCGCACCTGGGCGGTTTCCGATGTCCAGTTATGCTCCCAGAGCTGGATATACTGGCCATCGGCAAGCCAGTCATTTCCCCGGGCAGGCACTACGATCTCATCAGAACTGAATTCTTCGAGTCCCTGAAAATTTCCGTCCGGAATATTGGTGAGCTGCGCGTAGGCAGGCGCGATCCCGGCCGCGATCTGTTCCGGCGTCTGCCAGAAATTCTGGTTGGGCACCACGCTGTAGATCTTCTGGTCAAGTTTAGTACAGGCATTCATCGACAGAATGCCGGCAATCGTTAAGAGAATGGCTGTTATTTTCTGGTAGCGTTTCATATTAAAAGTTTCAGATGCTAAATTTATTTGAAGGCGACATTTACACCGATTGTATAGGTCTTGCTTCTTGGATAAAAGGCGTCGCCGTATACGTTCTGGTCGATATAAGCCTGGTTGGTATTTCCGCTTCTGATTTCCGGATCGAT
Organism: uncultured Puia sp.; assembly: GCA_964658175.1. GTDB lineage: Bacteria > Bacteroidota > Bacteroidia > Chitinophagales > Chitinophagaceae > Puia. Next base: position 5,693 of record CAZZYD010000112.1, on the reverse strand, counting down.
GCCCTTGTACGGCGTGATCACGAAGAGATTGCTACCGGTTACATATACCCGAAGACTTTCAAGTCCCTTGATATTGCTGAACCGGTAAGAGAGGGTGGCATTGTCCAGCCTCAGGTAGGAAGCATTCTGCAACCAGAGATCGCTGGCCGTCTGGGATCCTTTGATACCATTGGTGAGCGCATCATGCGTTACGTTGTTTCCCGGAAGTCTTGAAATATTGCTGACGATATTGCTGTAGTCATTAAACAGTTTCTGACCATGCACCCCGCGCAGGAAAAAGTTCAGTGATACCTGCTTGTAGTTAAACGTGTTGGAGATGCCATAAGTGAAATTGGGAGAAGGGTCCGTGTATTTTTTCGCAGCCGCCGTTACGTCTGTGATCTTTTTCCCATTGGCATCATAGTACAGCTGGTTGCTGTTGCTTTCATTGCTGACCGTATCAGACAAACCGGCAAACTGCGCCAGGTAGAATACATAGGGGGAATATCCAACTTTCAAATAGGTAATGGCGTTGCCATCATATCCGCGGCCCACCGCGTAACCCACGGGCACCTGGTCGGAAGAGATTTTATTTCCTGCATAGGAACCGGAGAGACTCGTGATCCTTGTCTTCACCGTGGTGATCTGACCACCCAGCTGCCAGGAGAAATCACGGGTCTTGATCACTTCGGCGCTCAGCTGGAATTCGATCCCTTTGTTGGTGAGTTCACCCACATTGGCGAGGATCGTATTGTAAAAGAACGGAGGCACCGGCACGTTATAGGTAAAGAGCAGGTTCTTTGTTTTGTCGTTGAACACATTGAAATTACCGGAGAGGCGGTTGCCGAACAACGCAAAGTCCAACCCGATGTTCTTCCCATGTCTCTCCTCCCATTTCAGGTCAGGATTGGCATTCTGTACCGGTGTGTATGACTGCGGATAAGGATAGGTGGCGCTGCCGGGATTGTAATAACGGCCGCCGGCACCCAGCAACAGCGTGGAACCGTATGGGGTGATTGCATCCTGGTTTCCCACCACGCCATACCCTGCATTGATCTTCAAATCATTCAGCCAGGAAACATTCTGGAGGAAGGATTCGTTTTTCAAACGCCAGGCCACGGATACGGAAGGAAAATTACCCCAGCGGTTATTGGCGCCGAACTTGGAAGATCCATCACGGCGGAAAGAAGCGGTGACATAATATTTGGAATCGTAGTTATAACCAACCCGGCCCAGAAAGGAGATCAGTTTATATTCCTGTTTTTCGGATGATATCAGGTTAAGCGCCGGATTACCGCCACCCAGGCTGTTTGCACCGAGGGCCGGCAACAGATAATTTTGACCCGAAGCGCCAAAATCACTGCTGATGAAATCGTTGTACTCGTAAACGGCTACGGCATTCAGGTTGCTTTTACCGAAATCCCGGTTGAAGTTGATATGGATATCGCCCTTCGTGGAATTCAGGTTACTGTCCAGCTGGTTCGCCTGGTTGATGTTTCCCACGCCCGGCAGTTCCGGTTGGAAATACTGGCTTTGCAGGTTAAAGCGGGAGATGGATCCGAAAGTTCCCACTTTCAGGCCTTTGAGAAGCTCATAGTCAACGCGGCCATACAACTGCGTCAGGGCTTCGGTGCCGGTATTTGTTTCCAGCATCTGCTGCGCTACCGGATTCTGCTGATCGTAATCATAATATCCGAAATACGATCCATCAGGATTGTATACCGGATATACCGGAGGAGTGGTATTCACATAGTCGAAAATATTGTAGTCGGCATACTTGCGTTTGTTTTGAGTATAGGCAAGACCTACCTGGATCGTGAGCTTATCATTCAGCGCTTTTTGCTCACCCACGAAACGCAGACCGAGTTGTTCCTTTCCGGTGTTGATCACGATACCCTGCTGGTTCATATAGTTTACCGAAGCCCGGTAATTGAAAGAGCCCGTACCACCGGTGATGGAAACGTTGTGGCTGTTGGTATTGGCCGTGCGGGTAATGGCTTTCAGCCAGTCCGTGTTGCCCCCCTTGTCAAGACCTGCGATGGTGGAAGGATCGATGCCCGGAATGGTTTGCACCGCTGCCCGCCATTCGGAAGCACTCAGCAGATCAAAATTGCCCGTGAGTTTATCGACGGCATAATATCCGTTGTATTCGACCCGCGTTCTGCCGGCGGCTCCTTTTTTTGTATTGATGATAATGACGCCATTTGCACCGCGGGATCCGTAGATGGCGGTGGCAGATACATCTTTCAATACATCATAAGACGCAATATCACCCGGTGCGATGCTCGATATCTGATTTGGATCATCCAGCGGTATACCGTCGAGTACGATGAGCGGTGTTTGCCCGCCACTCAGCGATGTTTGTCCACGGAGTCTGATGATGAGATTCCCATTGGGATCGCCGCCCGGTTGTGTAATCACTAAACCGGCAACTTTACCCTGTATCTGTTGCAGCGGATTGCTGATCACGCCGGTGCTGAAATCCTTTTGTGTGATGTTGGATACCGCTCCGGTCACATCTTTCTTACGGACCGTTCCGTAACCGACCACGACCACATCGTTGAGTGAGCGCACATCCTGGAGCAGGGTAATGGCGAAAAAAGTTTTGTCACCCAGCGGAATAACCTGCTCGGTGAAACCGACCGAACTAACCGAAAGACTGGTTGCCGTGGAAGGAACGCTCACCGTAAAGGAACCGGTGGCATCCGTAAGGGTAACAACAGAAGAGCCGATTGCCGTCACCGTGGCGCCCGCCACTGCCGCGCCTTTGTCGTCTGAAATTTTTCCGGAAATTACGCGGGACTGTGAGAAACTGTGCAGACAGAGGAGTAACAGCACAGACAGAGAAAGAATTCTCCGGTAGATGTTTTTTTGTAGCATAAGCAATCTTTTTGGTTTGCTGGTGAAAGGTTATCGGGACCGCTAAAGAGTGAACTAGTACATACTGGTTCACAATGTTAAAATTATTTTTTTTATCCTGCAAAATATTTTTTGTGCGGGGAAAGGCTTTGAAATCGCAAAAGCCTGGCTGGGAGATTCATGCCCTGACGGAAATGCCGGAAGCATCACCGGGCGAAGCGCCCGGGCAGGGATGGAGTTGTTTGATTATCAGGCAAGGGGCTCAATCAGATCCCAGAGATTTCCATAGAGGTCTTCGAATACTGCGACCGTTCCGTATGCTTCCCGGGACGGGGCACGCACAAACCGGATGCCCCTGGCGGTCATTTCCCGCAGGTCGCGGGCGATGTCATCGGTATGCAGAAAAAGAAAAACACGTCCGCCGGTCTGATCACCGATGCGCGACGATTGCCGCTCGCCGGCCGCTTTGGCCAGCAGCAGCCGGCAGGATCCCTGTCCGGGCGGCGCCACCACCACCCATCGCTTGGTATCGGATAAGCGGGTGTCTTCAACGAGTGTAAACGATAACTGCTTCGTGTAAAAGGCGATCGCCTCATCGTAGTCAGCCACGACAAGTGCGATCTGAATGAGCCGCTGATCCATGGTCAAAAATAATTCGTTTTGACCTGCGCCCGCTATTTACGGAGAATCCGGAAGACCTCTTTTTTCCCATTGGCATCCACCAGCTGCAGGAACAAAGGCTGGTGATCGTTGCCGCCGGGCAGGCTGATGCGTTGTTTTCCTGCATTGGCAGACAATGGAAGCGACAGGGTACTGAGTTGCCGGCCCCCCATGTCAAAAAATGAAAGCTGGTAATGCTGCGCAGTGGTGTTTTCCGCCTGCAGCCAGACATAATCCACTGCAGGGTTCGGATAGATGGTCGTAGAACCCGTAACGGTATTATTGACATGGATCACGGGAGAGTAGGTAAATTTCGCGTCGGCATCCACCATCTTCAGCCGGTAATATCCATCGTTCGGCAATGGATCGCCGTCTGTGAAGCCATAATTCAGCACCTGCACATGGTTCCCGGCTGCTGCGACCTCGCCGATCGATTGAAAATGCTGGGCATCTGCAGACCGCTCCACGTCAAAATGATCGGTATTCACTTCCTGATCGGTTGACCACTTGAGGTTCACCTGGCTACGCTCCACGAGGCCGGAAAAACTCAATAAAGTAAGCGGTAAGGTCGTACCCGGATATTGAATCAGCAGGTTGTCGATGATTGGAATATGGTTTCCGGATCCATCCATATTCATTCCCACCACCACATTGCCGCCGCCATTCCAATAAATCGTACGGTTGGCAACGCCGGTGAAGGACCATTTGCTTACGCCGTCAACGAAGATGGCAGCCTTGCCGAGTATATTGTCGTAGATGAAACGATAGTTGTGAAAGAAACCATCATTGGTAAGCGTATACACGTTCCCGGAACTGACGGCGATTCCGCCACCCGCTCCATTGCTGTAAAAAAAGTTTACATAGAGGCCATTGGCATTTTCACCGAAATCAAATCCGGTTCCACGGGTGAAGAGACTGGCCATGGCTTCCAACCGTTTGAAATCAATGGATACATCAATGCCCGGCATCGCATCAAACTGGGCAATGGAAGCAGCATTTGAAAAAGTGAGGTTGATATTATTATTGGTACCGTTTGCCTGCAGACCCTGAAGACTGCCACTGCCGCCCAATCCGATCGTAACTCCGGTGCCCACCGCATCGGCACTGATACCGGCTGCAGCGGCGGTGGGTACGGTTCCCTCCCATGTAAATTTGGTAATTACCTGTGCCCGGAGCAAGACGGCCGGACAAAGTGCAAGCATGCAAAGGAACAGCAACTGTTTCATGCAAGGGGTTTTTGAATAGAATAATTGGATATCTCCCGCAATTTAAATGGATAAGACACGCAAAATTCATAAATGCAAGCACTTAGTACAAATCGGTCAAATCTACCCGGCGTTCTAAACAGTATTTATACCAATAGCTAAGTAGGAATACTTAGTCTGCCGGATATGAAAACAGGTCTTATTCTCCGATAATAAATTTTGATTCAGCAGTTTATAAAATCCAGGTTGTTTTATTTATAAGAGATTTATCAGATACCTGCCGGAACTAAAAATAATTTTGTGGTGAAGCGCCGGAAGTCCGACATATACCTGAAACGTTAAAGTCCGCCACTTGTCAAAAAGCGGACAACCATCCCGGTGAGCGCGGGATACCTTTGCATCATGAGATATGCTTTTCCGGTCGCCATCGCCGTTCTCTTCCTCTGTTATGCCTTCAGAGAACCTGCCGATAACGTATCACCATCCAGGGATGGCTTTGCCGTGGTGGAACTGTTTACTTCGGAAGGATGCTCAAGCTGTCC
>CAZZYD010000112.1:0-392 GCA_964658175.1 uncultured Puia sp. | reverse complement strand
AGAACGTTTTCATTCTTGCCTATCATGTGGATTATTGGGACCGGCTCGGCTGGAAAGATCCTTTCAGCAGCAGTGCCTATTCCGACCGGCAGAAAGAATATGCCGCTTCGCTGCATCAAAGCAGTTTATATACTCCGGAGATCGTGGTAAATGGCACGGTGCAGTTTACCGGCAGCGATGAGTCGCGGCTTGCGAGTTCGGTAGACCAGGCCCTGGCTTCCAAACCGGCCGTTGCGCTCAGCATTTCAAAAGTGGTTGCCAAGGGAAACAGTATCCAGGTAAACTACGCAGTGGAAGGAAATGCATCCGGCCGCGTTCAATGCAGTCTGGTTCAGCTCGCTGCAGAGACCAATGTCCGCCGCGGCGAGAATGAAGGACGCACCCTTCATCAT
>CAZZYD010000111.1:0-11308 GCA_964658175.1 uncultured Puia sp. | reverse complement strand
CGGCCTCATGCATTTTACCTACCATCCCATGCTTTCCGGAACCTGCACCCTGCCATCATCCCCCGGATGGATGCTCGACATCGCGTTGTCGAAAGGCATCCATATTGACGGCGGGTTGATTTCGGAATTGACTTACCGTTTGCAATACCAACCAGGCCATGACAGAATACTTTCCTCCACCAGCCCGTCAGGCGCACTGTTGTCCATTTTCTTTACCACCGATCCCATGGAATCAGCGGATCTAAAACGGGTGCAACGTGGCGCGCTGACCGGAGGGGCAACTTATTTTTTATGTTGTCTGACCGATGAAAAGCTGAAAGATCTTCACGCCACGCTGCTTCCGGTGATTGCGCAAACCATTTTGGAGGAAGACGGGGGGGATGCGATCCCCGTTTCCTTTTCCGCTTTGCGGAAGACCTATTTATTCACAGAACAGATGAAGGAGCAGGATTTTCTGATCCATCCACGGAAATTTCCGGTGGCGGAAAATACTTTTCAGCAGGCATGCCAGTGTCTGTACGCAAAATCGCTTAAGCAACTACGTTATGAACGGACCCTACAGACGGCACTGGCAGCGTTGTATGCCAGTGATAAAACCTTCCGGGTGATCCAGGAGCAAGCCGGATATGTTGATGGGCGGAGTTTTCAAAAAGCATTCAAACATGCGTTCGGGCTCACACCCGAAACGCTTCGCCGTCATTAGGCCGGACGGATTTGCCGGCGATAACTCGTCGGAGAACATCCCATTTGTTTCTGGAACACCACCGAGAAATATTTTGGCTCCGTATATCCGCAGGCCAGTGCGATTTCATGCATCGGCAAAGCACCTTCTTCGAGTAGTTGTACGGCTTTTTGTAATCGCCATTGGTTGCCACAGGCAGTTGGCGTGATCCCGATACCGTTTTTAAAAAGGCTCACCAGTTTTGATTTGGATACATGAAAACGGTCGGCAAGGGCGGTTACGGACAGGGGACGGTCTATTTCCAACACAATCGTCTCCAGGATCTTTCCAAGCAACGCCTTTTCGGCCCCGACGTAGATAGGGACGATCGGCATGCGGGCGACGCGCGTGGTGGCGGAATCGATGAGTGCGGCAAAAGCCGCCTGCAAGAGTTTTGGTTGAAACGACGGGTGCAACAGACCGTCAAACAGGCTATTGAGCAAACGCTCTTCGAGGAGCGAGGGAATCGTAGGCGATAGCGGGGCGATGGCAAACGGCTGCCTGGGCTCGACGCACAACCAGGTATAGGATCCTTTTGCCGGCAGCAGGAGGTTGATCTTCGGCGGCAGTGCTGTCTGGATGGAGAACAAACCCTGCGGGAGCAGTTGTCCTGGCCCAGGGCCCAACCGGATAGACGAGCAGCCGAGACAATTCCAGCGAAGCAGGGAATGGATCTGCTGATCGGGTATGATTTGCAGCGGACCCGTAACAAATCCTGACCACAATTGAAAAGACGCATATTGTGAGGCGTGATGCAGCACACGGAAAAAACCATAGTCACCGGCCATTTCAGTAATATCCCCTGCCACAAAAACAGGAAATGTTTTTGCGGGCGCTGCAGCAGTTTTTATCTGATAGGTTAGCGTCGCGGTCATCCCATTGAAAGTAACGATAATGGTATTTCGGACCAATAAGTAAAAACCATTAGAACGTTTTGCAAACCGAAATCGCATTCAAAATTGGAAGTGATTCGGAAGGATGACCCCTATCTTCTGAAAAAAATGATTCCGCATTTTACCTGCGCCGGCATTCCGTTGCTTTTATTCCCCCTGGATATTTCGGAGCGCGATCAAACGAATGGCTGGACCCATTACAGCTTTGCAAATGAGCAGGTGGATGGCAGTCTGCGTTATTTAGCGGGCGTTCATGGCCAGGTGACGGCATTGAAACTTCGGACTTCCGGTCATGCTGTGCTAAGGGCTGAGCTCGATGCTTCACGCAAAAAACTGGTGGTTGTACTGGGCAACAGCGTAACCGTCCAGTCCGCAGATAAAAAGCCGCAGGCCATGCATGACCGGAGCGCCCGGTTTTTTACCCGGGATGGCACGGCATTGACCTTTGAGTTTCCGTTGCCAGGGGCCATGCTCTTGGTGATCATCGAATACGATGGGATGATATCAGCATCCGGTCCTTTTCATGAAATGGAGACAGACAATGGCGTGACGATGAAAAAAGACGCTCTGGATTTACTGGGCACGCTGTTGTTTGATCCGATCGTTGGGGACAGACCGGTGTTGGGCGACGAAATGATCCGTTTATTGTCAGCGGCCCTATTGCACGAGCAGTCTGATGATCCGGGACAAAAGCCGGTGTCGATGGCAGACATCGAGTGGTTTTACCGGGAGAAAGCGAAACTGATCAAACGCGCGCTGTTGATCGGCTCGACGGAGGAGACCATCAAAGCCAGCCACCTGGAAAATATTTTCCGCTTTCGGACCCTTCTGAAAAAATGTTATGGGCTGACGATTTTGGAGCTGATCACAGAGTACAGGATGGCGGAAGCGGTCCGTCAGTTAAAAGATCCTGAAAAGACCATCAAATATATCGCAGCCTATACGGGTTTCCGTTCCACCAATTATTTCACGCGGAGTTTCAGGAATTATTTCGGCATTACACCGAAGAGGTTCCGGGACATGCAGTAATCTCTACTTAAACTTTATCCTCCGCGAGGTCCTCCTGTGAGGGGAAAAATTACAGATCAGGGATACTTGAAAAACACCGGTCCGGGTTCGATCCAGCGTTTTCCTCCCCGAAAACCTGAGTTCAAGATTTGTCCCCCTTCTTCCCATATTCATCCGAAAGCCGGCGTTGATTATGGGTCCCGCACCGTGCATAGCCTGTGCATCGTGATCAGAGAATACGTCATCTGAGCCAAAAAATGCATGGAAGATCGCCTGAAAGCCGACCCCGGCACCCAGGAAATAACCGAAACGGTCGGAATTTCCTTTGGAGGAACCCGCGCCACGGTTGATGTCGAACACGAGGGAAGATTGCAGGATATTGTCTACGTCTGTCGCTCCGAACATGACGGGTACGCCGACCGAGAAGGATCCGTGTTCGCTGAGGTGAAAACGCAGGTCTGGGATAAAGGTGAATGCTCCGAAGCCCTGAGCAATGCCGGTGGATTGAGTGCCAATGGTGAATCCGGTACCGAGCATTACCTGCTGCGCCGGAGCGCATAATGATAGCAGGCAGCAGCAGAAGAGGAGGTAGAATTTGTGCATGACTTGTTTAACAGGTTTAGCGAATAATAGGTAATGGTATGACAACTATCGCTGATGGTTGCTGCTTGATAGATGTTAAACCGGATATAAAGCGAGGCTGGTTGGGAAAATGAATTTGTGCTATAAATAGAAAATTCTGTGCTATCAATAAAGCCCGCAAAATTTGGAAATGGGTATGGCTGGGTGCGATCTTCACCGGATGCAAATGACACAATTTTCCCATCGCAGCCGGTCTGTTTTGATTGAACTCATTTGTTTTGCCTTGATCCTGCTTTTTGTGTATGCGGCTTTGAACAAGTGGATGGACTATAAGTCCTTTGAAGTGCAGATGGGGCAATCGCCCCTGCTCCTGCCCTTTGCGCACTGGCTGGTGATTGCTGTGCCGGCGGTGGAAATAGGCATTTCTTTTCTGCTCGCGTTCCCTTCGACCCGTATGACAGGACTTTATGCTTCATTTACTTTAATGAACATGTTCACTTTACATCATTGTGCTGATGAACTATAGTTATTATATCCCCTGCAGTTGCGGGGGCATATTGACCCATATGACCTGGAAAACCCATTTGGTCTTTAACCTGGTCTTCATCGCCCTTGCTGTCATTGGAATTTTGAACCTGGAGAAACAACGCATCCAAACGCTTTTATTGCAATAGAACAGGACGATCCGAAAACCTGTATAAGAGAGTAGGAAATTACTGATTTCGATAAATTTTCCGTCTTTTTTAAAAAGGCGATCATGTTATGAAAAGAATCAGATCCATTACGACGGTATCGGCATTTGTGATTGCTGCGGTGGGCGCGTTTGCGTTTAAGCCGGCGGCGAAGCCGATGGCTAACAATTCTTACAAAGCGGCGAGTTGTATTTCAGCGATTGCTTTTTGTCCAAATACAGGCGGACCTCTCTGTAAAATGGGATCGGTACAATTGTTCCAAGACAAAAACACGTGCACATTACAGGCAACTCTAAATCCGTAAGGATTATCGGGCTGAGGCCAGTTAGGCTCAGCCCATTTTTTGCATCACCTGAAAAACAATCACATTGAAGCCCATTTTTAACCTGGCATCAATTCTTCTCGGAAGCGCCTTGCTCATTGCCTGCCTGTATTTTAATTCGCTTCGCGGAACCAACCACAAAAATGGATTTCTGAGACTATTTCCTCCGCATGTCATAAATTTTTCGAAGCAACTTCAACTAAACATTGAACACGCTTACTTTGTCAAGGCAGATAGTGCACGTATATATGTAGCGGACTATCAATCGGCAGCACAGATTTTTAAAATTGATTCTGATTTATCACTTATAAAGACAGTTGCTGTCGATAATCCCCATAAGGATGCGTTTACAACGTCACAAACAAAAATAATGGCTTATGACACAAACTTCCTTCGCATCGAACAGTTTAGATCGATCATCTTTCAATCATCATTACGATATGGCGGGAAAGCGAAGGTCATGATTGATTCGCCATTTTTATCTTCCACAGCCTCTGTCTGCATATCAAACTCGTCTTTCATACTTCGTACCTATTATGATTCACTGAAGCAAAATATTCTGGCGAAAAAGCGAATTGGATCACGGGACGTATTGTATGGGATAAAAACGCTCGAGAAACAAGTTGACGGTCTCTTTAGTGTGGATGGAAATCTCTTGTGGAATGATCAATGTCATCGAATCTTTTATGTTTATACATACAGGAATCAAATTGTATGCATGGACAGCAGTTTAAACATCCAATATAAATCGAGAACTGTAGACACCAATACGCAAGCCAAAATTACTGTTAGCGCCATAGACAAATCCATAAGCACCTTTGCAAGTCCGCCCCTGCTAGTAAACCGATTGGCTGCAACATATGGTAATTATCTATTCGTCAATTCTGTTTTAAAAGCAAATAACGAGGTAGTGGCAAATTTTGACAACTACGCAGTCATTGACGTTTATCGAACACTAAATGGACGGTATGCTTTTAGCTTCTATGTTACTAAGAGTCGGGGTAATAACATTGCATCTATGAAACTTTGGAAAAATAAGTTGTTTCTAATTGAAGGCCAAGATTTATTTGAATACACGCTAGCTGATGCGCTACTTCGTTAATTTGGATCTTGGTCGTCGGTAATAACGACACATTTAACCCGTGTTTTTGCGCTTACAAATGTCAGGCCCTTACTTTCCAATACTTTTTTCAATTCATCAAAATCAGTCATAATTGCATCTACGTGAATGTCCACGAATGGTCCAATTCCCGTTCGATCAATAAAAATATCGCCTTGATGAACCGCTGATATTTGAGCAATTAAATCTGTAATGGGTGCATTTCGAAGACGAAATCCGCCATTGTCTCCATAACATTCATAAATCCCGCCCTTACTTTTAAACAAAGTTTGTGCGTTTTGCGTTGCATGTATTTCCCAGCAATCAACTTCCCGATCTTCAATTGAAACGTTGTACCCAAAATAAGTCTTTAAGTCCCGTTGCATTGCTTTCTGTAAATGATAAGCGCTTGCAGCTTTAATGGGACCGATCAGGCTGTAGTTAAACACATTTATGCCTTTTGCATATTCACAGGTAAAAAGTGTTTTGTCTTTCATCTTTAATTCCGGGTGAAGCGACCATTCGCCGTAGTGATTACCGAATCGGAAATCATTGGGGGGCTGGGGAAATGCGAAATCCATTGTATCGGCATAGGCCAGTTGATACAGTTGGTTAAGCGATAAGGCCATTGCTTGGCACCGGTTTCCCAACACATGATACATAGCTCCCGGCGCAGCGGCCGCCTGACCGATCCTCCATCTACTCAACATTGATCGATACAGAAAGTCAGAATCGTCACCTCCATTACCATGCACTTCGAATGGCTTGGTCCAATCCATGTTTAAAGGATCTTCAAGATTTTGTGCGAAATTCATCATCAGAGGCGCATCAATCGGTTGATGTGCCAATAAGGCCTGAATATTAGACTCAGTTACCGCCGTGGAGGTCGTTACGGCCTGAACAATGCCTGCTTCATTCAGCCACACTTCATACGGCGCGGACACGATCTGCCAAGTATTAAAAATATTGCTGTCATAGGCCACCGGAAAATTCAGTTTATACCGGTCGTCAAATTTTTTGTAGACCCGCTTAATAGTTGAGTCAAGGCGTCCAACCAATATTACGTTAATTTGTCCCGCGAATTTATTCCGCATTTCCGCGAGTTTGGGAAAACTTCTAAAACATACAGAGCACCAGGAACCAAAAAAGTCTATAATGGCCGGTTTGCCTTTTAAATCGTCAAGATTCAACGTTGATTTAACATAATTCTCAACGTCGGAAAAGGAGAAAGGTGGACAAGGCTGTCCTTTCATTACGGTAAGTTTGGGTCCACTATCGCCAAACTGACTCTTCCCTTCAACGGATAGTAAAACTGCGATTATCGTTAAACAGGACGCGATTATTCGCTTCGTCACGAAGTGAAACATAGTACACACAGTTTTGATATGAAGAATTAATAGCCTGGATTCTGAACCAGGTTGTGATCAGTTTGTAATTCACCCAGGGGAATGGGGTACAGGGAGTCTTTGGCCTGCCAACTTGATTTGGTGGAACTAAGTCTACTTTGTATTTCACCAGTTCTTTTAAGATCGAACCAGCGATGACCCCATTCGCAAAAAAGTTCCACACGACGCTCCCGTTGAATAGCCTCTAGCAAATCTGATTGAGAAGCAGTATAAAATGAAGACAATCCCGCTCGCGCACGTATGGTATTAAGGTCGATCAGTGCTGCTGGTAAACTATTAAGTTGAGCCTCGGCTTCCGCCCGAATAAGTATAAGCTCGCCTACCCGGAGTACCATGAAATATTCCGAAACGACATCCGCCTGTTGAATTTTGTATTTGAAGGGATAATAATATACGCTGTCCCCGACAGAAATGCTATCAACCCAAGTTGTTCTTCTTAAATCTGTGGGTTCGAAAGCAGCTATTAACCCGCGACTAAGTGCAACCTGACCCAAAGAGGCTGCCGGATCATCTGTCAGGATAAAATTCGCACCATCCCAAGTATTGTAACCTGGAACGCCCGGCAAGAATTGTAAGATCGCCTCCGGACTGTTAGCAAGAAATACGCTGTTAATGTCGGTCAAACTAAATTGATCCGTCTGTTGCAACACTGAGTCAGCATCTGATTTCGCTTGATCCCATTGCCCCAGATAAAGGCAAACCCTGCTTAGCATCGCCATTGCCGCCGCCCTTGTCACCCGTGTATGCTCTCCGTTATTCGATGTAAAATCTGATGGGAGGAGTCCAATGGCTTTTTGAAGATCCGACAGGATAAGATGATAAACACTGTCACGCGAAGATTTGGCTAGCGTCAGATTTGTTTTATAGTCCGTGATAGTAACAATTGGTATTTCACCGAAAAGGTTAGTTAGGTTAAAATTGCAAAAAGCTCGAATGAACAAAGCTTCACCTAGAAGTTGTTGAGATAATGATTCAGAAACGCCATGCGAGGCGGCAAGACCTTCAATGATCGCATTGCAGGTATAAATATAGTTATAGCCGTTATTCCATAGGCTTGGCATGAAGCTGTTGTTCGGTTGAATTGAGTTCTGAAAAAGTTGAGCCTGATCGCTCAACGAAGAATAATTAACAAATTCATCGCCAGTCAGACCCGTACAGATTCCAATTCCACCGTTATTCAGGGCGAAACCGCCAAGGTCATTCATCATCTGGCTATACAGGCCCACGACTGCAGCCGTTGCTGATTGGTCGTTCGTAAACACATTAGATGAAACCAGTTGATTCTGGGGTGGCGGAATCTCGACAAAGCGCCTGCACCCTGCAAGTACGACCAGTGCTACGGCAATCCTGATGGATCTATTTTTCATAAATGTGATTAAAGTATGATTTGAACACCTGCAACAAAAACTTTGAGAGGTGGAATGGAATAAATAGTCTGATTTTCCGGATCCATTCCTTTATAGTGTGTTATTGTCAGTAAATTTTGTCCTTGCAAATAAATCTTAACTTGGGTTTGCCGTCCGTGAGACGTACTGAACGGCAGTAAATAGGAAAGACCTAGTGTTTTTAGCCGGATATAGGATGCGTCGCTGATTGTTTCGTCGCTTTCGCGATAATTGCTGAATGCCTGATATGCATCCGTAGCATAACTCTGTGTAAATTTTTGAATCGTAGTAGTCTGGTCGGCAGATTTCCACCGCGCCAGGACAATGTCTGGTTGATTGATTGCCGAACCTGCTACGCCCGGGTAGAAGTAGGTGTAGTTGTATCCAGTCTGTTTTGTGAACTGAAAGAAAATATTAAGTTGTAGCCGTTTCCAATGCAAATTATTTTCCAAACCGCCGTAGTATTTTTGCACAATGCTGTTTCTTGTCTCTAAATCGTTGGGGTATGAGATCATACCATCATGATCGACATCGGTGAAATTATATACACCCGTCTTTGAGTCTACTCCCGTGTAGTGAAATGATTGATATACCGATAACGGCTGTCCAACCGCATATGTATAGGCATATACAGAAGTATTTAATCCGGGAAACGAGGTCAAACGATTTTGCGGGACAGTTAGATTGCCAGTGATAGACCAGGTGAAGTTTTTTAAATTCAGAATATTTGATGTCAGCGAGAACTCCCAACCCGTATTGCGCACCGTTGCTGGTAAATTTACCTGAATGCCGGTGAAACCTGTTAACCCAGGTAGTGGTTGATTAATCAACTGGTTGCCTGAATGACTTTGAAAATAACTTGCGGAAAGCGACAGTCTTTCTTTCCAGAATGATAACTCGAGCCCCGTTTCCCATTTTTTGTTTACCTCCCAGCTATACGATGGATCATACAGATTTACGGGATATATACCGGTTGAATTCCCGTAGGAATAATAGGAAGATGTCCAGGTTGGAATATACTGGTAATCGCCGATCTGATCATTTCCCGTCACGCCGTAACTGACGCGCAACTTTCCAAAACCGATCCAGGGAAATGATGTTTGAAATCCTTTGATTTTGCTGAAAACCCACGCTGCACCGATGGCTCCAAAATCATTGAATTGCTTGCCTGGACCAAAGCGGCTCGATCCGTCATGACGGGCGGTTAAGTTGACCAGATATTTGTCCTGAACATTGAAGGTAAGTCTCCCAAATAATGCACTGTAACGATACTGGGCGTAATTTGTGCCCTGCGGCGTGATCGATGAAGCATTACTAATATCCTCTATCAACTCATCACTTGTAAAACCTTCTGCAAGCAATACCTGACCTTCAGTAAGGCTATTTTGAAACGTTCCGCCGACCAAAGCATCGAGTTTGCCCCAGTTTCGAATTACTGAATAAGTTACCTGCGGTTCAATGATCCAGGTTTTTTGAGACTGCGTGGAAAAATAATTATGACCGGAAAAATAACCATAAGAGGGATTCAGGGAGCTTAGCGGATAGGCCGTGGACTCATCCACGTGAACACTAGTAAAACCTGTGTTTACTTTGATATGAAGTCCCGAAAACAATTTATAATCGATGATCAGATTACAAATAGTATTTTCAGTCTTCGACTGATATTTCCGTTTGAAAATACTGAATGGATTATTAAAACTGCCATACTCCCAATTTAGATTACCCAGTGAATCGAATATGGTTGGTGCGTCCGGAGCTAATCTGAATACTTGTTGAGTCAGATCAGCTGTTGGAAGGCTGCTGTTTTCAATGCCGTAATTGATCGAAAGTTGAATATTGAGTTTCTGATCTGGAGACAGGTGATGAAGGTTTAGATAACCTGAAGCTTTCTGGTCATTAAATCCGTGTTGGAATACCGTAGTTTCCCGCCGATAATTGCCACCCATTACAAACTGTGTGTTTGAATTGCCTCCGGTTAAAGTGGCGTGGATATCATTCTGCTGGGATGCATTTCCTATCAATTCTTTCTCCCAATCCGTATTTCGGCTGGTATCCCACCGTACCAGGTCATAATCACTGGCACCCGGCAGGCTGCCATCATTCGCAAACGCCTCATGCCGCATTTGGAGGTATTGAGGAGTATTTAATAAGTGCATATG
Source organism: uncultured Puia sp. (assembly GCA_964658175.1). Lineage (GTDB taxonomy): Bacteria > Bacteroidota > Bacteroidia > Chitinophagales > Chitinophagaceae > Puia. The sequence goes on along the minus strand of CAZZYD010000111.1, from coordinate 1,041 downwards.
GCGGGTGATGAAACCGGCTCCGCTATTGGCGTTCAAATCCAGTGAGGTCCGCTGATTTTTGCCTCGTTTCGTGGTAATAAGGATCACGCCATTTGCCCCACGAGAGCCATAAATGGCTGTCGCATCCGCATCTTTGAGAATGCTGATGCTCTCGATCTGGTCCGGATTAATACCGCTCAGCGGGTTACCGCCGCCAGTGATTTGTCCGCTCAGTATTTGTGTGGAAAGTGAAGTGCTGCTGACAGGCACCCCATCAATTATATACAGCGGGTTATTCCCATTCTGTATGCTATTCTTTCCCCGTATCTGTACCGCGATCGCTCCACCCGGCACACCATTCGATTGAGTAATAAACAGTCCCGGCACCCTGCCTTCCAATGCCGCCAACGGATTGGACACCGGTTGTTGGGCAATGGTCTCCGCCGACACCACCGTAACATCGCCTGTACTTAACCGCTTCGTCGTCGTACCATAGGCAATCACCTGTACTTCATCCAGTTTACTGGCCGACAAAATCATTTTTACCAGTACTTCCCTCCTGCCGGCCAATGAAAATTCCTGCGTTTCGTAGCCCACATGACTGATCCGCAGAACCGCATTCGCTTCCGCGACCTCCAGTTGGAAATTGCCGCCTTCATCACTCTCTGTCGTATGCCCTCGATGGAAAATGCTGGCGCCGGCTACAGGCGATCCGGCACCATCGACAAGCTTGCCGGTGACAACCGACGAAATGGGCCTGTCCAACACTTGCTTTTCCCGCACCGCAATGATCTTGTCACTTACCGTATACTCCAGCGGCTGATCCTTAAAACAGATGGGGAGCACGGCTTCGATCGTGGCCTGCTGCACATTGATCGTGACCGGATGCGCCTTCGTCATCGCTTCGGCATCGTAATAAAAAAAATAACCAGCCTGCCTCCGGATCTCGGTGAATATGTCGGGCAAAGAGGCGTTTTGCTTGTGGAGGGTGATGGTCTGGGCCTGCGAAAAAACAGCGGTGAACAGGCAGCTGAATAAACAGCACAGAAAAAGAGTCGTGTT
>CAZZYD010000110.1:0-11526 GCA_964658175.1 uncultured Puia sp. | reverse complement strand
GCTGAATTCGGCGATTTTTTTTTGCGCGGCGGCCGGACCGGCGATACAGATCGTAAGAATGGTGCTGAGGACTATATGAAAGCGATTGATCCGGATAAGCTATGGTTTTTTCCCTTTTACAGGTTGTACTTTTTTCTGCGCCTCCTGCATTTGCTCGAAGCGTTCCTGCCATTTCGGTTTCGTCTTCGGCTTGTTGCGGTTAGCCTGTAATTTAACCAGAATCTTTTCATGATCGATGATATAATTCTGGATCACGAACTGCAGGATCAGGGTTACCAGGTTCGAAACGGTATAGTACCAGGTAAGCGCGGACGGTAACCTGTTAAAGAACAACAGGAGCATTATCGGCATGATATACGGCATGTATTTCATGGCAGGATTGCTCTGGTCCGGCGTCATGCTCATGCCGTATAAAGAGATCAGGAAGCTGGTGACAACGGCCAGCAACGCAAAGAGGCTGACATGATTCCCATAGGCCGGGATATTGATACCAAAATGAATGACGGCATCATACACTGACAAATCCTTGGACCAGAGAAAGGATTGCCCGCGCAGCGCCACATTGGAATTAAAGAAGCTATAGAGCGCAAAGAAGATCGGAATCTGCAACAGCGCGGGTATACATCCTCCCAGCGGATTGACGCCGGCTTCCCGGAATAATTTCATCTGCTCTACTCCCATCTGCTGCTGATCGCCGCCGACTCTTTTTTTCATCGCTTCAATCTCCGGGCGAAGGGCTTTCATCTTGGCGCCGCTGAGGTAACTGCTGTATACCAGCGGCGAGGTCAGCAGGCGGATAAACAAGGTCAGCAGCAGGATCACGATCCCGTAGCTGGCCACATATTTCTTAAAGAAATTAAACACCGGCATGATGATGCCAACGTTGATCGGGCGAACAAATGAATAGATATCCCGGCCGAGGTTCACGATCCGGTCCATCTGCGGCGCGGCCTTTTTGAGCACGTAATAGTCGTTGGGACCATAGTACCACTGAAACGGAACCGTCACCATCGAGCCGGGCAGTTTTGCCTGCAGCGTAACCGTGGCCGATCCAAGTACGTTGGAACTGTCTTCTTTTTCCCTCGCCCACTGGATATGACCTGTCGCGAAATTATTCTTGGCAATCAGGGTGGAGTTAAAAAACTGCTGGGTCACAGATACCCATTGTACCGGTTTTTCAAAAGTCTTTTCGGTTTTTGAAGAGATGTAGTCGAAGTCGTTGTCGGTTTCGAAACATACATTGGACTGCAAACGTTCGTAGGTAACGTACTGCTGGGTTTTCAGCATCGTTACATGCCAGTCGAGGTTCAGGTTGCCACCGGAGAACAGCGTGCCGGCGTTGGTGGCTACGATATTCCAGTCGATCATGTAGTTGTTCGGATAGATCACGAACTGGTGTTCGATGGATTCACCCGCGGGCGCCGGAAGCCGGAAACGGACGAGCTGACTGCCATCCGCGTTTTTGGTTACCGTGCCTTCGCTGAAATATAGATCGGAGATATCGCTGTGCTGGTTTCCGGTATTGATGGGATAGTTGATCCGGTTGCTCACCATGGAATCCATCAGACTCACCGAACTGCTGTCGTAGGACTTGTAATTTTTGAGGATCACCTGTTTGGGCTGACCGCCTTTGTTGCTGAACACAATCTTCAGCAATTCGTTCTCCACCGTCAGGAGCTTTTCGCTGCCGCCGATGGCTGCATTGAAACCGGTCGAGTCCTTTGTCACCACGAGGGTCTTGGCGACGGAATCACGTTTGCGCAAAACGGCTTCCTGCGCTTCCCGGACTTTTTCGATTGAATCATTGCGTCGCAAGGTCTGCACCTGCAGTTCATGCGAATTCTTGGTCGATAAAAAAAGATAGGTAAACAGAAGAATTCCTAATAACACAAACCCGATTACCGTGTTGCGATCCATGCCCATGTTTGTCCATTTTTTTAGGGACGGCAAAGATACGGGTAACTTATCCTTTCTTCACAATCGTGCTCGAACCACTCGAAACCACATGACTCACGGTGGCGCTGCCCTTGTAGAATATATCGCTTCCGCCACTCGCTGTGGCAGTAAGTTCTTTATTTACAGTAAGATGCGCATCGCTTCCGCCGCTCGACGAGATATGGCAATAGTCCGTGATGAGGTCATAGCCCGCGAGGTCGCTGCCACCGCTGGCTTCGTCATGCAGGTTTCCGACGGAACCGGCGATGTCCACATCACTGCCACCGCTTTGTTTGATAGACAGCGTCGTGGCGGTGATCTTTCCTCGGAGGTCGCTACCGCCGGAGAGTGAAATATCCAGTTGATCCGATTTCACCATTCCTTCGATCCGCACATCGGATCCACCGGAAGCTTCCAGTTCGGTGAGCTGTTCGGCACTCACATATGCTTTGCGTTTGCTGTTGCCGAGGTTCCAGCTGCCTTTCTCCATATAAATCATCAATACCCCGTTTTTCACTTCCGTGATGATCTTGTCGCGCACGGCCGGGTCATTGGCGGTCACGGAAACGGACTGCGCACCCTGGGTAAAGAAAAGATCGATCCCACCCGACACGCTGACGCCGTGAAAGGCATCCACGGAACGGCTTTTGGCATTTGCATCCCCTGACTGGGCTGTGGCCGCAACACAAAAGACGAAGGCGGAAAGTAAAGCAGCTATTTTTTTCATATCGTTGATTTTATTCAAGGACGGTTGATGGCGGACAATGTTGCATCTGCTATCTTTGCCGGGGTCCGGAAAATATTCCGGGCCTTACAAAAGTTCCCCGGGGTGCTGAATCCGTCAAAGGACGGACAAGGCTGAGATGATACCCGTAGAACCTGATCAGGGTAATGCCTGCGCAGGGAAGGTTGACCGCTTTATGTCCTTTCGCCATCGCAGCATTATTTCCCGATCAGCCTTAAAAGAAATTTTAAAATGCTGATGATGAAAATAACTGCTTTCCTTCCCTGCCTGCTCTCCCTAAGTTACGGATTTGCCCAGTCACCCCAGGCCGTTGTCAAAGATTCGGTCAAACCACTTTTCCTGCAACCGGTCGAGGTGATTGCGATCCGTGCCGGGGATCTTGCCCCGTTCACGAAAATCAATTTCACTAAAAAGGATATCGAGAAAAACAACCTCAGCCAGGATCTTCCCTTCATCCTCAATCAGACGCCCTCCGTGGTCGTCAATTCAGACGCCGGCACCGGCGTTGGCTACACCGGGATATCCATCCGGGGAACAGATGCGACACGGATCAACATGACGCTCAACGGCCTTCCGTACAATGATGCCGAATCCCAGTCCATTTATTTTGTCGACCTGCCGGATTTCGCGTCTTCCGTCAGCAGCATCCAGGTACAGCGCGGCATTGGCACGTCGTCCAACGGCGCCGGCGCATTTGGCGCCACCATGAATTTTTCAACCAACGAATTCAATGAGAAGCCCTATGCCGAATTCAACAACAGCTTCGGCTCATTCGATACCTGGAAAAATACACTGAAGGCAGGATCGGGTTTGCTCAACGGGCATTTTACGGTAGACATGCGGATGTCGCACATCAGCAGTGACGGGTATATCGACCGCGCGAGTTCCGATCTTAAATCCATCTATTTCTCCACCGCCTATATTACCGGCAATTCCTCCCTTAGGCTGAATATTCTTTCGGGCTCCGAAAAAACCTACCAGGCCTGGAACGGCATACCCGAGGCGAAACTGTATGGCGACGCGGCAGCGCTGAACACGCATTACAACAACAATGTCGGTTCCCTGTATTATACGCAGCAGGATTCGCTGAATCTGTTTCAGTCCAATCCCCGCAGGTACAATTATTTCACGTATGCCAATCAAACGGACAATTACCGGCAGGACCATTACCAGTTATTCTTCAACCACCAGTTCAGTAGCCTCCTCTCATTTAATGTGGCTGGATTTCTCACCCGTGGCAAAGGCTATTACGAAGAATACCAGCACGATGCCGCATACAACGACTACGGAGTGGCAGATCCTGTCGTGGGCGGCGATACGTTGTCAACCACCAACCTGATCCGCCAGCGCTGGCTGGACAACTATTTTTATGGTGGCATCTTTTCATTTCAGTACAAGAAAAATAAGACGGCCCTCACACTGGGTGGCGGATGGGATCAGTACGATGGTAAACATTACGGGATTGTGACCTGGGCATCCGGCGGCGGATTTCCCGATAACGACCGTTACTACCAGGAGCCTGCCAGGAAAAGAGACGTTAACGTGTACGGAAAATGGCAGCAGACCATCGGTTTGCGCTGGACCGCTTTTACGGATATGCAATACCGTCAGATCGATTACCGGATCGACGGATTCGACGATGCCCCGCTGCTGAAAGTGGACGCCCACTATCATTTTTTCAATCCGAAAGCGGGGATCACCTACACAACGCGCGACTGGCAACTGTATTTTTCCTATTCCAGGGCCAGCCATGAACCGAACCGCGATGATTTCGAAGCGGGACTGACGGAACAACCAAAACCGGAATCATTGCAGGATTATGAACTCGGGATCAGCCAGCGGAAGGCAACATTCAGCTGGGGCATTACGGGCTACTATATGCGCTATCACAACCAGCTCGTTCTCACCGGAAAGATCAATGATGTGGGTTCTTATACACGCACCAACACACCGGAAAGCTACCGCCTTGGCATGGAGCTGCAGGGGACCTGGAAACCGGTCGCCTGGTTCAACGCCACCGGTAACCTGACGCTGAGCCGGAATAAAATTTCCCACTATACTGAATATGTTGACGATTACGACAATGGCGGTCAGCAGGCGGAGACATATAACCGCAGCTCCATTGCCCTCTCTCCGGACGTGATCGGTGCGGCCGGCATCAGTTTTTTTCCGGTAAAGCGTTTGGAAATTTCCCTTCCCGCAAAATATGTCGGGAAGGAATATCTTGATAATTCGCAAAAGGAAAACCGCCGCATCGACGATTACTATGTGCAGCAGCTTCGGTTCCAGTACACGATTCCCGGCAAAACGATCCGCGAAACCAATCTGGTGTTTCAGGTCAACAATGTATTCAATAAAAAATATGAGGCGAACGGATATACATACAGCTACCTGTCGGGAGGAAGTCTGGTAACGGAAAACTTCCTGTTTCCGATGGCTGGCACCAGTTTTCTGATGGCGGTCAATATCCGGCTATGATCCCGCGGGGTATTGTCCGAGCCAGGACAGCATACCGCCCTGGAGGTTTTTGGTATTGGTGAATCCCATCGATTCAAGGAACATGCAGGCTTGTCCGCTGCGGTTACCACTTCGGCAGTACACGATCAGTTCTTCATTTTTTAAATGATCGATGTCATCGGTATCCATGGCCTGTATTTTTCCCAGCGGGATCAACTGGCCACCGATATTGAATTCCGCATTTTCCATGGGCTCGCGCACGTCCACGAGGTTTATTTTTTCGCCGCCGGCGATTCTTTCATGAAGTTCCTGTACGCTGATCGTTTGCATAAATAATGGTTGCCTGTTAATATCCCGCCGGCGTGGCTGCGGCGCGCGCGGAATCGGTTTGGAGAGACGGTTTCTGTACGCCCAGCCACACGTCGATGATCTGTCCCTGGCGTATTTTGTTGACGGCCTTGTACTCGTCCAGCCGCGACGGATTCTGGCGGTAGATAAAAGCATTGGCCGTATCGGTGACATCGTTGTCGGGCACCACGGAACCAATGATCAGTCCGCTCTCTGAAAGCGCCGACCTTGCTTCGCGGTAGGTAAGTCCGGTGAGATCGGGAACCGGAAATTCCGTACCCACGCCATTGCCAAGCACCAGCGTGATCGGACTGCCCTGCTGTATTTTTGTTCCGGGTTTGATGGTTTCTCCATTCACCTGCTGGTCGAGCACCGAGTTGCGCGCAAAATCCGGTTTAAAAACGGTGTCGCCGAGTTTCAGTCCGTACCGGCGAAGCACCATTTCGGCATTGCGGAAGGTCATGCTCACTAGGTTGGGCATATCGATCATCGGCGCTACTGCACGGTTGACCGTGAGGTAAACGGTGCGGTTCACTTTTACCAGGTTGTCGGCTTCCGGGAATTGCTTAATCACCTGCAGCGGTGGAATTGTATCGTTGTAGGTGGAATCCTGGATCATCACTTCGAACCCGGCTTTTTCAAGGTTTTTGCGCGCCGCGTCGATCGACTGTCCGGTCACCGAAGGGATTTTCAGGGTTTTGCCGTGCCGGGTGATGAGGTTCAGCGATCCCAGAAAGACCAGCAACAGCAGGAGTAGCAAGGCCATGCCTGCAAGAATATTGATCCATAAGGGCTTACCGGTCAAAAATCGAAACACGGGCGGTTTATTTATATGAAAGATAGCGTATTGCCTTTACTTATGCGCCCGAGACAGGGCGTCGTCAATCAACGCTGAATAAAACTGTTTTAGTGTCCATCCCATCGCACGAACCTGCTGGGGAACGATGCTGGCTTCGGTTTGTCCGGGTACTGTATTTATTTCGAGCAGAAAAGGCTGCTGTTTTTCTTCATTGTAAATAAAATCGATCCGGATCACCCCGCGGCAGTTAAACGTACTGTATACTTTTATTGCCGCGGTCCGGATCTGATCGGCTATGTCTGCGCTGGTGTCGGCGGGAGTAATCTCTTCGGTGAATCCGGGTGAATATTTTGCTTCGAAATCGAAAAATTCTTTTTTTGTTTTGATCTCGGTGAAAGGCAACGTAATGATTTCACCATTCGAGCGAAAGACGCCGATCGTGAATTCCCGGCCGGAGATAAATTCTTCCACCAGCACCTGCTCGTCTTCCCTGAAAGCCTTGTCAATCGCTTTGCCCAATTCCTCGCTCGGATTGTTGACGCGCGACATTCCGATGCTGGAGCCGCCGTTGTTTGGTTTTACAAAAACAGGGAAATTCAGTTTTGACGTCACCTCTTCCGGATTCTCGAAGCGATGTTTGATCAGGAGCACGGAACGCGCTACCTGCAGACCACCGAAGGCCGCCACGGCCACGGTGTACCGTTTGTTGAACGTGAGCGCTGAAATAGCCGCATCACAGGAGGTATAGGGAAGACCCATCAGGTCAAAATATCCCTGGAGTTTACCATCTTCCCCCGGCGTGCCGTGGATGCCGATCAGCACGGCATCAAAACGGATCTTCCGGTCCCCGATCAGCAGGGAGAAATCATTTTTATCGACGGGTATCTTTTCACCCGACGGAGTGGCATGAAACCAAGCTTCCGGGGTGATATCGATGCGGTAAGCCTCGTATTTGCCGGCATCGATATTGGCTTCGATCGTAAGAGCGCTTTTATAAGATACGACGGCTTCGCCGGAGTAGCCACCGGTGACAAAGGCAATCTTCGGCTTCATACTAGAGGTGAAGTTTTTCTTTTTTTGCCAGCAGTTCATCCACCGTTTCGCGATACATTTCATCTGGGATGCAAACATCCACCGGACAAACCGACGCGCATTGCGGTTCTTCATGGAAACCCTGGCACTCGGTGCACTTGTCCGGAACGATATAATACACATCCACACTTACCGGCGTATGACGCTTGGAGGCTTCGGTGACGGTGCCATCCATCTGCACATAGCTGCCTTTTACCGAGGAGCCGTCAGCGATGGCCCATTCCACCCCACCCTCATAGATCGCATTGTTCGGGCATTCCGGCTCGCAGGCGCCGCAGTTTATGCATTCTTCTGTTATTTTGATTGCCATATAGTTAAGATTAGGTGTGGTTAGAATTACTTTTGCCCGGTCAAAGATAAAATGATTTATGGATTTACAGAACCGGATTGATATACTGGCCGATTTAGGTGATTATATGCTGGGAGACGAACCCGGCTGGCTGGCGGCAAAAGACCGCGCTTTCCGGGTCAATGCCTGGTTCACCCCCGAATTCACCGACCTGGCCATCCGGAATATTGTCCATGCCTACCTGCAGCCTGCAAAGCTCCTGCCATGGACCGCAGGATATATTTTTAAGGAGCAGCCCCCGAAAAATGTAGGCCTCGTGATGGCGGGTAATATCCCCCTTGTGGGCTTTCATGATTTTCTTTGCGTTTTTATCAGCGGTCATGCTCAAACCATCCGTCCTTCTTCCAAAGACAAAATACTGATCGAACACATCGTACACTGGCTGCATGACCACTATCCGGAAACGCGCACGCTGATACGGTTTGCAGAAATGCTGAAAGGCTGCGACGCCTATATCGCAACCGGCAGCAACAATTCTTCCCGGTATTTTGAATACTATTTTGGAAAATATCCCAACTGCATCCGCCGTAACCGCAGTTCGGTGGCCATACTCACGGGCGCGGAAACGGCCGGCGACCTCGCTTTGCTGGCCAGCGACGTCTACCTGTATTTCGGACTCGGCTGCCGCAATGTTACCAAAATACTCGTGCCGAAGGATTATGATTTCCTACCCCTCCTCGACGCTTTCCGCGTGTTCGACCGGCTGGCGGATCATAATAAGTATAAAAACAACTACGACTACCAGCTGACCCTGCTGATCCTTAACAAACAATACTACATGAGCAACGACTCCATCCTGCTCAGGGAAAATGCGTCTGTGTTCTCACCGATCAGCGTTCTGCATTACGGATTTTACGACAACGCCGGAACTTTGCCGGTGCCGGAACCTGCCGATGACATCCAGTGTATTGTCGGCGCAGGCGGTCTCCCGTTTGGTTCCACCCAGCAACCCCGTCTTGCCGACTTCGCCGATGGCATCGACACCCTCCGTTTCCTGCTGTCGCTCTGAATGAATGTCAGGCATTGACTGCCAGATTTTATTTTGTAATTTCATCCTGTCAGGAAAATCATCGATCTACGAAGGTCTTAGTAAATAATTTGTTAAACTGGATTGACGGGTTAACTGAACATTTTGCTTAAGCGTTACTTTGATGGTAACAGGCATACAAATTGAAAATAAACGCACATCAGAAGTTCTAAAAAATCACAAATGAAATTCAAACAAGTATTCGCCGTGGTATTGATCAGTGTCGCCACGACTGTGGGCAGCCTCTGGGGATACCAGCATTTCAATGGCAGTCAGACTTACCTCTACGCTGCTTCATCCGGCGACAGCAGCAGGCTGCCCGCCAATTACGCGAAATTTTTCGGCAACAACAACAATGCGGGACCCGCCGATTTTACCGATGCCGCCAGCATCGCAATCCCCGCTACGGTTCACATCAAAACCAAAACAACCCGCACGGCAACCAATAATCTCCCGAAGAAAAATCCCTTCTCCGACCTGTTCGGTATTGATCCGGACGATTTCTTTGGCGACCGCTCGCACTCCCAGCCAGAAATGGGATCCGGTTCCGGTGTGATCATCAGCGAAGACGGTTTTATCGTTACCAACAACCATGTGGTGGATGGGGCAGACGACCTGACCGTTACGCTGAGCAACAAAAAATCATTTAAAGCCAAAGTGATCGCCACCGATCCGAGCAGCGATCTCGCCGTGGTGAAGATCGACGCCAAAGGCCTTCCTTTTCTGCTTTACGGAAATTCCGACGACGTAAAAATCGGACAGTGGGTGCTTGCCGTCGGCTATCCCCTCTATCTTGAAACAACCGTTACCGCCGGGATCGTGAGCGCCAAGGGACGATCCATCAACATCAACGACCGGCAGAGCAAAACGCCCGTGGAATCATTTATCCAGACCGATGCAGCCGTGAATCCCGGAAACAGCGGTGGCCCCCTCATCAATACGCAGGGTCAGCTGATCGGTATCAATTCTGCGATCGCCTCCCCGACCGGTTCTTATGCCGGCTATTCCTTCACCATCCCGGTGAACATCGTGAAGAAGGTGGTGACCGACCTCATGAAATATGGTACCACCCAGCGTGCTTACCTGGGCATCCAGTATGCCAATGACAATGCGAGTGACGATCAGCGCAAGGAACAGGGCATCAAGGACGGTGATGGCGGCGTGTATGTGCTGGCTGCTACCGAAAGCGGCGCCGCAGCGCTTGCCGGCATCCAGAAAGGTGACCTGATCACCAAAATCAACGGCATCGCGGTCAATTCCGGTGCAGAGCTGGTGGGACAAATCGCCACCTACCGCCCCGGCGATAAAATCAATATTACCTATGTACGCGATGGCAGCACCAAAGAAATTCCGGTGACGCTGCGGAATAACACTGGTACCGTGGATGTCGTTAAGAACTCCATATTTGATAAATTGGGTGCAGAAGTAGTGACACTGCCGAAGAAAGATGCCGTCACCCTCAAAGTGAAAGGTGGCGTGATCGTAAAATCCATCAGCGAAAAAGGATTGTTCAGCAGAACCCGGATGGAAGAAGGATTTGTGATACTGAAAGTAAATGGTACTGACGTAGCCAGTGTGGAAGATTTCCGCAAGGCGCTGGATGCCGCTGGTGGCGCCGCCAAACTGGAAGGCGTATACCCGGGTTATGACGGGGCCTTTACCTATCCGCTGAAATTAAACGGCGATTAAACGAAACCTTACAGATTGTCCTATAGCAAAACCCGCCGGCGCAACGCCCGGCGGGTTTTTTATTTTTCAAAGATTTCATACCCCCAGGCGGGCAGCGAAAAAGAATTTCCGGTGTTCATTTCCATAACGGCTTTGGAAAATAAACCCGTGAATTTACCGCTGACGGGCGCATGCGGTATCATACAAGTTACCGGGCGGTCAGTCAGGTTGAGCAATACAATCGCAGCCTGTTCACCCTTGCATCGTACAAAGGCAAAAATATTTCCATTGGCTTCTACGGGCAGCAGGGCTGGCATCGTATCCCCGTCTCCGGCGCGGAAAGCTGGGTTTCGTTTCCGCAGCGCGAGCATCGCCTGGCAGAACGCATGGTGGGCGGGATGATCCGTCCATTCGATAAAGTCCTTGTCAAAAAACAACAGTCTTTTACGGTTCGGAAGTTCCTGCCCGCTGTATATCAGCGGAAGTCCGTACCAGGTAAAGCAAAAAGCCGCGAAAGGAAGGGAAGCATCGCCCAGCCTCTCCTCTTCACTGCCGCTGTGCGAATTTTCGTCGTGGTTGGTGGTGAAATAACTGCGCAGAGCCGTGACCGGGAACTGTTCGCGGTAATAGTCCAGCACCTGGTAGAGGGCTCCGAGTCCTGCGGCATTTTTCACATAGTCTTCCATTGCATGCAAAAACTTCCAGGTGTAAGTGATATCGAACACTTCATGATAAGCGATCTCTTCACATTCGGCGAGCCAGACCAAGGGCCTGATGGCATCGAGGCGGGTACGGGCAGTTTTCCAGAAGTCGAGCGGTACGAGCATCGCCATATCGCAGCGGAAGCCGTCGATCCCGCAGGTATTCACCCAAAACTCCATGCATTGCATCATGGCTTCCCGTAAACCCTCGGAATCGTAATTGAGGTCGATCACGTCCTGCCAGCCATGCGCGTCGTAAAAATTACCCTGGGCATCTTTTCGGTAGTATTCCGGATGCTCTTTTGTCCAGTGATGATCGTGGCCGGTATGATTGGCCACCCAGTCGATGATCACCTTAAAGCCAAGTGCGTGCGCGGCATCCACCACGGCTTTGAAATCATCCAT
>CAZZYD010000109.1:0-11557 GCA_964658175.1 uncultured Puia sp. | reverse complement strand
CCGGTCGCGGGCGCAAAAGAAAAGTGTTCCGCGGCTGCTCACCGAAGGAGCGAAACAGCTTGAACTGTCGAGGTTGACGGGCGCTTCGAGATGATGCGGTTCACCCCAGCTGTCTCCCTGGCGGTCTGCATACCAGAGATGGGTTACGCTCATTGGTTTTGTGGAAGACGGGTCAACGGGTCTGTAAGACATAAAGAACAGGCGCCGGCCGTCAGGTGTAATAAAAGGGTCTGTTTCGCGGTATCTCCCGGAAAAGGGAAGCACCACCGGTGTCGACCAGCGATCTCCTTTTCTTTCAGACGATACCAGGGTCCAGTATACGGCACCACGGGAGAAATACACCGTATTGCCGTCCGGACTAAAAGAAGTCGCCCATTCAGTATAAGGAGATGAAACGACACCGGGAGCAAACACTTCCGGCATACCGGTGCTGTCTACGATGGAAGAGCTGATGCCCGGCGACTGGGCAGATGCTGCAAAGACAGCGATGAGCCCTGTAAGTGTCAGAACTATATTCCCGATTCCCAACCGATGCTGAAAATTCATGGTGAAATGATTGATTGTTGAATAAAGCAGTTCTGAAATTAACCGGGAACCTTCATTTCCACTTTTTCAAAATGGATGAACGGCTACCGGCTGTCCTTTCCGGATGGTCTATCTTTATGAACATTTCTTTAAAATCAATCAGCATGGCCCTTTCCCCGGAGCAGTTAGATCCAACAAACCGGTTTACCGACCGGGTGGACAACTATGTTAAGTACCGGCCGACCTATCCCCCCGAGGCCATTCGTTTTCTGAAAGAACACTTTAGTCTGAACCAGACATCGGTAGTGGCGGACATCGGATCGGGAACGGGCATCCTGACTGGCCTTTTGCTCGGGGCAGGCCTCCGGGTGATCGCGGTGGAACCCAATGCCGCCATGCGTGGGGCGGCAGAAAAAGTTCTTGACACCCATCTTTTATTTACGAGTAATGATGGAAAAGCCGAATCCACCGGTCTTCGCGACCGGAGCGTCGACCTGATTACGGTAGCCCAGGCATTTCACTGGATGGAACCCGTGGCAACAAAAAAAGAATTTGCGCGCATACTCCGGCGTGGTGGGAATATTGCTTTGATATGGAACCTGCGTCGCACCAACACGGAATTTCTCGCCGCACTCGATCAAATCAAAAAAGAGAATGGACAATCCCACAACAACGGGCAGCGGGCAAACGAAGAAACGATCCAGCAATTCTTCTCACCCAAACAAATGAAGGTTGAACGATTCGTCCAGGAAGAATCACACGATTTTGAATCACTCCAAGGACAGGTTCTTTCCTCCTCCTACCTCCCGCTGCCGGGTGCCGCCGGTTTTGAAAAGATGATCACAGCGCTGCATAACCTCTTTGACCGGTACCAGGAAAACGGCCGGGTAATCGTATCCTACGAAACAAGGATTTATTATCCGGTGTGATCAGTTTGCTTTCCTGTCTTCGGGTGTAATATTTGCAATGATACTGGCAGCCGGTCTTATCCGCTTTCGGTATATTTATCCATTCAACCCCGTTCATGAAGATCCAACTGCGCCAGCAACCCTTTTATCTGAAACTCGCCTGCGTGCTGGTAAGCCTGCTCGTGCTTGGCTATATCACGGTGGCCGGAAAACAATTATTGTCGCCCCTCATCTTTGCCTGTCTTTTTTCCATTCTGCTCCTGCCGGTGTGCAGGTTTTTTGAAAACAGATGCCGTTTTTCCCGGGGTCCGGCAGCGATGACATCGGTCGTGCTCCTGCTGGCGGCCGTGAGCGGACTGATGTATATTCTGGGTTCGCAGCTCTCTGCGCTCGGCAGCGACTGGCCGATGTTCAAGCAGCAGCTCTCCAGTTCCGTAGATGATCTTCAATTGCTGATCGCGCACAAATTCCATATCAACACCAGCAAACAACTCCACTATATCAATGATGCCACCAATAAGATCGTAAGCTCAGGAACCGTCATGCTCGGCGCCACCCTCCTGTCGGTCTCCTCCCTGCTGATATTTTTCGTCTTCATTTTCATCTACAGTTTTTTCTTTCTCTTTTACCGTTCGCTGATCCTGAAATTTTTTGTACAGGTTTTCCGGGAAGAAAATTCCGCGATGGTCTACGAAATCGTAAAACAGGTGCAATTCATCATCCGGAAATATATCATCGGGCTGCTGATCGAAATGGCGATCGTAGCGGTGTTTATCGCCACCGTATTTTCGATCATGGGCGTTAAGTACGCGATCCTGCTCGGACTGATCACGGGTCTGTTCAATATTATTCCCTATATCGGCATCTTCACCGCCCTGCTGGTGAGTGCACTCATCACCTTCGCCACTGCGGCCGCAGTGGGAAAAGTGATCTGGGTCGTCATTGTCGTTATCTGCACCCATCTGGTGGACAGCAATGTTTTATTACCGGTGGTAGTGGGATCCAAAGTGCGGATCAACGCCATGATCACGGTGCTTGGTGTAGTAGCCGGCGAAATGATGTGGGGACTCTCGGGCATGTTCTTATCCATTCCGATCATCGCCGTGCTCAAAATAATTTTCGACCGCGTGGAATCACTGAAACCCTGGGGATTGATTCTGGGGGATGAACACCGGATAAAAAAGGGCAAGGGCGGGCGGATGAAACTCGCGGAAGAGCCTTCACTTGAAAATCAACCGGCAGAAAAGCCCGCACCGGATCAACGCTGATATTTCCAGTGGCGCGATTTTCCTTCCGATACCTGTTCGATGGTTTGATCCACGCGTCGCTGGCGGGTCTCTTCAGATTTAGCTTCTTTGATCCATTGAATATATTCTTTCCGGTGCGAGGGCGCAAAAGCTGCGAACGTCTTTGCCGCCATTGGATTTTTTTTCAGGGCCGCCGCCAGGATGGGCGGGATGCTCAGTTCTTGTTGCGGAATGGCTTTGCGCGCAACGGCCGGTTTTTTTATTTTTTCTTCATTGAGCATCGCTGCTTCCTTCAGATAAGCAACCAGGATTTTGTCGGAGGGCATATCTTTTCGCGACATCAGTTTACCGAACTGCCCCATGCTGCTTTTCTCTCCCGTCTCCAGAATCTTTTCCGGGTCCCGCATCAGCGCGGCTTTCCAGAATCCAAGGGAGCAGTGCGCCTGAAAAGCAGCCATGGTACACACTATGCCTCCATGATATTCGAACACCGGAAACCGCCACTTGATGGTCTCGGTGACTTCGGGAATGGCTTTGTGCACGATGGAGCGGAAATGCAGCAGGATGGGTCTTGCAAAAGGTTCCGCGGCAGCAATGTATTCATCCACCCGTGGATCCATGGTTGCCATATAAAATAAATTTTTGTCACTGAAAATACAATTTTTTCTGATTTCCAAACCTCCGTCAGGTGACGGCCACGGCATTGAAGGCATTATTTTTCTGTGGTTGTGAACCGAAGGGAAGTTTGAGTGCCGGAACGATCGCCACCAGTACCAGGAACATCGAAATGATAAATACATCTTCGATTGCATGGTGTTCTGCCAGGAGATCGGGCATGCCTTTCGCCCGGTAGAACGTGTAGAGGAACTGGTGGGTGACACCGCTGAGTGCGATGCCGGTAGATCCGCCCAACTGCTGCAGCAAACTGTACATCGACGAGGCGCTCGTGGTTTCCGAAGGCAATACCGCATTGAGTGATGTCGAGGTGATCGTAGATACGAGGAAGCCCATGCCGATCCCGCGGATGGCCATCGCCAGCAGGATATACCACACGTACGGTCCGTCGGCCTGCGAGAACAATAACATGGAAAATGCCACCAGCGACAAACCGGCAATCACAATATGCCTGGGTCCCCGTTTATCCGACCAGTTCCCGGCCAATGGGGTGAATATCGCCATCATGATGGAATTGGGCAGGATAAGCAATCCCGATTCCACCTCCGAAAAATGCAGGATGCCCTGCAACAAAAAAGGCAGGAGGAAAAGTCCGCCATACAAGGCGATGGCGCGAACAAACGTGATGATCGATGTCCGTACAAAAGTATCGTGGCGAAATATCGACAGGTTAAACAACGAGCCTTTGTTATGGCGGCTGTAGTGAATAAACAGCGCCAGGCAGGCAAATGCGGCGAGCACGGTCAGGATCAGTGGCATCGACGATAATCCGAATTTGCCCATCTCCACAAAACCATACTGAAAAAGCAATATGAACCCGGTAAAGAAAACGAATCCCCGGAAATCGAATACGGGTTTGGAAATGGGTTCGTCCTTCAGAAAGCGGAGAGACACTGCGGCCAGCACAATGGCGATCACGCCGATCGGCAGGTTCACCAGAAAAATAGACGGCCATCCAAAATAATGAGTAAGAATGCCTCCCAGTGTTGGACCCATCGCAGGTCCTGTAATACTGCCCAGCGCCCACCAGCCCATCACCTTGCCCCGTTCGGCTTTGGGAAAGGTATCCGACAGGATGGCCATCGCCGTAGGAGCAATGGCGCCGCCGCCCATGGCCTGCAAAGCCCTCGAGGCGATCAGGTGCGGCAAGGTATGAGACAGTCCGCAACAGAGCGACCCCAAAATAAACACAGACAGACTGATCAGGTATAAGGCATAAAAGCCGATCCGGTTCTTCAGCCAGTTGATCACCGGCATGAATACACAGAATCCAAGCATGTAAGCAGTGATCACCCATTCGACGTCGTTGAGACCGACACCGAATTCTTTGCGCATCACCGGAAGAGAAACATTTACGATACTGCTGTCAATCCCCGACATCAACGTGCCGAGCATCAGCGGTAAAATAACGGCAATTTTTTTCGGCATATCCTGCTGGAAAGTTACGTATTGTGCGGGCAGATTTACATGCGTTCATATAAACCGATCAGCTGCCCTTCCGCCACCACATGGTTATCCATGGCATCCAGGAGACCTTGCTTGCCGCTATTCTCCGGCAACTGAAGCAATACGTCCAAAGCATAAACTTTAAAATGATAATGATGCGCACCGGTTCCGGCTGGCGGACATGGACCCGTATACCCGGGCCTGCCGCTTCCATTTAACCCCTGCACGCCCGGATTGCTGCCGGTCGTAATTTCCGGCTCTGCGGGAATATTCCACGCCACCCAGTGGACAAAAGTGCCGCTGCCTGCATCCGGATCATCCACGATGATCGCCACAGAGCGCGCATTTTCCGGTAGATTGCCAATATTGATCGGTGGATGTTTACTTTCTCCCTGGCAGGTGAATCTTGCGGGAATCGTGCCGCCGGATTGAAAAGCGGGACTGTTGATTTTAAGGGCGACGCTGGTTATCGTGGTCATATGGCTTGTTTACCAAAACACATCAATTTTACTGCCAGTATTGGCGCATTTGCCCTCCGCAATTGGCTGATTTCCCCTCAGGCCCACAGATGGCAGGTCCTTAATTTTGTTTTTCACACTGACAGCAGTAGAAAATGATTCCATATGCAAAAAATTACGCCCTTTTTATGGTTTGACAACCAGGCGGAAGAAGCCATGCAGTTTTATACATCTTTGTTTAAGGATACAAAAGTGCTGAGTATCGTGCGTTGCGGTGATGCGGGCCCGGGTCCGAAAGGCTCCGTGCTCACAGCCAGTTTTCAGTTGAACGGACAAACATTCATTGCCATGAACGGCGGGCCACAGTTTCCTTTTACAGAAGCGGTATCCTTTTCGATAGACTGCGCGGATCAGGCGGAAATTGATTACTACTGGGATGGACTCTCAGCCGGAGGCGTCAAAAGCCAGTGCGGCTGGCTGAAAGATAAATATGGTTTGTCGTGGCAGGTCGTAACAGCACTGCTTCCTCAATATCTCTCCGACAAAGACGGTGAAAAATCAAAACGTGTAATGCTGGCGATGATGAAGATGAGCAAAATCATTATCAAAGACCTGGAAGCGGCCTACAAGGGCTGAGGGATATTAAAACCGCCACTCCAGCGTCACAAAATATCCGCGGCCATCGGAAGGTATGATGCCCGGACCCGGATAGCTGTCTGCGCGCCGGGTAAAATAATGCGCGTTGGCCAGGTTGTTGACGGAGCCCGACAAACTCAGGTGGCGATTATAATGATAGGCGGCCGTAAAATCCATCACCCGGTAACCCGGCACTACACCATCAATGGCATTTGCAGTGAGGCTCGCATTCGTTGCATCGGAATACTGTTTGCCGGTATAGGCCAACTGATATCCTGCCGACCATTTTTTGCGGCGCAGGGTGATGCCCGTTTTACAAATCAGCTCCGGTACGAACTCAACACGGTTTCCCTCGATCGAGGGATCTTTTCCTTTTGTATACCGGGCATGTATAACCGAAATATTGGAATAGATCGCCAGACTGGTTTTAGATTCCCCGTGAAGCCATTGCCACACATCCACTTCCATATAAGACTCCAGCCCGTAATGCCTTGAACTGCCCACATTCGTGCGAAGATTGTAAATGATGAAATTGCCGGTATCGGCGGAAAGGATGCTTCCGATCTTGTTGTTATAGTGGATCAGGAATACACTCAAATCGAAAGTGACTATGCCATTGCTTTTGCGGAGACCGAGGTCTGCCGAATATCCTTTTTCATCCTGCAGTGCGCTATCTACCCGCAGGTTTGGATTCTGCGTGCGGAGATCGTTAAAATTGATCGCCTTATAGTTTTGGGAAAGATTCGCGTACAGCTGCACCGCCGGGTGTACGGCGAGGGTCGCACCGATGCCGCCGAGCAGAAACTGCCGGCGGTTTATTTTTGCATCGGTCACGCGCTGGGGATCGATGGGATTGCCGGCCAGATCAAAAACGACATTGGTATAGGAACCTTCTGCGCGCGTTGTGATCTTTTCATACCGCAATCCCGGAATGATGCTGACCTTTTCACTGATCCGGAAAATATTTTCAGCAAATACCGCGGTATTGAGATTTGGAAAAAGGTAATCTGAATAACGCAGGCTGTCGGAAGCTTTCGATGGGGTAAACCGGAAATCGTCTTTGGTTCCCCCGGAATTATTATTTCCATAACCCTGTTGCCGGTCAGTATGTCCTTGGTAATACCGCATGCCCACCAGCGCGGTGGCGTTGATTTTACCCAGCCGGTAAGGATACAGCAGGCGGGTTTCATTTCCCCAGTTGCGGTATTGATCGATGTATAAATTTCTGTCAGATCCGTCGTCAGTCCGGTTGATAAAAGTGAGCAGACCCAGCGCCTCCCTGGAGGCAAGCAGACCGAAAAACCGGGTGTTGAAGGTGAGCCGTTGAAACAACCTGTAATCAAACAGTACGGCCCCGAGGTTCCAGTTTACCTTAAACCAGTTGCGGGCGCGGACAGACTGACGCGGATCAGCCTGGAAGTCTGCATCTGTCAATCCGCCCGGCTGCTGTTCCAGGTAATCCATATGCGTATACTCCACAGACAAAGTCGCGCGGTCATTCAGATGATGATTCAGTTGTACATACGCGGTATTCGACCGGAACCCTGCGTTCGGACGCCAGCCATCTCCCGTTTTATGCTGAATAAAAACATAGTAATTCGTTTTGCCTGCTTTTCCACCGGCGCTTGCCGATTGGTTGAGGAAATTCCAGGAGCCCGCAGTGAGCCTCGCGGTGCCCGAAAACTTCGACGTGTCGGCACCGTGGTTCATGCGGAAATTGATCATTCCGCCGAATTGTGTTCCATACTGCAGGGATGCGGCGCCACGAAGTATTTCGATCCGCTCTACGGCTTCGGCCGGCGGCGTATAGTAACTTTCCGGATACCCCAGCGCATCTGCGCTGATGTCATAACCGTTCTGACGCGTGTTGAAATTTGACACGCGGTTCGGACTCAGACCCCGGCCGCCGATCGCGAGCTGAATACCGGCGCCATCATTTTCCCAAATATTGAGTCCGGCTACTTTCGCATATATCTGTCTGGCGTTGTTGGTACCCTGGTTTACGACGAGGTCTTTCAGCAGGATCACTTCAGTTTTTTTCCCGGCGTTGATCGTCACGCCTTCCACGTCACGCAAATGCGTAAACCCCGTCGACACTTTCTGTCCGGCTCGAACTTGTACGCTGTCGAGGACTTTTGCGCCGTGTTGAATCATGACCTGAAGCCGGATATTTTGAGTACGGAGCAAAACGGAACGCGTCAGCGAATCGTAGCCCATGGCATGAAACGAAAGGATATATTTTCCTGCCGACAATCCCTGAAAGGAAAAAAAACCGCTGGCATCGCTTTGGGTTGTCAGGCCACCCGGCATCAGGCGGATGATGACGGCGGAAACCGGCTGTCCGTCCTCCAAAAGCGTTCCTTCGATTACGAGTGACTGGCCCATGGCGCGCGCCTGAAAAAATATAAAGAAAATAAACAGCAGTCGTTTCATAGGTCAGCGGGCAAATGGTTTGATCCAGTATTTGTGCCGGAAAAAGCCATCCGGAACAGCGGCAAGATTAACGCTGCTGTCGATAAAAAGGCGGCTTCCGTAGCCGTTGAGCGACACATAACTTTCCACGGTCACCCGTGGATCCGGGATGCCTTCGTGGCGGTAGGTCGTTGCAAGCAGTCTGGCATACTGCAGCATCATATCCGGCTGCGTCTCCATCATTCTTTCCTGGTAAGCCGTCAGATACTGCCGGTTGTTCACTTCGAACTTTCGGCCGCTGCGCGGATCGTGGACATAAAAAAAAGCCGTACCGCTTTTTTCCATCAGCATCACGCGCCAGGAAAAACGGTATCCCTCTTCTGTCCAGAGGAGCGACCCGGGAAATAAAACAAAGCGGAAAGGGATGAGCAGTTGCAGGAAAAAATAAATCGTCAGCACAACGCTGGTAAATGCCGGAAACAACGACCTGACAGGCACATGATCCGCAGACCGGGCCGGAATCCGGAAAATACTCCGCAAGTAGTCTACCCACCACTGATGAAAAGCATCCGAAAAGAAAATAAGGGTAGCACTCATCATCAGATATGGGAACATACCGATCTGGAAGAGCAGCGCCGTCAAGAGGTGAAACAGGATCACCAAAGCATACGCCCATTTACGGGTGCTTCCGCTGAGCAATAAAAAAACAACAGACAGATCGAACAGCATTCCGCCCCAGCTGAACAGGTAGGCCGTCAGGGGTTGCTTTAACAGCGGACCGATCCAGGGAATGGAGGACCTGGCTGCGAGCCAGATTTTCAATGGCATTGCGCGCAGCAGCCAGTCCCCCGAAATTTTTGACAGGCCGGCGCAACAGTAAATGATGCCCAGCTGCCACCGGAAAATCAGGATGGTCCAGGCAGGCACGTCGGTGGCCCGCAAGGAAGGTTTTCTCCACACATCCAAAGAGTAATAGCGGTTGGCCGGCACGATCATCAGTAAAAAAGAAAAAAGGGTCACCAGGTAATAGTGATTGAGGTAGTAGGTCTTGTCCAGCAATTCCGTATAACAGAACAAAAGAAAAAATACCGCGCTGGCGATGCGGTAAAATAATCCGGTGCAGATCATGGCCGCGGCCACCGCCATCATGATATAAACCGCATACATGGCGGCGGCAGGTGCGGGATGAAGCCACCCGAATCCTTCAAAAGGAAAATGGAACCGGGGATTTATATAAAAATCACCCACCCATCCGTGGGCGATGAACCTCACCGTGCTGTAGCACAATACAGCACCGAAAGCAATCCGCAGCATCACCAGCGGCGCGATCGGGCGGGAACGGTTTCGAAAATCAATCGCCATCATCATCCTGGAATGAAATTTTTATCCCGAGCGCTGAACTCATATCCACTTTTAACAGCACCGTTGTTTTTCTGATTTCAGTATAGGCATGCATCACCGACGGATCTGCTGCGACAATGGCGTCTGGTAAAGACCCGGGCAAGGCCTGGAAGGCAGCGGCGAGGGTTGTCCATTCGTTGCTGATCACGACACTTAAATCTTTCCCGTTCTGCTCCACGGCGGCGGCAGCGACTTTGGATTGCAGAAACGATGCGTAGAGGCGCTGAAAGGTTTTTGTCTGTGCCAGCAGTAAATCGATAGACAATCCGCTGTAATAGGCTTCTACCTTTGCAGGCGATTTCGGAAGCACGGACGGACCGTAAAGACCAATGGGAATGCCAAATTTAAAATTCTGCAGGTTGACATCGAAATCCAGCACGTAAGCATTTACGAGCAGACTGAGGGAACT
The DNA here is from genome assembly GCA_964658175.1 of uncultured Puia sp. Taxonomy (GTDB): domain Bacteria; phylum Bacteroidota; class Bacteroidia; order Chitinophagales; family Chitinophagaceae; genus Puia. The sequence goes on along the minus strand of CAZZYD010000109.1, from coordinate 1,440 downwards.
GCCTGCGTCCGTGCCGGTGCCCTTTACAAAAGTCGCCAGATAATTACCGCCACTGGCCGGCCAGGCTACAGCCACGGCGTTCGCTTTTTTCCGGATCGTGGCCGTCAGGGCCAGAAGGTAGGCTCTGGCCCCTGCCGCGTGTTCGTCTCCGGAAAATCTGTCGATGACCGCATCATTTCCATTGGCAAATAACAGGTAGTCGATCGCGGGAAAACCCTGCGCGGCGAAATTTCCCAGTCCGTCGATCGCATACACGGCCCCGTTGATATTATTGCGGATGGTCACCGTATCCGTCGGGAAAGAATTCAGGAAATGGGTGGTCAGCAATGCATCGGTCGCCGGTCCGAATTCCAGTTCACTCACGCCCGCCCAGGCTGTGTAAGCCGCTTTGAAATCCGTTTGCACCGCCTGCAGGGACCTGAGGCCGGGAGCGGATGCAAAAGCCGCCGCCGATACATCCAGGGAAGCGCTGGCCGTGGCAAGCTGCTGGTAAGCCGGAATGATGGTATTGACCGCGACATTATTCAGGGCAGTATCGCCGGCGGCCGGCGGCGACGTTGGGCCGGCATCGGAACCTGACTTGCTGCAGGCGAAGAAGAGCAGCGCGATGCCGCAGCTGATGGCGATGGCGCGAACGAGATTTTTTTTTGTACTTACTATCATATCGTGTATTGATGGAGGTTATAGATTGGCCTTGATGGCATCCCAGCCATAGAGGCTGCTGATTTTGTTGAGAATGGCATCCAGACCATCCGGTGTGATCGTATAAAAATTATCACCATAGAGATCAAAGACCGCCTGGATGTCGGCGTCGCTGATTTTACGGTGCGTATTGTATTTCAGTGAAGTCCAGAACCCGATGGATTCCGACAGGTTGCCACAAACAGCAGCCGCTCCGTTCACGATATTGCCCCTGGCTTCGTTGATCTCATGCAGCGCAGCCGCGGCTTCCATGGTTTCAAAGAATGGAATGATGATCGCGGCCTGTGCCAGCGCGGTGGAGAGGTCGTCGTTGGCGAGTGCTGCCCGGCCGGTCAGAAATGCCGTCAGCAACGTATTGTTGGCCCCGATACCAGTGAGGGCCGTCACAGGTTTGATGATTCCGGAATCAATCTGGCTGGTATAGGAACCCCAGTATTTTACACCGGCGCGGTTGGCAGGAAAATTAGCGGGCACACACCAGAGATAAAAAGCCTGATCCCATGCGTGCTGCTTTGCAGCAGGAGAAATGGAACTGTTGAGCGAGTCGCCGAGGTATACATCCGTGATCCGGTGAGCGATGATCACGCCCATGGATAACTTGGTAAAGAACTGCCGCCAGTATCTTCCGTTGGCGGAAAGCAGTGTCTTGCGGTCGCTGACGCCGGCCACGCCGTTGGAAGCAGGCTCGCCGCTCGCACTGGCGATGCCAATGCTGTCCATCACGCTTTGCAACAGGGG
>CAZZYD010000108.1:0-11631 GCA_964658175.1 uncultured Puia sp. | reverse complement strand
CTCGGCGGCATCTGCCTCAACTGGGGTTGCATTCCCACCAAGGCCCTATTGAAATCGGCCCAGGTGTATGAAGACATAAAACATGCAAAGGACTTTGGTATTGAAGCCAGCGGAACGGCCGATTTTCCAGCCGTCATCAAAAGAAGCCGCGGCGTAGCAGATAAAATGAGCAAGGGCGTTCAGTTCCTGATGCGGAAGAATAAGATCGATGTATTCATGGGCACCGGAAAACTGAAGGCAAAGGGACAACTGGAAGTCACCGGCACCGACGGCAAGACCCAGATCCTGGAAGGGAAATACATCCTTGTGGCTACGGGTGCCCGAAGCCGTGAGTTGCCGAACCTGAAGCAGGACGGCAAAAAAGTGATCGGCTACCGCGAGGCCATGACCCTGCCCCAGCAGCCCAAAAGCATCCTCATCGTCGGCAGCGGCGCCATCGGCGTTGAATTTGCCTATTTCTATTACAGCATGGGTGCGAAAGTCACGATTGTCGAATTCCTCCCGAGGATCGTGCCGGTGGAAGACGAAGAAATTTCCAAAGAACTCGAAAAAATCTATAAGAAATACGGCATTGATGTGCTCGTGAACAGTGAGGTGACCAGCGTGGATACTTCCGGCGCCGGTGTAAAGGCAAAGGTAAAAACCGCCACCGGCGAAATCACGCTGGAAGCGGACATATTACTGAGTGCGGTCGGCATTTCATCCAATATCGAAAACATCGGGCTGGAAACACTCGGCGTCAAAGTGGATAAAAACAAAATCCAGGTTGACCAGTTCTATAAAACAAATGTCGATGGCATTTATGCAGTGGGTGATTGTGTACCCGGTCCTGCCCTGGCGCATGTATCGTCCAAGGAAGGCATCATCTGCGTGGAGAACATCGCTTTCATGGAAAAGAAATACGCGCATGCACCCGAGCCCCTGGACTATGGGAATATCCCCGGCTGTACGTATTGCACACCGGAAATCGCTTCTGTCGGTCTCACCGAGAAGCAGGCGCGTGAAGCCGGTTATGATATCAAAGTCGGAAAATTTCCGCTGACCGCTTCCGGTAAAGCCACCGGCGTAGGACATACGGAAGGTTTTGTAAAAGTGATCTTCGACGCCAAATACGGTGAATGGCTGGGCACGCATATGATCGGTTATAACGTGACCGAGATTATTGTCGAAACGGTCGTCGGCAGAAAACTGGAAACCACTTACCACGAGGTCCTCAACAGTATGCACCCGCATCCGACCATCAGCGAAAGCGTGAAGGACGCGATTGAGGCGGCGTATGGAGAGGCGATCCATCTGTAAAACAGTTTCACGCAAAGACGCGAAGGAGCGCAAGGAGGCAAAAGAGTTTTAATTTGTTTGCGTCTTTGCGCTCTTTTGCGTCTTTGAGTGAAAAAAACAGCATATATGCTCCAACCTTCTCTCTGGGAACTTGAATCCTTCTACGCCCCACGGGATGTCATCATCATCGGCAGCGGGTTCGCGGGATTGTGGTCAGCCTATTATATCAAGAAAAAATTCCCGCACTGGTCCGTACTCGTACTGGAAAAAGGCACGATTCCTTCCGGGGCCAGTACGCGCAACGCAGGATTTGCCTGTTTCGGCAGCGTCACCGAACTCCTTGCCGACCAGGAAACCTATGGCAGCGAAGCGATGATCGATCTGGTGAGGATGCGGTTCCGCGGACTGGAGAAAATCCGAAAACGTTTCGCGGCAGACCAGATCGGATACGAAGCCACCGGCGGTTTTGAACTCATCGACAAAACTCAGCGACCCGATCTGAATATCCTTCGCACGCGGATCGACCAGTTGAATCATACCCTGAAATCCGTCACCGGAAAGGCAAAGACGTTCCTGCTGCACAGCAAACAGAAAAACTTTGGATTTGGCGGCGCCCACCATCTGGTGGAAAACCTGCTGGAAGGTCAACTGCACTCGGGAAAACTCTGCGAAGCGTTGTTGCAGCTCGTGCAGTCAAAAGGCGTAAAAGTGCTCACCGGCGTGGACATCCGTTCCATTGAAAAAGGATCCGAAGGACATCTTTTGCAAAGCAATTTGCCCGTCACCCTCCAGGCTTCCAAAGTGCTGGTGTGCACGAATGCCTTCGCCAAAACCCTTTTGCCTGAAATCGACATCGTGCCGGCACGCGGACAGATCCTGGTCACTTCCCCGATTCCTTCATTGGCATTCAAAGGCTGTTTTCACTATGACGAAGGATTTTATTATTTCCGAAACCTGGGGAACCGGATTTTGCTGGGGGGCGCGCGGAATAAATTTTTCAGGGACGAAGAAACATTCGACGCCGTCACCTCCACCCCGGTGCAGACAGAACTCGAACGATTTCTGCGGGAAGTGATCATTCCTGAAACGCCGTATTCCATCGATTACCGCTGGAGCGGCACGATGGGCATTGGCGGTGAAAAAAAGCCTGTGCTGAAAAAAATCCGGGATGAGCTCTATTGTGCCGTGCGGATGAGCGGCATGGGTGTTGCGCTTACACCCGAAATCGGCAAGCAGGTAGCCGCTATGATGGCCTAGCGGAATTTTTATACGAGTATGCCCGCGATGGTAGCAGACAGATAAGAGGCCAGCGTTCCGCAAAGCAGTGCTTTCATCCCCAGTCGCGCAAGATCCGCCCGTCGTTGCGGTACCAGCGCGCCGATGCCACCGAGCTGCATGCCTACGCTGCTGAAATTGGCGAATCCGCAGATCGCGATGCTCACGATCAGCAGTCCCTTCGACGTCATCAGGGGCACTCCGCGAGAGGTCATATTTTTAAATGCCACGAATTCGTTGATCGTAAGTTTTTGTCCGAGAAGGGTGGCCGCATTGCTGATGTCTTCTTTTGGAATTCCCATGGACCAGGCAAAAGGATAAAAAAGTTTTCCGAAAATATAATTCAGGCTCAGGTCGAAATGCTCGTTGAAGAGATGGCCCGTTTTCAGGAGCAGGTAATCCAGCAGCGCGATCACGGCGATAAAACCGATCAGCATGGCGATCACGTTCATCGCAATATGAAATCCTTCTCCGGCGCCATGCGAGATGGCATCGATCAGGTTGGTGTATTTACTTTTTACTTCCAGCTTTACCACGCCCATCGTCTGACTCTGTTCCGTTTCGGGAAAGACAATTTTTGAAATCACCAGGGCGCCGGGCGCGGCCATCAGACTGGCAGTGATGAGTTTCGGCGCCAGGTCCATACCGGCCTGTGCCCCCATGTTAGCGTATACGATCAGGATCCCGCCGGCGATACAGGCCAGGCTGCCGGCCATGCTCGCCAGCAATTCACTGCGCGTCATGCCGGGCAGGTAGGGCTGGATCATCACCTGCGCTTCGATCTGTCCGACAAAGGCACTCGCCACATTGCTCAGCGCCTCGGCGCCGCTCACGCGCATGATCGCATTCATGGCTTTGGCAATCACTGCCACCAGCCTTTGCATCACACCAATATGATAAAATACGGCCACCAGCGCGCAGACAAGGATAATGGTTGCCGTTACATTGAAAGCAAATATAAATCCTCCCATGGCATAGTTTGCGACCGCACCGCCGGGTTTTACGATCCCGATGCCATCATATACGAATGACGCGCCTTTAAAGGCGAACTGCTCGATCTTCTCCATGCCATGACCCAGAAACTGAAAAACCCTTGTGATCGGCGTTACTTTCAATACCAGCACGGCGATCAGCAGCTGCAATGCGAGACCACTGAATATGACGCGGTAATTGATGCGCCGGCGGTTGTTGGAGAATAGAAAAGCGAGTCCCAAAATAAGCACGATGCCGAACAAGCCCTGGAAACGCTGCATGCAGAAAGTTTTGATTGATCTTGGAAGATAATGATTTATCACTGGAAACGACCCGGCGGTTCAAACAACTTTTCCATCGTAAATTTGTTTCACTATAAAATTATTGCCCGGATGAACAGGAACGATCAGCATATCAGGAACATCATTGCACAGGAAACCGACCAGACGCTTCGCGCAATCGGTGAAAAAATTCTTGTCTCCGAAAGAATATCATTTGACGAAGGTGTTTTACTATTTGAAAAAGCAGATCTCCCATTCGCCGGCGCACTGGCAAATTATGTGCGCGAAAAAAAACACGGCGACAACACCTATTACAACCGCAATTTTCATATCGAGCCGACGAATGTCTGCGTATTCTCCTGCGCGTTCTGTTCATATTCCAGGCTCTATGCCCACCGCGATGAAGGATGGGAACTCACCATGCAGCAGATGCTGGACATCGTAAAAAAATACGACGACCAGCCGGTGACGGAAGTGCATATCGTCGGCGGCGTTCACCCAAAGATGAATCTTCATTTCTTTGCAGAACTATTGCAAAAAATCCGCGCGCACCGGCCCGATCTGCACATCAAGGGTTTTACCGCCGTGGAACTCGATTATATGTTCCGCAAAGCGAAACTATCGGTGGAAGACGGGATGAAATTACTTCACGATGCAGGGTTGGATTCCCTGCCCGGCGGAGGAGCGGAAATTTTTGATCCGGAAATAAGAAAACAGATTTCTGAAGACAAAGTGGATGCGGAAGGCTGGCTCGATATTCACCGCACCGCGCACCGCCTCGGCATGCATAGCAATGCGACCATGCTGTTTGGACATATTGAAAACTACCGTCACCGCGTGGATCATATGGAACGGCTGCGGCAACTCCAGGATGAAACCGGGGGCTTCAATACATTCATACCGCTCAAATTCCGCAATAAGGGAAATGACATGAGTCATGTGCCCGAATCATCCGTGATTGAAGACATGAAACTGTATGCCATCAGCCGGCTCTACATGGATAATTTCCCGCATTTGAAAGCGTACTGGCCGATGCTTGGCAGACAGAACGCCCAGTTGAGTCTGTCCTTCGGCGTGAATGACCTGGATGGCACCATCGACGATTCCACGAAAATATATTCGATGGCAGGTTCTGAGGAACAGCATCCATCGCTCACCTCCACGGAATTAAAGGCCCTGATCATGCAAGTAAAAAGGGTACCCGTGGAAAGGGATACCCTGTACAATACCGTGCTGAGCTGAGCCCAGACTATTTTTCGCGAACGCTCACCGAAATATGCCGGTCTTTCATTTTTTCTGCTTCCGGACCATCAGCGGGTGTTTTGGCAAAGGCGGAACCATATCCTTCCGCTCCCGTGATTTGCGCAGGACTGGAGCCCGCTGCCTTGAGTGCGGCGCTCACTGATACCGCGCGGCTCTGCGATAACTTTTTATTCGTCAGGCTGTCTCCCGTCTTATCTGTATATCCGCCGATCTTGATCTTTGCCTTCGGATAGGCTTTTAAGATGGCGGCAATGTTTTTCACCTGCGCCTGACTGGAATCCGTGATGTCTGCGCTGGCGGTTTTAAAATTGAGCTTGTCAAAATCAAACCACACATCCTTCCCGGCTTTCGCCGTAGAGTCGTTGAGAAAAGTCACCAGCTGGTCTTCAATTCCCCCTTTATACGCATCGAGCACAACGCCATTCGGCAGCGTCACTTTTATCGTGGCCATCACCGGAGCCATCACGGAATCGGTTACCGTCGAGACCGTGTCAGTACGGGCCGCCACCGTGGCCTCCTGCGGACTGTGCTTATTCATAAAGAACCAGATCAGTGCGATCGCTGCCAGCAAAAGGATCAGTGGTAAGACCCAGCGGGATCCTGTCTTTTTGACTCCCTCCACAGCCGCGGTGCTGGCACCGCCAAGGTTTGGCACCATGCCTGATAATTTACTGCCGAGACTGGCCAGGCTGCCGATGCCCAGAATACTTCCCAGGTTCAAACCGGCCGGCACGGCGTTGAGAATATGATCCTTTTGCGTATTGAGGAAAGACAGCAAACCGCCTGCGTTGAGGTTTGAATCGACTGCCTGTTTACCTAAAACGCCCAATGCCGCGGGCGCTGCCACATTCATCAGGGTAGCCGCGGTTTTCGTACTGATCCCCGCGTAACCGGCGATGGCATTGGACACCGCCTCGGTTTTGCTGCCAAAAAGCCCGGTCAGAATTTCCATGCCCTTGTTCATGATCCCCCCGCCGCTAAGTAAGGATCCGAGATTTTCCGGAATGCCATGCTTCATGGCATCCATCGCCATCGCCAGGATCCCTTTCCCATCGCCGGAAGCCGCCTTACTCAACACGCCGGTGAAGATAGACGGAACAATACCGTTAAGCGCTTGCTGGATGCCGGCGCTGTTTTCTCCCAGCATCCCCGACGCTTTTGTGATCAGGTCGCTGCCGAGAAGTCCTTTGACTGAATCAATGATGTTGACTGACATAACTGAAGTTTTAATGAAGAAAGAAAATGTAAAAATGTTCAGGCGGGACGGAGGATGTCTTTTGGCAGACGGTGCGGAAAAAATGCAGGAATACTGCTGTACGGATAACTTAAAGATAAGAAACTAATATTGTAAATTTGTGCCTGCACATGGAGCACGCACACGATCATAGTCACCACGGTCATTCCCACAGCCACGCGGTTGAATTGAAAAGCATCAATACGGCTTTTATTGTGGGCATTGTGCTGAATTTGCTGTTCGTGATCATTGAAGTGATCGCCGGCCTGCGTATCCATTCGCTGTCCCTGCTGTCAGACGCAGGACATAACCTGGGCGATGTGGCCAGCCTTGGCCTTTCGTTGTTTGCCTACCGGATGGTAAAAGTTAAATCGACCTCCACGTATACCTATGGCTATAAGAAAACGACGGTGCTCGTGGCTTTGTTAAACGGCGCGATTCTCCTGCTGTCCGTTGGTGCCATCGTCTATGAAGCGGTCCAGCGATTCTTTGAGCCGCAGTCATTGCCCGGTAAGACCATTTCCATCATCGCAGGGATCGGTATTCTGGTCAACACCGTAACGGCCCTGCTCTTTCTGCAGAATAAAGACAATGACCTGAATATTAAAGGCGCCTTCATGCACCTGATGGCAGACGCCATCGTATCGGCCGGTCTGGTCCTGGGAGGCATCCTGATTTATTTTACGGGGTGGGACTGGCTGGATCCGGCGCTCAGCATCATCGTCGGCGTGATCATCGTCGTGACCACCTGGCAATTGCTGAAAGACAGTCTCCGGCTTACACTGGATGGCGTACCGCAGGACATCAATCTCTTTAAAGTGCAGGCTATCATTGAAAAAATAAAAGGCGTGCAGGGTTTTCACCATATCCATATCTGGGCGCTGAGCACCACGGAAAATGCCCTTACTGCCCACGTCGTGATGAAGCGGGAAACCAGCCTGGTCGAGCAGAACAGCATCAAGCAGGCGATCAAGCACGAGTTACTCCACCAGAAAATTCAGCATGTAACCCTCGAAACCGAGATGGAAGACCTGCCCTGCGAAACGGCCGACTGCCGCTGATAGAAAATTTACAATAACTCCCGGAGCGCTTTTTCAATGTCCTTTTCGCTTCCGTTCACAACCCGGATCACCCCTTCGCGGTCGATCAGAAAAGATGACGGGATCGCATCCACATGGTAGTCTACCGTGGACTGCGCATTCCAGCCACGATCGTCGATTACCTGTGTCCATGCCAGTTTATCGTGATGGATCGCCTGTTTCCAGCTTTCGGCATCCGTGTCCAGCGATACCCCATAAATTTCAAAGCCTTTCGGATGGTATTTCTTGTACAGTTTTACAAGTTGCGGGTTGTTGTGCCGGCAGGGTCCGCACCAGCTGGCCCAGAAATCCAGCAACACGATCTTACCCCTGAAGGCAGACAGGCTGGCTGGCTGTCCCTGCTGATCCGGCAGCGAGAGTTCGGTGGCCGGTGATCCCGGACCGATTTGCGAATAACTTGTCATGGTGATGGCAATCAAAAAAAATGAAAATATAAGGCGTTTCATTTGCAGCAGTCTTTTTTTGTAAAAAGAGACTGAAGCATTTTCAGCACACCATGCAACACGGCATTCATTGTTTTCATCGATGCTAAAATTACGGCTAAAACGGGGCTTTTGAAAGCGTTTTGACAGAATTAGCAACAATTCAACATCAGTTCACAAAACCCCAGTAAAAGCCGAAACGGATGCGCAGGCCCTGCATGGGATAGTCGGGCGCGGAATAATTGTAATTGGTGAATCCAAAACCATTGACACTGGACACACGGGCCGTGTTCAGATTCTCCACCCGCACGTAGGCTGTAAAACTGCGGATACGCATGTTGAGGTAAAGGGCGAGGTCGGGTAGTTTTTCCTTGATCGTTTCCGTATTCTGTGTAAAGAACTGACCGACCGGTGGTGAATAGCCATCTGCCTTGTACGCAGAAAAATATTTATACTCCACGCCGAAGGCCACGACCAGGTTTTTAAGTCCGAAAGTTCCTTCATAGCCCACCTGCCCATGCGTAACGATCAGCGGAATATTGATCGGGGCTGAACCGGCCTTCTGCTGAATCACGAGAGAAGCACGCCAAACCCAAAATCGGGTGAGGTGAAAAACCTTGTCCGCCGAGATCTGCAATACATTGAACGGACTCGCCTGCTGATCGGGGATATAATAGCTGTGGAAGTATGGATAGTTGGTCAGCAGATAATAACTGGCGCCCAGCCGAAATCCATATTTCGGCTGATCAATATAGGCGAAGAGGTTGGTGATGTTTTCCTTGTTGAATGAACTGCTGTCTGGTAAACCGAAACCAAAACTGCTTTGCTGGTTCCAGGCTACGGGCAGGGTTTTATTCGAATTTTGAAACCCGGCTTCCAGGTATCCGATATTCGAACTGACAAATCGTTTCAGGTTGATATAGGCATTATAGTCGCCGGCATTATACCCATTGATATAAAAATTCCCGTTGGCCTCCACATCCCATTTTTTGTTTTTTGTCCTGTTGCGGTATTCACCGTGCGCATATACATTGTATAAGGTGCGCGAACCGGCATCGAACGTGCCGCTGATGGTCTGATAGGCGATGCCCGCCTTGAAAAACTGTTGCGGATTCTTGCCATCGGGAAACTGGTACAGAGAAAAATCATTGGTCAGCGAATGCCAGAGATCATTCAGCTTTACGGTGTCGGGGGTGGAAATAAAATTCAGGTATTTCACGTAGTACACCGTATCCGGATTGTTGTCCAGGAACTGGTGATGATAAGTGCTGTAGGAAATGGTGTGCTCAATCCTGAATTTCGGATAGAACAGCGGAGTCACGGTGGAATCCGTCACTACCGAATCCTTGATGCCGACAAGATCGTATTGCTGGCGCAGCATAAAAGTGCCGGTGGTATAATAACTGCCGGTGGTGATGTTTACACCAAACGGACTGGAACTGGCCGTGTGTGACACACCCAGTTTGATGGCAGACACATCGGGATTTCCATAACCCAGCGAATCGAGCTGCGATATGTTCCGCAGCCCTCCATTTTCTGAAGCCTTGAGTTTACTGCCCACGGCAACCAGAAATAACTGGTAACGTTTGCTTTTCGACTGGTACCAGGTACTGAAACGGTAATTGTTGTGATTGGTGCCCGAGCTTGGCCAATAGCCTGGCGCACTGATCAGCCTGTACTGGAATAAGGCATTCCAGTTCGGTGTGATATTTTGGGTGTGTACGACATTGATGAGTTGTTCACCGGAACTGCCGATCACATAGCCAAGTTCCGTATAGGGTTTTGTGGTGGTGAAAAACTGCGTCTCATCCACCGTAAACACATAGGGATCCCATGCGTGCCAGCCGGGGTCCCAGCCAGGTTTTAACGAGGGTGTGAAAACAAGATTTTTCGATGCAGCGCCCAGATTGCCGACATCGATATAATTGGGAGGTAAAGGGTTTCTCCGGGAGTATTCGAAGATCGATGAATCGATCTTTCGCAGGCGGGTGGAATCCAGATACCGGTAGTTGATCACGATGGTGTCTTCTGTGCGGTGTTTGAGTACGGTGTCTCCGCCGCGACTTCCACCACCGCCACGAAACCTCGACAGCGGATTCTGTGCTTCCAACACACCCGCCACCAACACCGCTGCCAGAAGAAAAACGAGATACCTCATATTGCGGCGATCAATGCTTTAAAAATGGCCGAGAGTTTTGGCTCCGCTGCATTTGCCGCTTTGAGCACGTCTTCATGCGTGATCACCGAATCATCATCGCGTATGCCCATATCCGTTATGATACTCATCGCGAACACCTCCATGCCCAGGTGTACGGCGGCGATCGTTTCCTGCACGGTGCTCATGCCCACCGCCTGCGCCCCGGCTAAATGAAGCATCCGGTATTCAGCATGCGTTTCAAAAGTTGGTCCGGTAACGCCCACATACACGCCTTCTTTCAGTTCTATCCGGAGACCGGCAGCAATGTCCTTTGCTTTTTTGATGAGGTGTTTTTTATAGGGTTCACTCATATCTGGAAACCGGGGACCGGCGCTGTCGAGATTCGGTCCGATCAGCGGGTTGACGGTAAAAAAACTGATATGATCCGTAATGATCATGAGGTCCCCAACGGCAAATTCCTTGTCCATGCCGCCCGCCGCGTTGGACAAGAGCAGCGTTTTAACTCCCAGTTTTTGCATCAGCCGCACGGGAAAGACCACCTGGTCCACCGCATATCCTTCGTAATAATGGAACCGGCCGGCCATGGCCACGACCTGTTTGCCACCCAATTTTCCGAAAATCAGTTTCCCTGAATGTCCTTCTACGGTAGACACGGGAAAGTCGGGAATCTCTTCGTACGCAATCTGCTCTTCAACCTCGATTTCTGCGGCAAAATTTCCGATGCCGCTGCCCAGGACGATCCCCACAGCTGGCGACACCGGGTATCTGGAACGGATAAATGCCGCCGTCTTTTCAAGCTGACCGATCATATTCTTCGTCATAATAAATTATTGCGGAACGCCGCAAAGATAAGCGGCCGGATCAATTGATTTTAGCCCTTCTCAGCTCCAGCAGGTTCAGCCCGTTGGCTTCAAAACCTGATACTTTCGGACTGACCAGGTGGATGACCTCATCATACCATAAAGGGATGACCGGCGCATCAATGATAACCATTTGGTCCATGGCGCGGTAAAGGGCGTATCTTAAACTATCGTTATTTTCAGCGAGCGATTGCCGGTACAGCGCATCAAAAGCAGGATTCGCATACCGTGTGTAGTTGGGCGGCGCCGGGTTGCCTCCATAAAATACGCTCATGTAATTTTCCGCGTCAGGATAGTCACCGATCCAGCTGCCCCGGAAAAGGAGCGCCTGGCTTTTGGCGGTCTCTTCCAGCAGCAGGCTCTTCTGCAAAACTTCCACCTGCAGATTAATCCCGATATCCTCCAGTTGTTTGGCGATATAGCCACCCAGGTCTGCATAGGTATCAATCGTCTTAAGCGTGAGGGCCGGCAATCCGTTTCCACCGGAAAATCCCGCCTCTGCCAGCAACTGCCGCGCTTTGGCTGGATCGAAATGATATCCTTTCACCAGTACGGAATCAAAACCGGGAAGTCCCCGCGGGATGAAACCACTTTCCGCGGGATAGCCGATCGAATTGCGGAGATATAGCATCATCTTGCGCCGGTCGAAACCGTAATTGATCGCCTGCCTGATTTGCCGCAAACGCAGGGGCGATGTTTTGACCAGGGGATTGAGGGTGTCGACCAGGATGCCAAAATACTCCGTGTTCAGGTAAGGACTTTTGGACAGTACAATTTTCCCCTGCCAT
>CAZZYD010000107.1:0-11643 GCA_964658175.1 uncultured Puia sp. | reverse complement strand
CAAGCCGCGGTCGGCGGATGTATTCAGGTAGTTGGTGCTGATGCCTATTTTAATTCTGTCAGAAATATGGTGGTCCAGATTAAAGCGAAGGCTTGTATTGCGGTAACCCGTATTTTTTACGATGCCTCCTTCGTCTTTGGTCCCCGCGGAAAAATAAAAAGTCGTTCTTTCATTGCCGCCGTTGATACTTAAAAGTGTATTCCTGGCAAAACCCGTATTACCGTATATTTCTTTTTCGTAATCATACAATTGTCCGCTGGCTTTTGCAGCGGTAAATTCCGAAGCGTACTTTAATCCGGTTAAACTGTCATTCGACAAACCCGCGGCAGTCTCCGCCGTGAACTGCCGAACACCGAGCAGTTTGCGCGCTTTGATAAATCCGAGATCCTGTGAGATGGTAATACGCGTTCTACCGGCCCGGCCTTTCTTCGTAGTTACAATGATAACGCCTGCAGACGCACGCGATCCGTAGATAGCCGCTGCTGAGGCGCCTTTCAGGATTTCTATATTTTCAATATCCTCGGCATTAATATCCGAAATTCTTCCGGATGGATTATCCTGATTGGAGGTGAGCGCGCCGCCGGCGAGGGCGCCGGTGACAAAATTCAACCCTGCTGAGGTAGACGTGTTGTCGACAAATACCCCGTCAATCACATACAGCGGTTGGGTATTCCCGTAAATCGACGTCACGCCGCGCAGTCTTACGGATTGCCCGCCTCCCGGCGCACCTGTATTTGAATTGATCGTGGCACCCGGAATTTTTCCACTAAGTGCCTGGTCAAAGGTTTGTGCGGGCGACACCCCGTTTAACTGGGTGGAACTGATGGTCGCTACCGCGTTGGCAAGATTTCTCCTTTTAACCGTGGTGCTGAGTCCGGTTACGACGATTTCATCCAGCCGCGCCACATCTTCCGAAAGTTCAATATTGAGTTCCGAAGATCCTCCTACTTTAATGGTCTGACTGCTGTATCCGGCTGAACTGATGATCAGCGTAGCGTTTTCCGGCACGCTGAGTTTGAATTTACCGGCATCGTCTGTAACGGTTCCGGCAGTTTTGTCTGCTACCTGGATACTGACACCGATGACCGGATGGTTTTTTTTATCCAGCACTGTGCCTGTGATGGATTTTCCCTGTGCGTGAACAAGCGCCGGCATCAGCGCGAGCACGAGCAGGTAAATGCTGATGAAGTTCAATTTTCTCATAAAGCTGTTTTGTGACAAGATTGGTTAGGTTTTAAAATGTGGTGTAGCCGCTTTTACGGGTGATGAATTATTCAGTATGGACTTATACGGGTTGCGGTTGTGAAAAAATATGTGTTCCATATCCGTGCTCCACGATTTGTCTGGCCCGCAACGGATAAGAGGAAAGATCGTCTGGCGTCCACGCGGCAAGTCCGTCCACATACCGGTTAAACAAACAGAAAGTAGCGGAGATCAGCACGGTATCGTGAATATCATGGTCAGTGGCGCCCTGCTGCTTCGCATCCTCAATATCTTCCGGTGAGACAGATTTACCGCTCTGCTGCACTTTTCCCGCGATATTCAGCAGGGCTTTGAGTTTGTCGGAAATCGGTGCAGTGCGGTAATCGGTTCTCACGGCCTCCACAAGTGCGCAGTCACCATTGAGATAGCAAACCGCGATTTCTCCATGAGAATGATTACAGTAAAAACAATCATTGAGATAGGAAACATAAGTTGCTATGAGTTCCCGTTCGGCGCGGGAGAGTCCTTCCCCGCTCCGCAATAAGATTTCCGCGAGCTTACCCATCGGTTCGGCGGTATCGGGACGAAAGGCCATGAGGGATCTGATTCCCGGAAGATTTTTATCAACAGCAATGTGCGGCATACAAATTTTTTTTAGCATGATTATTTTACAAGACCTGCCTGCGAGTATCCTTCGCGAGCGCGCATCGGCGCCCGGTCGACATATACCTGCCTGTCCGGCGGCGCCCAGGTATTGAGTCCGTCGACGTACCTGTTAAACATGCTGAACGCAGCGGCTATCAGCACGGTGTCGTGAATCTCACGGTCCGTAGCCCCAAGTGCCCGCGCCGATTCAATCTGCTCAGGCGTTACGTGCTTGCCCCCTTTCTGTACGCTCCCCCCGATGCTCAGCAGGGATTTTAATTTGGGACTGATATCCGCGGTCGCGAAATCTTTCTTGATGGAATCGATGAAGGGCATATCTTTTCCATAATAGTGCTGGGCCATGGCGCCATGCACATTCTGACAAAAGAAACAATCATTTTCCGACGACACATAGGCGCCGATCATTTCCCGGTCGCCTCGACTCAGGGTATTGTTTTCGTCGTGTAATAAAAGTTCCGCAAGTTCGTTCAGGGCCGCACCAGTGTCGGGTCGGTATACCATGGGTCCGCGGATTCCAGGCAGGTCATTTTTAAAATCGATGTACGCCATTTTGTTTAATTTTTAAATATTCAGATATGATAACCTATCGTACTCATTCTCTTGCCCATTTCTTCATAGGCCGCTTCTCCTACCGGCGTGAAACTGGCGAGTCCGTCCACATAGCGGTTGAATAGAGAGAAACTCGCCGCAATCAATACGGTGTCATGAATATCCGTATCCGCAGCGCCGGCCTTTTTCGCCGCATCGATATCTTGCGTCGTGACCGATTTTCCGCTCACCTGTACTTTTCCGGCGATGAGCAGGAGGGCTTTCATTTTGGCAGATAAATCGCCGGCATTTTGATGATGAAGCAATTGATCCACTATGTCCCGGTGAGCGGCATAGAGGCAGCGGGCTGCCGCTGCGTGGCTCTGCATGCAGAACATGCAGCCATTGCGGTGAGACACATAGGCGGCAATAAGCTCTCGCTCCGCTGAACTCAAAGGCGAAGGACCCCGCAATAAAACCTCCGCGAGTTCGCAGAGCGGTTTGCCCGTTTCCGGACTGAAATTAAACAGGCTCCGGATACCCGGTACGCCCTCCTCAACTGCTATATAGGCCATGATTCTTCCGTTGTGGGTGAATATTTCGTTTGCTTATGAAAAAGGGTGATGATAAATCCGATCAGAAAAACGAAATCAAAATAGAAGATGGCGTTGCCATAGCCACCAAGCATTTCCACCAGCGAGCCGATGAAGAATACAGCTACTGCCGTAATGATCCTTCCAAGGTTAAAGCAAACGCCGGTAGCTGTGGCACTAAGGGAGGTTGGGAAAAGTTCCGGGATATACATCGACAGTGCACCCTGGCTCATACCAAAAAATATCGTGATGAAGGCAATCTGTAAATAGGTGGTGACCGTTAAGGTATGGGTGAGTTTGAACAAGATGAAGGCGAGGATAAAGCAGGCTGCAAAACAAAGAAGCAGTGTTCGTTTCAACCCGATGCTGTTGACGACCCATCCGGAAATAAATCCGCCAAGAAGGCCACCCCCGCCCATGAGCATCATGGCCATCCCGGTTTCTTGTTGACCGTTGCCTGTCACCATATGCTGAATCCAGAAAGGCAACCAGGAAAAAGTGGCCCAAAGTCCGATCAGCGCAGCGCCGAACACCACCGATCCCATGATCAGGTTTTTGCTGTTCTCTTTTCCAAACAACTGCTGCAGGTTACTGCGAGTGGCTATCTGTTGTTCAACAGCGTGACGCCATTTTTCCGATTCGCTGAAAAAAATGGCAGCCATACCGGACAGGATCACCGGTATAGCGCCAACGATAAATGCGATCCTCCAGTCGGGAACATAATAGCGCAGCAGACCTGCAGAGAAAATACCCACCGGAATTGAAATAGATAGAATACCGAGCAGTACGGCTCTTTTTTTATCCTGATATCCTTCAGAGATAAGGAGCGTGGTGATCACCAGTACGCCGCCGATGCCAAAGCCGGAAAAGAACCGGCAGGCTACCACCAGAAACCAGTTAGGAGCGAAACCTGTTAAGATGGTAAACAGGCCATAGCAAAGTGTAGCATAGATGAACGATTTTTTGCGACCAAGGGTGTCGCAGCAGATGCCCCAGATAATACCGCCGGCCGTCCAGCCAAAAATAAAAATGGCATTGATGGTGGCGCTCACGGTATCGGCCTGTTGCGCGTTCCCCGCAGGCAGGAGGTCTTTCATCGCGGCTGGCAGATACACTGACATCAGTGTGGACACCGTGCCGCCAAAAAGACTGCTGAAGAAACAAATAAGAAACAGGGCCTGCCGGCTTTTGTTCAGACCGGCGGTTTTTTTCAAAGGCAATTCCAGGGTTCCAGTCATATTTTTATTATTTGAAATTTTCTTCTCCTTTCCTGGCAAGTCCATCCTTGGGTCTGTCGTACCCGATCGTGACCAGCCGCGACGCGAGTTTCTGATAGTAGGCGGGATCTGTCGGGCAAAAAGTACCCAACCCATCTACATACCGGTTGTACAAACAAAAAAGTGCGGCGATCAAAACAGTATCATGAATTTCCCTGTCCGTGGCGCCTGCATTCTTAGCCCGCTCAATATGTTCGGGCTTTACGGCCTTGCCGATCTCCTGCACTTTGGCTGCGATCAGCAGCAGGGCCTTCATTTTTTCGGAAACAGGCGCATGTTCAGGATCGTGATACACTTTGTCGAGTAAGGCTTCTGTACCGCCCAAAGCGATCACTGTCGCTGCATGCGCTTTCGTGCAATAGCGGCATTGATTCTTAAAGGAGACAATGGTTGCCACGAGCTCCCGTTCCATTTCTGTGAGTGTATTTTCTCCACGCAGGAGGATCTGCGTCAGCTCCCGGATCGGCGCTGCAGTGTCTGTGCGATTTTCGAGCAGACCGGTAATGCCGGGCAACTGATTGTTTAATTCGATGTACGCCATGGTTACTGATTGTATTGGGTTGTGTTTGGATGAAATTGTTTCCAGGAATGCCAGAACTCCTGGTACGCGGGCAACAATGCGAGCTGCGCATCTTTCAATGGGCCGCTCAGGCAAAGACCTGCGGGAGACCAGATAGAATGGGTACCGGCGTCAGTCAGCTGTCCCGATAGTTTATCCAGATTAAAAGAGAGTGACTGTCCGCGCACCGTACGATTAAATACCCGAAAACTGCTTGTATCTTTTTCCAACACCAGTACAAGCGGTGTGCTGCCGATCGTATCCTCAATAAAATTATTTTTCAGGAGGTCGTTCCAGTCGTACGCTTTGGCAAGCAGCCCGGCCTTGACTCCAACCACCCAGGATTTCATTTTCCAGGAAGCTGAATCTCTTTTTTCAAGATGTCCTTTGATGGTCCCTTTGTCAAAATCTGCCAGGTCGGTATAGTCTTCCTTATAGGTCGTGTCTCCCTGAAACACCGTTGCATCGGGATGCATTCTGAACCATGTGGCGAGGGAATACTGATGGGATGGAATTTCATTGAGCTGATGACCCTTCAAGGGTCCCGCGATCGCAGTACCGGTTGCCTGCTGCCACCAGCTTTTTGTGCTGGCGTCTTCAAACATGGCATTGAAATGGTCCATCCCCACAAGCCGGAAGGTTTCAGGCTTGCCGTCTACGAGTGGGCTGTACACACGGCCCGTGCGACACACGGTGCAATAAGTCACCATCACCGGGGTATTACCAACGGTATCCCTCACCTGGTGATGATATCCGATCACCTGTATGGGATAAGCGCGTGCTTGTCCATTCAAATCCAGGGCAATTACGAGCTTGTTACTGTCGATGGTATTGCCACGAATGCCTGAAAATATCTTGTAGCCAGGTTGGTAAAAGATCTTGTCCGCCTCAAACCTGAAATTGAAGTAAAAGAAAATGACGGCGTAGAAAATGATCACGACGGACAGAAGCAGCTTAGGCCAGATCTTCGGACGCGTAAAAAGTGCCCAGACTGGTTTCGCAACGAGTAAGAGGCCAACCAGCCGGAGCAGCCATTTGTATTTATCAATGTAATACGCCCAGGCGATGGTATTTGAATGCTGACTGCCCGGGAAAGGCATGATGAAATAAACGCGCAATATCTCTGTAGCAATTAACAGAAGAATGCCGATTATCAGGAATAATCGTGACATACAGAATAATTAATTCGAAAGCATGGAAAAAAGGAACCTGCGATGGAGATCAGGCCCGGCTGCGGGGTGGCTTGCCCAGACTTATAACATGTGCGTCGGACAAAGCAAGCATGCGTTCGGCCGTTTGGAACCTGCGCATATCGGCGATGATCAGGTGATCATTCAAATAAAAGTCGTGTTCGGTGTAGTCGCTGCCATTAAAGTTTTTCTGCAGGTTGCTGCGTGAATCCGATTTGCCTTCGGAATTCTGATCTGAAGAGGCATTGGCGAGATCGGATTTGGCTTTCTTCAACATCGTTTTATGGACATCGGAAAGACAAACCAGCACGAGATTGCCATCGACAACTTTTCTTTTTACCAATTGATAGGTGACGCCCCCATAACTGATTTCGCCGGTCGCCCGCTGAAAGGAAGTTTGTTCCTGCTGATACGGATTGTCAAGGGGAATGGTAAGGGTGGTGAGTTCGTTTACATCGTACCGGTCATTGTCAAGTCGCGCCTCCATGGAAGCATCTGCATGCTGCTCGGCATAGTAAAACCAGGCGCGGTAGCCGAACATATTGAACAGCAGAACAAGTAAAAGAAGGAAGGATGCAAACTTTCTCAAAGCCAATTGTTAGTGGGGTAAATATAGGAATTATCCGAATATTCAAACCGAAATCCCTTTTTTTCGCCTCAGGCCGCCGCCTTTCTGTTATACTTCTGCTTATAGTCGGTCGGCGACAATCCCGTTAACTTCTTGAAAACAGACCTGAACGCTTTGACATCCGTATAGCCCACATCGTACATGATCTCTCCCACGTTTTTGGCCGTATTCTCCAGGTCTTTTTTCGCCGCTTCAATCCTGACCCGCTGGATATATGCCGAGGGGGTGTTGGAAGTGGCCTGTTTAAATCGCCGTTCAAAATGGCGTCTGCCGATGGCAAAGCGGTCAGCCAGTTCTTCCACGGAAAGTTTGTCGGTATAATGATGTTCGATATATTCCTGGGCCTGCTTTACCGGCTCATCCTCGTGTTTTTTCTGGCCGTTGAACATCACGAACGGTGACTGACTTTTGCGGTCGATCTCTATCGCAAAAAATTTAGCCGCCATGATGGCGATTTCCCTGCCGGCCTGTTTTTCTATGATATGCAGTAATAAGTTCCAGTAGGATGTAGCCCCGCCGCTTGAATATAAACCATCCACTTCGGTGATAATGGTTCCGTCGGTAATCTCTACTTCGGGAAACATCGACCTGAATTCGTTGGCCGAAAGCCAGTGCGTGGAACAGGCCTTGCCGTTCAGTAAACCGGTCGACGCCAGCAAAAAGGCACCCAGACACAAGGAAGCGACTTCTGCGCCTGCTTTGTATTGGCGGACGATCCAGGGAGCGAGGTCTTTATTGAGCGCAATCACTGATTTCATATCCCCTGCCAGCGCCGGAATAATTACAAGGTCAGTTTTTTTCAGGTCGCTGATCAAGATATCCGTCTTTACAGAAAAAGCGCCGTTACCCAGCGGGATATTTTCCGTTAGTCCCACGAGCTGCACATCAAATGCCGGTTCTTTCCCCGCGTTGACCAGGAACTGGTTTACGGCCATGAACATATACCGCGGATCCACCACGGAAGAGGGAACAGATTCGTACGGGACTAATATCGCTATATGCTTCATGGTAGTGCTTGAATGGATAAAGAAGTCGCAATTCGCCCTGCCAAAGTCAGAAACCCACCGCAGGACTGTTTTACAACCGGTCTATTTTTGATCTGACAAAACAAATCATAATTCATTAAATAAAAAAATCATGGAAGTATCCTCTTCTGCCAAAGCCACGCCATCCGGCGCATCCTTATGGGCCGGACGGATCATCAGCGGCATCTGCATCCTGTTTCTGCTTTTTGACGCCATCGGAAAGATCGTGAAAGAAGCCCATTCCGTCAGCGGAACGACGGCCCTCGGCATTCCCGCCCACGATATTCAGGGTATTGGGGCTTTGCTCCTGGTCTGCACGGTCATTTATCTGATTCCCCGAACTGCCATCCTCGGCGCGGTATTGCTCACGGGGTATCTCGGCGGAGCGACCGCCGTGATGCTGCGCGCGGAACTACCCATCTATTTTTCGCTGGCTTTCTCCATTCTGGTGTGGCTGGGACTTTATCTGCGGGATGAGAAAACCCGGCGCTTATTCAGCCCGGACAAATAAGTCCTTATGAGAAAACTCATTGTCTCGATGAATGTCACCATGAATGGATTTATGGCTGGTGAGCACGGGAATCTGGATTGGCATTTTCCATTCTGGAACAGCGAGCTCGCCCATGCCTGGTGCCAGCGGCTGGCATCTGCCGACACCATTCTCCTGGGCAGAAATACCTACCATGCTATGTCCCAAATCTGGTCCGTCCGCATGGATGATTTGTATGCCTGCAGGGAAGATCTCGTGATGGCAGACATGATGAACCGGTATACGAAACTGGTGTATTCAAAAAAACTTGAGAAACCTGGCTGGAAAAATACCGTATTGCTACAAGGAGAGCTTTCGGCTACGATCCTTTCATTGAAACGGCAACCCGGGAAAGACATTATCGTTTATGGCAGCTGCAGGCTGGCAAGCGCGCTGCTTTCGCTTGATCTGATCGATATGTTGGATTTATGGATTCACCCGGTGGCGATCCCAAAAGGAAAAGCCTTGTTTTCTCTTGGTGATTATTCGAAATTTCTTGAAGTCAATTGTTTTAGCACGGGTGTGGTTCATCTCCGATATGCACGCAAAGCGACAAAAAATTAATCAGCGTTCAGTCTCTCGTACACGGGCAACCGTTCGAGTGGAATCATTTCCTTAATCGTCAGCGGACCTTTGAATATTTTCCCTTTGTCATCTTTCCATTTTCCCTCCGGCAGATAGATTGTTTTCTGGCCGTCTTTCGACAGTACCGGTGCGATCATATATTTATCGCCCAGCATAAAGGCGCCTTTTTCATCGGCGAAGCCCTGTTCGGGAAAAGCATATTCCATACTCCTGACGATCGGTTCCCCCGTAACGGCGGAAGTCTTCGCCAGTTGTAAGATATAGGGTGTGTATTTTTTTCTGAGTTCCACCATTTGTCGGACGATTGCCAGATTTGTCTTGCCCAGTACGCGCCAGGGTGCTACGGAAAACTGCATCATGGGCATCAATGCAGAGCATTCGGCCGACCGGACGATCAATGTTTCGTCCAGTATTTTCAGGTCGCGAAAGGAACCAAATTCACCACCGCCGATCATGTCGGGACAGCTGAACTGATATCCCAGCATGCCTGCCACCGTAATATGCGGAATCAGTTTCTGCAGGTCGGTCCAGGTATGCTGCTTATCCCTCAAGCGTTCAACAAGCGGCTCCCCGCCCATCTTCCACATCGCACGGTATTCGTTCAGCGGAAACTGCAAACCGATATCACCCCAAAGCCTGCTTTGCTCATTCGGAGATGCTTTCAGAAAGGAAACTGCATCTGCGGGATAAAAATCCGCGTCGCCGGCGTCAAATTTGAACCCATCCAGGTGATAGGTCTTCACCATATAATTTAGTCTGCCGGTATACCATTTTTTTGCGTCGGGATTGGTAAAATCCAGTACCGCGCTATAGCCATTCCACCAGGAAATAATGGCAGGTTTTTCCGCGCGCGACCAGGCAACGCCTGAATCGCCCCCGTTACTCAGCAATAAAAGCTTTTTTCCCAGCAGTTCCCGGAACACTTCCGTATCAGGAGAGACGAATGGGCTGACCCAGAGCATCACTTTAAATCCCATGGCGTGCAGACGAGCGACCATGGCCGCGGCGCTGTCGAAACGGTCTTTCCTAAAATCAAAACGTCCGTAATAATCGGCCCAGTTATCGTCAATCATAATGACGCCAGTGGGGAAGCCATTGTCGATGATGGCCGTAGCGTATTTCAAAACATCCTGCTGGTTTTGATTATAGACGAGTTCTATCCAGGTGTTGTATTGCGGACTGCTGAACAACAGGGTATCCGGTAGCAGATGCTTTGAAGGGAAGAAACGTTTTGCCGCCGTTTTAAATGCATCCGGCAAATTTGCGGCGGTTGAATCCATGATCAGGGGTCCGTGTATGCTGTCGATGATCAGCCGATTTTTTTCAAACCTGAACTTAAACGGCTCCTCACTCCACACAATCCGCCCTTTGGTTGAGATCAGCAGTGGCGCCGCCTGGTTGCCGCGGGTATTGCCGTACAGGTTCAGGCTGTAGCCATCACGAAATGGCATCAGTTGCGCGTCGTTGACCGCCGCGCCAAACCATTTTTCTCCGTCTTTTATAGTCAGGGTGGTTTGCGCAGATGTTCCTAACGAGCTCGTTAAAACGAAAAACGAAAAATAAAAAAACAGCTTGAATGCACCTTTCATGCCGATAATAGTTGATGGGTTCTGCGTAAAAGTGATGGAAAATTTCTGGTAAAAAAAAGAACATTTTAGGATGTTCGCCTGGTTATTGTTATGCAAACGATTGCAACAAATAATACGTTGAAATTGGCCTCTTTTTCAAGCTACCTTGTACAGAATTGCCCATTTCCGATACACTGTGTTCGCTTTACCGGGCGGGCACCCGAGTACCGCACAACAACTTAATTTAGCTTCCCCGACACGGTTTTTGCCACAAAAAGCCATTATTTTAGTGGGATATGATCATCAACTTATTCGAAGCTGTCAGGACAAATCCGCAATATTTTAAGCAGTTAAAATGCGCTGAATTACTCTTTACGCAATACGATTGCCCGCAGTCCGATGCGAAACAGGACCTTTTCAGCGAATGCAGTTTTGTTGTCTATGTATTGGATGGAAAAAGGATATTTCATTTTCCGGGGGAATCCCTTGATTTAAGCAAAGGCGCCTGCGCCTTCGTTAAAAAAGGCGGATGGATCGCTGAAAAAGTAGCAGGCGCGGGATGGTGCGTGATGGTTTTCTTCATCCCTGATCATTATTTAAAAGGTTTTATTTCCGAATACCGCCAGGGGCTGCCGCTGAAAAACCTGCCCTCCGTAAGCGAAAACAGAACCATCGCGCTCGATGTGAATCCACTGACCCGGCATTTTTTTCAATCGATGTTTTCTTTTTTTACCGAGCCCACGCCTCCACCGAAGGCCTTGCTGGCTCTGAAGTTTAAGGAGCTATTGCTCAATCTTCTGATGAATACCAGTAACAAAAACCTGTTATCCTGGATATCACATCTCTCGGACGCACATCTCCCACCGCTGGGTGAGATTATGGAATCAAACTATACGTTTAATCTTTCCCTTACCGAATTTGCACGGATATCGGGCAGAAGCCTGGCTACCTTCAAACGGGAATTCAAATCGCTCTATAAAACAAGTCCCGGCGTCTGGCTTAAGAAAAAGCGGCTCGATTACGCTGGGTTGCTCTTGGCCACATCTTCAAAAAGGGTCAGCGATGTCTGTTTCGAAAGCGGATTTGAAAATACGACCCATTTCAGCAAGGAATTCAAACAAAAATTCGGAATCAGTGCGCTGCAATACAGATCGAACCATAGTCATTCGGTCGCAGACAAATGATTTTGATCCGTCCGTGGCGACCTCGAGCAGCGGGTTCGCGTCGGCAATGGCGACGAAGGCCTGGGAAGCGGACATGATAACGGGCTTAGGGAAGGCTTACTCTGGGCT
>CAZZYD010000106.1:0-11668 GCA_964658175.1 uncultured Puia sp. | reverse complement strand
CTTTTCTTTGTTCAGGATCAAAATAGAACACGCTGAACCCGGATATAATTTCTCAATACCGAGCAGCAGCGAATCTGCAATTTCGTTGATCGGCGTCTTACCCTGAATATTCAGCTGCAGGATATTTTTCTCCAGCGCCGCCAGGTTTTCGATGTGGGCAATCGTTTCACTTTTTTCCCGGGCCTGGGTTTGATCATCGCCAAAAAGATACACGATGTCTTCCCGGGCGTCATGCCGCAATGTCCATTTCATGTGTACTACACCACCATCGGCATGCAGGCACTGGGTTTCGACGGATCTGAGCGGTGTATTCTGCCCGGTTTCGCGTATAAGGGTGGTCGTTAGCTCCCTGTCTTTTTCTGGCAGCAGCTGGAAGAATGACATGCCGAGAAGGGTTTTGGAATCGTACCCCAGGATCCGCTGCACGGTCTCGTTGATGCGGCAGATCATGCCTTCCCGGTTTACCAGGATGATGAGGTAGGGAGCGAGGTCCGCCATGCGTTGATTGCGGATAAAATCACCTTCTTCCGTCAGCATTGCGCTTTTTTCCATTTTCGTTGGCAGCGACTGATTGGCGGAGGAAAAAGGCATCTTGTAATAACTGGAAAAAGACTGTTTTTAGTATAAGAAATCTTCACCGGCTAAGAGCAAACTCTTATTTGCCGGATGAATAGTTACCGTTTCGTTTGGCTCGCTGACCGGTTTTCTGACGAATGCGTGTTTTCAGGAAAAACCACCCTTGTCTTTAACCAGCTTCCCGACACCGGAATCATCCAGTTGTCCTCCAGTTCCTGTTTGGTTGCCACCAGGTTATTGAAGTACAAGGTATCGGGTCCGATAAATCCATTTTCGACGCTATAATTCAGCTGCTGAAGTGGAAGCAACTGTACTCGGTTCCTGATTAGAAAGGCCAGCAGCAGCCGGTCAAAAAGCTGAACACCGAATTGCTGTTCAATCGTTTTGATCAGTCGAACCGAACTGTCCGTGCTGCAGCCGCTAACTCCGCTGGCGCTTTCATCCGCCATGAGCACGATGAACTGTCCGAAAAAAACCGTAGCGAAGCCTTTGACATGATTTCCGTGCGACTGCCATGTTTCTACAAAATCAGACAGCAGGTCTTCAATCTGCAGCGCTTCCGTAAAAGAAAACAGGCGGTTGCTCTGGTAAATCCACACCCGGGAATCAGGGGAAAAATCGGCCGGCAATAAAGACTTGTATTCCGTGTTCATCCTGCAAAATTAATTGATCCGCGGGGAAAGGATCAGATATATATTAATCGATCGGACGCAGGTTTTTTGACCGACAGGATGATGCGGCGGATGGTTTCCTGCTGCTGCTGAATTTGTTTGAGCGACTCCATCAGCAGTTTTTTCTGCTGATCGGAACTTTTAGCCATCGCTGCTCTTTTTTCTGCCGCCTGTTTTTGCAGGCTCCCCAGCTGTCGCCGGAACTGCTGTAAAGCCGCCTGATCTGCTTTTGCGGCGTGCACAGCTGACACCAGGTGATCGATTTTTTCTTCGGGTATCCATGGCTGATAGTGTTCCGTGGAGATGCTGTCGCCCGCGTGCTGGTATTCAAAACTCGCACTGGGTATATAAGGCATCTGGCTCCGAACACCGGCATCGGGCAGCAGGGGCTTCTCGGCATCCTCTTGGGCAAAATCACGCATTTCGCGCTGGTCGGTCCAATCCACAGAAACACCGCTAACATCTCCGGAACCCAGCATGGCTACCGGCGTCGGGGGTACGGGAACGTATTCCGGAGGCACAGGCATTTTCCTGCGTACGCTCACCGGCTTTTTCAAACGGATGGCCGCGACGGACCGGGATGCCGGGTGAAAAGCGGCGGGTGTTATGCGGACCTGGAAAGCAACTGTTTTCTGCTGAAGGGAAGGACGAACTTTTGCCGGGGAGGCCAGCAAATAGGCGACGCCCAGCGAGAGCAGGATTGGCAGCACGATTGAATGATCGCGATTTGCCGGCTTGCCATTGCCGGGCAGTCCGTGTATTTTCCGGATCCTCGACAACAACAGCGGGTGACCAGATCCGCTGGCGGCCAGCGACAGGGATGGGGGTGATTGCCTGCTGCGTTCCAGTTGCAGGAGGGCAGCGGCATAGCTGCTCGCAGGATAATGGGCGGCCAGGACCAGGTCATCACAGGCATGTTCCCGTTCTTCCTGCATCGCGCGGATCAGCCGCATGACGAAAGGGTTGAAAAAAAAGATTGTTTGCAGCAGCACCATGACGAGATTGGTGAGGTAGTCATTCCGCCGGATATGGGCGAGTTCATGAAGCAGGATCGCTTCCACCTGGTCGGGAGTAAAATGCGCCAGCAGCGCGAGCGGAAAGAAAATGACGGGCTTTAGAAATCCGATCGTTTGCGGAACCTGAATGACCGAACTTGAAAAAACGCGTATCTGCCGGGATAGGCTCCAGCAGGAAGCCATTTTTTGTACAAAAGGTTCCATCCACAGCATGGGCTGTCGTCCGGCCAGCGATCGCTGCTGGAGCCGCCCATAATCATTCAGCCGGCGAATACACAGGAAGGCGAGTATCAGCAGATAAGTCATCGCGATGGCTGCATACAGCTGATTTATAGCCAGCGGCAGGCGCACAAACGCTGCGATCTCAAAACTGCCGGACAGGTGGTTGGCAGGAGGATTCACGAGATCATAAAAAAACCAGGCCGTGCCTGTCATACTCAGCAAAAACGCCAGACGGAATCTGGTGGCCGGTGTCAGCAACATTGTTTTACGCAACAGCATATACCCTACGCACAGCAGGGCAAAATGCCAGTAGGCATTTAGCAGCGCCCATCCGAGGGCGGTGAGCCAGGTAGCCATGGATGACAGCATGCTATTGCTTTTTTAGGTTATCGAGCAACTCCTGAATTTCCTGCAATTCGCTGGCGGAGGCTTTGTGGTTGCCCAGGGCCTGCAGCACCAGCTCAGTGGAAGATCCGCCAAACAATGTATTGATCATTTTACCCAGCAGGTGCTTTTGCGTTTTTTCACGGCTCACCAGGGCATGGTAGATATGCGTTTTAATGGAATCGTCCCGGCCCACCAATCCTTTTTCGTGCATGATCTGCATCAGCTTGAGGGTGGTGGTATATCCGACATCTTTGTGTTTGGCAAGTTCTTCGTGCACGGTACGGACGCTGGCAGACTGCCGTTCCCACAACACACGTAAAATTTCCAGCTCGCTTTCTGTGGGTTTAATGTATTTTGTCGTGGCCATGAAATACCGATTTACAGGCAAAATACGATTTTGTTCGTAAACGTGAAAAAGGTTTAACAAATTTCATAGCAAACGGATCGAAGGCATCGTTTTTACATACAGTCCGAGAAAGTCATTCATCATTAAAATAATATCATGGCGGAGGAAATAAAGCTGTCGGGTTATGCCGACAAATACCGGGTAAAGGAAGGAGAATCGATTTCCCTGAAAGATTTTGTCACTGACGAATCGAAGAAACCGGTGGAAAAATCAGAAGGCGTGGGACTATTGCAGGACGGTGTTGCCCGCTTGTCAGAGTTACAGGAAAAATTATACGCCAACGGCCGGTATGCCGTGCTGATTGTAATTCAGGCCATGGATGCCGCGGGCAAAGACAGTGTGGTGAAACACGTCATGAGCGGTCTCAATCCCCAGGGTGTAAACGTGCACAGTTTCAAGACCCCTACAGCCGCCGAACTGAAACATGATTATCTCTGGCGGCATGAGGTGGTGCTACCCGCGAAAGGGGAGGTGGGCATTTTTAATCGCTCGCACTACGAGAACGTGCTGGTCACCCGCGTGCATCCGGAATATATCCTTTCGGAAAACCTGCCGGGTATTTATGCCGTCACGGACATTCCGAAAGATTTTTGGGAGAAGCGGTTCAAGCGGATCAATCAATTTGAAAAAGGGCTTTCGGAAACAGGCATGATCGTGTTGAAATTCTATCTGCATGTGTCGAAGAAAGAACAAAAGAAACGTTTTCTGGAAAGGATCGACACACCGGCAAAGAACTGGAAATTTTCAGCGGCTGATGTAATGGAGCGGAATCTGTGGAAAGATTACCGGAAGGCCTATGAAGATCTTCTGAGCAATACGTCCAAGGACACCGCGCCCTGGTTTGTTGTGCCTGCCGACGACAAATGGTATACGCGCCTGGTGATTGCCGACGTCATCGCCACGGAACTGGGCAAACTGGATTTGCATTATCCGGTGCTGTCTGATGCGCAAAAAGCCGATTTGAAAACGAGCCGGGATTTGCTGACGAAGGAGGATGATGCGGGCTAGATGGATCGATGGCAGTTTCACGCAAAGACGCAAAGAAAAAGAGATATAGTCAATAATTCATGACAAAGGCGCAAAGAGAATTTCTTTGCGTCTTTGCAATTCTTTGCGTCTTTGCGTGAAATATTCCTACTTAGATTTAACCACCAATTTCATCTCTTTCTTCACCTGGTGTTTCACCGCGTCCTTGGTATGATGGATCGAAGCCAAAGTAGGGGCGATCACCAGCGACACGATGGACATCAGTTTGATCAGGATATTCATGGAAGGACCTGAAGTATCTTTGAATGGATCACCCACCGTGTCTCCCGTAACAGAAGCCTTGTGGGGTTCAGATTTCTTGTAATAGATCTGGCCGTTGATCTCCACACCTTTTTCAAATGATTTCTTTGCATTGTCCCAGGCGCCGCCCGCATTGTTCTGGAACATACCCATCAGCACGCCGCTGACCGTAGCGCCGGCGAGAAAACCACCGAGTGCTTCCGGACCGAACAAAAATCCGATGATGAGGGGAGATAAAATCGCGATCGCTCCGGGCAGGATCATTTTTTTGATCGATGCATCGGTGGAGATGGCCACGCACTTGTCATATTCCGGTTTGCCCGTGCCTTCCATGATGCCGGGAATGGTTTTGAACTGGCGTCTCACTTCTTCCACCATGGCCATCGCCGCTTCACCCACGGCGCGGATCGCCAGCGAGGAGAAGATGAAAGGGATCATGGCGCCGACAAAAAGCATCGACAGCACTTTGGCTTTATAGATATCAATTCCCTGAATACCTGCCACACCTACGAAGGCCGCAAAAAGCGCCAGCGCCGTCAGGGCCGCCGAGGCAATCGCAAAACCTTTTCCAGTGGCGGCCGTGGTATTGCCCACGGCATCCAGTACGTCTGTTTTTTCGCGAACTTCTTTTGGCAGTTCACTCATTTCAGCAATCCCGCCGGCATTGTCGGCGATAGGCCCGAAAGCGTCAATGGCCAGCTGCATGGCCGTGGTGGCCATCATGCCCGCGGCGGCTATTGCTACGCCGTAGAGACCTGCGCAGGCGAATGAGCCCCAGATGCCGGCTGCCAGCACGAGGATCGGCAGGCAGGTGGATTCCATTCCCATGGCCAGTCCGCCGATCACATTGGTCGCATGACCCGTGGACGACTGGCGGATAATGGTCATCACCGGGCGTTTGCCCATGGCCGTATAATATTCGGTGATCGTGCTCATCAGCGCACCCACGACCAATCCGACTCCGATGGCGCCCAACACACCCCATTTGGTGAATTCGATGTCACGAAGAACCATGGTTTCGGGAAGAAAAAAGTATACAAGGCCGATGGAAGCGAGGGCCGTCAAAACGATCGACCCCCAGTTGCCCATATTGAGCGCCTTTTGAACGGTCGATGTATTTACGCCCGCGGATTCGCTGATGCGGACAAAAAAGGTAGCAATAATAGAAAACAGGATGCCGGTTCCCGCGATCATCATCGGCAGGAGGATCGGTCCCAGACCGCCAAAGGCGTCGTCTGATTTGGTTTCTTCTCCCAGCACCATGGTGGCCAAAACGGTGGCTACATAAGAGCCGAAGAGATCGGCGCCCATGCCGGCGACATCACCCACGTTATCGCCGACGTTATCGGCAATCGTAGCCGGGTTCCGCGGATCATCTTCGGGAATACCGGCTTCCACCTTACCCACGAGATCGGCGCCCACATCGGCAGCTTTGGTATAAATACCCCCGCCCACGCGGGCAAAGAGCGCGATGGATTCCGCACCCAGGGAAAATCCCGTCAGCACTTCGATGGTGCGGCGCATTTCTTCGGAGTCAACGGCCGCATCGCGGGCGAAAATATATTTCAGGATGATAAAGGATCCGCCAAGTCCGAGTACGGCGAGTCCCGCCACCCCGAGACCCATCACGGATCCACCGGTGAAAGCTACTTTCAGCGCCTGGCTGAGGCTGGTACGAGCGGCATTGGCCGTTCGCACATTGGCCTTGGTGGCAACGCGCATACCGATATAACCGGCGGTAGCGCTGAGGAAAGCACCCAGCACGAAGGCCAGGGAGATCGACCAGTGGGAGAGTGGGTTGGCCGTGGCCATAACGGCCAGCAGGATTCCCACGATCACCACGAAATATCCGAGGATTTTCCACTCTGCCTTCAGAAAGGCCATGGCTCCTTCAGCGATATACCGGCTGATTTCCTGCATCTTTTCGGTGCCGGGATCCTGTTTGGAAACCCACTTAAATTTTACAAATGTGTACAGCAAGCCAATGACTCCCATGAGGGGAACGAGATAGATCAGATTCTCCATGTTACGTGTTCTGAATTTATGGGTGGCAAAAATAGGGGAAAACCGTTAAAAGCGACTTAAAACGTGCGGCATCCGAAACCGCGTAAACAACCGGAAATAAGGGATTTGTTTGAATTATATCAGAAAAAACAATTAGTTTTGCGCTCCAAATTATGGCAGGATCCGGACCCAAGCAAGCCGGCCTGATTGCCCAAATGGCCCAAAAAGTTTCCAGCCTGAGCCGGAACGCCAGCAGGGTATCAATTAAAACCTCATCATAAGATGCCAAAGGTTAAAACAAATTCGAGTGCCAAAAAGAGATTCAGAATCACGGGCACCGGGGAAATCACTTTCCAGAAAGCTTTCAAAAGACACATCCTCACCAAGAAATCAAAGAAACGCAAACGCAGCCTGGGAAAGAAGGGCATGGTTCATCCGGCCAATCTAGACTTCGTAAAAAGACTGCTGAGGCTCCGTTAAGCAGCCGCTGAGGAAATCATTATTCATTTTCAAATCATTTAGTATATGCCACGTTCAGTAAATGCGGTTGCTTCCCGGGCCCGCAGAAAAAGAATCTTAAAACAAGCCAAAGGTTTTTACGGTAAACGTAAAAACGTGTACACCGTTGCCAAAAACGTGCTCGAGAAGGGCCTGACCTATCGGTATGTTGGCCGCAAGTTGAAAAAGAGAGAATACCGTGCGCTCTGGATCGCGCGTATCAACGCCGCCGTGCGCGCCGAAGGCCTCACGTATTCCCGTTTCATTCACCTGCTGAATGAAAAAGGCATTACGCTCGACCGCAAAATGCTCGCCGACATCGCCATGAATGAGCCGGAGTCATTTAAAAAACTGATCGATTCTGTTAAATAAAGCAGGCCATTGATTGATAGAGAAGGTCATCTTAAGAGGTTTATAGCACTTTTAGGATGACCTTTTCATTTTGGGGTAATACGGGAAACTTATTTTTGTGCTTATTTTTCACATGCTTCAACGAAAACTACCTTGACCAAGCTGCCACAATCCATGAACAATACGTATACCGATCTGGTAAACCAAACCTTCAATTTTCCACAGGAAGGATTCAACGTAAAAGACGGTTACCTGGAATTCAACGGCGTCAATATCAAAGCGCTGATCGATAAATACGGAACGCCCCTCAAGCTGTCTTATCTCCCCAAAATCGGGATGCAGATCCGGAAAGCAAAAAAAATGTTTGCCGCAGCATTCAAAAGACATCGCTACGACGGTAAATATTTTTACTGCTACTGCACCAAGAGTTCCCAGTTTTCCTACGTGGTGGAAGAAGCCCTGCAGCACGACATCCACCTGGAAACATCCTATGCATATGACATCGATATCATCAAAAAATTATACGCAAGGAAAAAAATCACCAAGGATACCTATATCATCTGCAACGGCTTCAAACAAAAACCTTATACCACCCGCATTGCATCGCTGCTGAATTCCGGATTTAAAAATGTGATTCCGATCCTGGACAACAAGGATGAATTGCAGCAGTATAAAAAATCGGTGAAAGTGCCTTTCAAACTCGGTATCCGTGTGGCAGCGGAAGAAGAACCAAATTTTCCGTTTTACACGTCAAGGCTCGGTTTTCGTCCGCGCGATATCCTGGAGTTTTATGTCGACAAAATAGAAGGGAACGAAGACCGGTTCCAGCTGAAAATGCTCCACATCTTTCTCAACAAGGGCATCAAGGACGATATCTACTACTGGAGTGAACTCAATAAAGTCATCAACCTGTACTGCCAGCTGAAGAAAATTTGTCCGGAACTGGATTCCATCAATATCGGCGGCGGATTTCCAATCAAACATTCGCTCGGTTTCGAATACGACTACCAGTTCATGATCCACGAGATCACCGGCAATATCAAAAAAGCCTGTAAGCGCAACAATGTGCCCGTGCCGAATATTTTTACGGAATTCGGAAGCTATACGGTAGGTGAGAGCATGGCGCATATCTACAGCGTGATCGGTGAGAAAATGCAGAACGACCGGGAGAACTGGTATATGATCGACTCATCCTTTATCACGACACTGCCCGACACCTGGGGCATCGGGGAACGCTTTCTGATGCTGCCGGTGAATAAATGGGACGTGGAATACCAGCGCGTCGTGCTGGGCGGCATTACCTGCGACAGCCATGATTATTATGATTCCGAAGAACATATCAATGAAGTCTTTCTTCCGAAACTAAACGATGGGGAACCGTTGTACGTCGGATTTTTTCATACCGGCGCCTACCAGGATCAGATCAGCGGTTTCGGAGGCATCAAGCATTGCCTGATTCCCTCACCCAAGCATGTAATCATGAATTTTGACAAGAACGGTAAGCTGGTGGACTGGCTGCATTCGAAAGAGCAGACGGCGCAGAGCATGCTGAAGATCCTCGGATACTGACCTGATCAGGACCTCTTCAGTTTATATTTTTTGTTTACTTTCTTGCTGTTGAAGTATTCGTTCAATTCTTCTTCCGTCATGTTGTTGTTTTCGTCCACGGGCACTTCGATGAGCTGAATCTGAATCTGTTTCATCTCGTCTTTCAGCTTGTTGATCTTTTTGACGATGTCCGGATCGTGGTCATTGTTGAGGGTGTTCTCATGCAGCTGATAATCCAGCCGGTGGATCGACGAACGCACCAGCGACGCAGAATTTTGTTCCGCCGTCTTGGTCGGCGCCACAGATTCCTTCACCGGTACGAGGGCCACGCCGGCGCTGGGTAAGATCTTGCCGGCATTCTGCGATGAAGTGCTGTTGGCTGAAGAAAGCACGGTGCCACCGAGGGCGGAAGATGCCGTGGTGAGGTCAAAAGTGGTCCGGGTATGGTTGGTGCCCTTCACTTTTTTATCCAGCTGCACGAACGCATATTTTAACTGCAGTATATAGGTGGAAACCATGCGCAGGGTCCTGTTGTATTCCTGCAGCATCACGGGGTAATTGATGGCATCGCGCACATACACCCGCACATTGGCGGTATCCTTGTTATAGAATTTATCGATGCCGACAAAACTCAGCAGCACGAATTTCATTTTCGAAGAATCCGTTTCCTTGACGAAATCAAATGGCGGCGACCAGAGAAAATCATCGTCGCATTTTTTCACATCCTTGTAATTCCGGATCGGAATATTTGAATAAAAGTTGATATTGTCCACAGTAAAAGTGCCTGACTGGCATTCGATCTTAAAACTCACCGTATCGCCTTCGTCCACGAAGAGAATGGAGTTAACAGTGGGTTTCAGGTGGGAGGGGGTGATCTCCGTGGTAAAGAAAACAATGGTAAAAGAGGTGTCGACGCGTTCGGTGGGCTGGTTCAGGTTCTGCACGCCGATAGATACTTTATACGGGTAATCGTACCTGAGTTTGCCGGAGAGAAAATAAGATTTATCGGCCCGGAAGGTCAGCAGGCCATTGTCTTTGTTGATCTTGAGACCAAGCGGGGAGTTTTTGAGAAACCAGTAATAGTGGGACGGATTTTTATTGATTTCCAGATTGTAGATCAGGGTGGAGTCCACATGGAGGGTAAAGTAAGGATTCAGGTTTCTGATGCGGAGAACTGTATCCGGGATGGCTTTTACACTGTCTGATATCACCGGTACGGGATTGGTCGGACTTTGCGAAAACGAAACAAGGGCCATCGCCATCCCCAAAAGAAATAATCCAAAGTATTTATACATCCGGGTTGATCATTTATTCACGTTGAGTGCCCGAAATTAATTAAGCGAGCCTACAAATACAAAGATAACCCATAAAAAAATCCCCTCTATTGCTAAAGGGGATTGCACAAACCAACCACATCACATACTCACTTTCCTCAATTTCTTACTGGATACTGATTTGACGGGTACCCTGTTTTACTTCTTCCTTCTTTGGCAGGAGGAGCTTTAAAACGCCGTTTTCATATTTTGCTTCGATGGCCTGTGCGTCGATCTGCTGATCAACGGAGAAAATGCGTTTGAAGCTGCGGTATGAAAATTCACGACGAACCGTCTTGTAGTCACTTGACTGAGTTTCGTCTTTCTTTTCATAGCTCACGGTCAGTAAACCGTTGTCTACATTGATTTTGAAATCTTCCTTGTTTCTACCGGGTACGTTCAGTTCCACATGATAGGCATCCGCATTTTCATGGATGTTTGTCGGCGGGAAATTCAGGTACTCACCGGCAAATGATTTACCGAAAGAAGGGAATTCATTGAATAAATCGTCCACCAGGTTGCCAAGGGGTCTGTTGTTTACTTTTACGAGTGTCATGGTTTTATTCTTTTGTGTTTTGAAAATTCTTGTGAACGAAGCCAGTAGGACAAACCCTGTACCATCCGCTTTTACACTGATTTTTTGCGACATTCCGGCATTTCATATCAGCAATGCCTGACATTTTTTCTTCTATTGATGGACCTATCGACATATTGACGAAAATGAATTAATTGCTCCAGAATGATTAATTTTGTGCCGAACATTAAAATTCAGACCATGTATCCAGCAGATATTGTTATACCGATGAAGGAAGAGCTGACCGAAAACGGGTTCAGCGAAATGCTTACACCAGAAAATGTGGAAGCGCAGTTGAATGAAAAGGGGACCACCCTGGTGGTCGTCAATTCTGTTTGCGGTTGTTCCGCAGGTACCGCCCGTCCCGGCGTACTGATGGCAGTAGCGAATGCGGCCAAGCAGCCGGATCACCTGGCGACGAGTTTCGCCGGTTTTGACGTTCAGGCTGTTAATAAAATCCGCGAGCATTTGTTACCCTATCCGCCCTCTTCACCAGCCGTTGCGCTGTTCAAGGACGGACAGCTGGTGCATATGATCGAGCGTCACCAGATTGAAGGACGTTCAGCCCAGATGATCGCCCAGAACCTGATCGCCGCCTTCGACGCTTTTTGTTAATCTATCTATTTCTGAAAACCCCGGGTCATAAATCCGGGGTTTTTGCGTTTAGGGAGATATCCCCCAAACTTCCATGAAATCCAATACAGCCAAAACCACGCACAAAAAACCGGGTCAATCCGCTAAAAGCATGATTTTGAACTCATCCATGCTGGCAATTGGAAAAAAACTGCAGGAGATAAAAGCCAGCGCCGGATCTG
>CAZZYD010000105.1:0-11704 GCA_964658175.1 uncultured Puia sp. | reverse complement strand
CGTGCCGCGGAAATCACGTACGATCATAATAATGCCACGGCTGCACCCGGAGATCCCTATCCTTTTGAAGGCAAAACAAATCCTTACCTCGGCCTGCTGAAAAAAAGAGGAAATCCAACGGACAGCTCGTCCACGGCCTCGGTGATCTATCACGACCGGCTCTGGCGCGGCACCACATCGATCGAAGCCACCGATGAAAATGGCTGGGTGGTGTCTGTAGTGCCCAGCGGTGGCTGGGTGCCTGCCTGCATCGCCGGGAATACCGGTGTCGGGATGAGCGAACGGCTGCAGAGTTTTGTACTAGACTCCACCATCGATCCTTTCAATGTACTGGAACCCTACAAGCGGCCGCGGGTAACGCTCACGCCTACCCTCGCGATGAAAGATGGCAGACCCTTTCTATCCTTCGGTGTGCAGGGTGGCGACACGCAGGATCAGAACCTCCTGCAATTCTTTTTGAATATCGTTGAATTCAACATGACGGTGCAGGAAGCCACCGAAGCCGCGAACATCAATACAGACCAGCTGTGGTTATCGCTCGGGGGTGACAAACTCGCCGACCGCGTGCCGCATCCCGGATCCATTTTGCTGAACAGCAATACGCCGCCGTATATCCGGAAGGATCTAAAACAAATGGGCTATACACTCAGCTTCGGGGATCGTACCAGCGGACCCGTCAATGCCATTCTGTTTGACTGGAAGCACAATAGTTTCTGGGGAGGCAGCAGCAATTACGGAGAAGACTATGGGATTGGCTGGTAGAAAAAATTACCGCACTTTGAAATCGAATACGATGGTGCCCACTGATTCGTCGCTGCCATCATTGAAACGGATCTGCCTGGCCTTGGCCAGCGCGATCGACTTCATCGAAGCATCCGAAGTGGTGGAACCCCGGGGCTGATATTCTGCGCTGGTCACATTGCCCGATGCATCCACGTGAATGTCGACGGCAACTTTTGCATTGTCGCTGAAGTCGTCCGTGAAGGAAGGAAGTTTGCGGATGCTGCGTCCCTGAAGACCGCGGGATATTTTTACGAGGCCGTTGCCGTTTCCGCCGCCTTTATAATTTTTTGAATCGGGATCGCCGCCCGGTGCACCCTGATCGCCTTTGCCACCCGCGATGCCCTGGTTGCCGCCGGGTTTGTACTGATCGGCATCATTGCCGCCGGTGCCCGTTCCCGCAGTTCCATGAAATACCGCTTTCGGACGCGGGGGTGCCGGACTCGCCTGCACGACGGCCTGAACCACTTTCGGCGGATTTTTTTTTGCAATCTCTTTATCTGGAATTTTTGTCGCCTCCGGTTTGGTGACAGGCGGTTTCACTACCGCAGGCGCATCTTCTTTTTGTTTGTCGTCGGTCTCCACATCTTTATACGCCGTCTTCTCCACCGGTGCCGGTTTGGGTGGCGTATATTTTTCCTGGTCCTTCGCAGATGGTTTGCCTGGCAGGAAGGGTTGTTTATCGCCGAGACCCTGATCACTGTTGCCCAGGTTCACCTCGATGCCCTCTTCCACGACGGGAGGGATGATCTGGGGATGGTTCCAGGAAACGAGCAAAAGCAATAAGATCAGCAGCCCGCAGATCATGCCGGTATACAGCAGGGCCAGGCGGTTCTTTCTTGCTTCGAACTGATATTGAGCGTTGACATTCACCGGATGAAGATAAGAAAAATGCAGAAGGTTTATTGAGTGAAAGCGGGAGGGATTACATCGTGGCAAAATCCCGCTCGAATTTTCCTTCGATGCGTTCCTTCGGCGGATTAAAATAACCAAATTTTAACGCCGGGAATTCTTCGCGCAGCAACTGCATCATGGGTTTGATGCCCATCGATTCACCCGTATCGGTGACGCCGATCTTGCCGAGATACCAGTCAGGATCGATGTTAAAATTCCGCCATTGGATCATCGTGAGTCCGGTACTGCTGATCATGCTTCGCAACGCTTCGTATTCCGCTTCGGAATCCGTCATCCCCGGAAAAACAAAATAGTTGATCGATGCCCATTTGCCAAAGCTGCGTACGATGCGCAGGCTTTCCACGATGTCTTCAAACACATAATTGTTCGGGCGGTAATAGGCTTCATACACCGATTTGCGTGCAGAGTTCATACTCACGCGGATGGAATCGAGTCCGGCTTCGCAGAGTGCCTGCACGGCGGCGGGTTTCGATCCGTTGGTATTGATGTTGATGCTCCCGCGGCTGGTGTGCCGGCGCATTTCAATGATCGACGCGCGGATGGTTTCCCACATCAGCAGGGGTTCGCCTTCGCAGCCCTGACCAAAGCTGACGATCGGGAAAGGGGCTGTCTGCAGGTGCGGCACCGTGAATTCAACGATCTCTTCCGGCAGCGGCCGGAACGTGAGGCGGTCCTGGGTGGACGTGATGGTTTCTTCCTGTGGCTGAAAGGAAATACAGCCAATGCAATTGGCATTGCACGCGGGCGATACCGGCACGGGACATTCCCACCTGCCCAGGGATAAATTCCTGGCTGCGGGACAATGATACGTCATGCAGCAATTTTGCATAAGGTGCTTCACGAGGCGGTTGTCGGGATATGCTTTGAGGAGCTGCCCGGCGCCCGCTTCGATATTCGGTTCATTATATCCTTTCGCTTCCTGGCGTATGTCGGGTTCGATGCGGACGGCGGGTACAAAAAACTTTTCATTGAACCATCCGGCGGCCGTGTAGCAAAAGAGCGGCAGGGTAGGTGCCTCGGGTCCCGTTTCATAAGCCGCAAGGTAGAGACCCGTATGCGCCGGGGGTATGAAAGCAGCTACAGCCCAGCCTTTGTCGCATAGCCGGAGGTCGCCGGTTTGTACATCAATCCCAATGCCGCGCCGGCCGGGCAATTCATACAGGGTTCCCCCATCCGGCAGCGCGATCCAGTCTTCTTCAGGTACGGGCACAGCATCCCAGCCACTGCGGCCGGTGACGTACAGGGATTCATCTTCGAAAATATTTCCGTTGCCGTCGGAATAGAGGAGGTAGGGCGTCATTGCGGCAAATTTACAATCTTCTCCCTGCAAAAGCGGTTGAATTCAGGTTCAGGGATGGATTCGGGATCGGCCACGTCCAGCTGCAGGAGCCGGTTGCTGCGAAAATCCAGCGAGAGCAAACCGTCTTTGATCATAATCCGCTGAAAATCACTCCAGGGATACGATTTGGAGATCAGGCCCTGCCGGATCACTGTCCGGCCAAAAATATAACGTACCGGTGCGGCGGCGGGGAATTCCAGAAATCCCAGCAGGACCAGCGGAAAGAACAGCCAGGACAGTACCGGCATCGCGACCCAGCAGATCGCCGCTGCCCATATCCAGCTGCGGAACCGGGCTTTCCTGCCCTTGCGGAGGGCGATGATCTGCCATCCGATCCCGGTACATTGAATCAGCGTGGCGATCAGGAAAAAATAGGGATTGACCGCGTTGTGCACGGTTTCTAAAAGAAAAGAGACGGCTGAAAAAAGGGAAAGCATGAAACCCACAAAAGCAACCTGCTTTGTGTTGCCGCTGCGGATGGTTACTGTATAGTCGCAGCCCATTCCGCCACTTTATCTTTTATCTCAAGCGGGTTGGTGGCAATGAGCATGTTGCAGAGTTTCCAGAGGATGCGGGCGCCGACATTGGCATCGTAACTGCTTTCGCCGACGGAGATCTCATCCAGGTCCATGCCGATGATTTTTCTGCCGCTGGCGAGGATGCCGCGTACGAGGTATAATACCTGATCCATTTCAAAACCGCCGGGCACCGGGGTTCCCGTATGCGGACAAAGTTTCGGATCCAGGCCGTCGATGTCGAAAGAGATATAGACTTTTTCCGGGAGATGCTGAACGATCTCGTCGCTGATCGCTTTCCAGTGTTGTCCGTCAAACATTCGCTGTTTGATATCCTGGTCGAAATACGTCACCACGCGGTGGTTGCTGTTGATGATATATTCCCACTCTTCGCTGCTGTAATCGCGGATACCGATCTGCACCAGTTTGCTGATTTCCGGAATCTCCTGGAGGGCATTGTACATCACGCTGCCGTGACTGTACACAAAATGTTCGTAGGCTTTCCGGAGATCACAATGCGCGTCGATCTGGAGGATGCCAAAGGAGCCGTGTTTTTCAGCGATGGCTTTCAGATAGCCCAGCGGCACGCTGTGATCGCCGCCGAGAAGCACCACCAGTTTGTCCTGCGACAGCAGGTTGGCGGTTTGTTCATAAACCCAGCGGTTGAGGTTGGCGCTGCCTTCGTTGATTTCCTTCAGCGACTTGCACATGAAGGAATTTTTTTCGATGGCTTCGCCCTTGGAGATATAATTGATGTACAGTTCTGCTTCTTTGCGGAGATAATCGCTCTTCATCAGGATCTTGCGGTCTGCATGCCGCATGAAAATACCCTGTTTCCAGGCGTCGTTTGTTTCCCGGTCAAAAAGGTCCACGTGCATGCTCGCGTTGAAGATATGTTCGCCACAGCGGGAGGTGCCGGAACCGCAGCTCACCGTTACTTCCCAGGGAATGGGTAAGATCACCAGCCGGGCTTCTTCTTCGGTGAAAGGAAGGCCAAAAATCGTGTTTTTGGGGTTGCCCGGGATATTGGTATCAAAGTGGGATAAGTCTGTCATGAGCACGTAGTCATTTATAAACGAAGTGCAAGGTAGTACAGTATGTGAAAAAGCAGAAAACAAATTATAAATTTCACCTTTAAATGGCAATTAGGGAATAACTTCGCCGCTCATGAAGCGTACGCATATTATCCTCCTGGTTTTTATTGCGCTGGCGATCGGTTTACTGGTCAGTTTTATGGGTAATTTATCCACCTACGAAACCATCGCATCGGCCCGTCAGAAAGAAGGCAAAAGCGTTACCATCATCGCGAAGCTGGACAATACACAGCCCATCGAATACAACCCCGCCAAAGATCCCAATTACCTTAGTTTTCATATTTCAGACACCCTCGGAAACAAAGCCCGGGTCGTATACCATTATGGCAAGCCGTACGACATGGAGAAGGCAGAACGCATCGTGCTGAAAGGAAAGATGAACGGGGATGTTTTTGAGATTTCCCAGAAAGACGGGATCCTCATGAAATGTCCATCCAAATACAAGGATGACCCGACGAATGCAAAAAGGAACCTGGGCGAACCTCAATAGTGACACATGG
Source organism: uncultured Puia sp. (assembly GCA_964658175.1). Lineage (GTDB taxonomy): Bacteria > Bacteroidota > Bacteroidia > Chitinophagales > Chitinophagaceae > Puia. The sequence goes on along the minus strand of CAZZYD010000105.1, from coordinate 6,561 downwards.
ATTATGTAGGCGAACATCTGCTTCCCGGTAAAATCGGCCAGTTTTTTATCGTGCTTTCTTTTACAGCTTCCCTGCTGGCCACTTATTCCTTTTTTTCCGCCACCAAAGCCAAAGACCTGTCAGACCAGCTTGCCTGGAAAAAGTTTGCGCGCATCCTGTTCTTCATCAATACCATCGCCAACTTCTGTGTATTCGCGACCATCATCTACATCGTCAAAAAACATTATTTCGAATATAATTTTGCCTGGGAACATTCCGGCAAAACCCTCGAACCAAAATACATCCTCTCCTGCATCTGGGAAGCGCAGGAAGGCAGTTTTCTGTTGTGGATGATGTGGCACGGCGTCCTTGGCGTGCTGCTGATATTCAAGGCCAGGCAATGGGAAGCGCCGGTGATGACCGTAATCAGCGCCGCGCAGTTCTGCCTGATCTGCATGATTTTCGGGATTTATATTTTCGGACTGAAAATCGGGAGCAATCCTTTCCTGTTGGTCCGCCAGCTGTTTGGTGAAGCGCCGATCTTCCAGCGGCCCGATTATCTTTCCATTCCGCAGATGCAGGATGGCCAGAACCTCAATGCGCTCCTCCAGAACTACTGGATGGTGATCCACCCGCCGGTATTGTTTCTGGGTTTTGCGTCTACCATCGTACCCTTCGCCTTTGCCATCGCGGGCCTTTGGAAAAAGCAATACGGCAGCTGGACAAAAACCGCCCTTCCCTGGACCCTGTTTTCCTGCGCCGTGCTGGGAACCGGGATCATGATGGGTGCCGCCTGGGCCTATGAATCCCTGACTTTTGGCGGTTACTGGGCCTGGGATCCTGTGGAAAACGCTTCGCTCGTTCCCTGGCTGGTGCTGGTGGCCGGCCTTCATACACAGGTGATCTTCAATGCCACTGGCCGGTCGCTCCGGACAACCTATTTATTTCTGCTGCTTGGTTTTATCCTGGTGCTGTATTCCACCTATCTTACCCGCAGCGGCAGGCTGGGGGATACTTCCGTTCATGCATTTACCGGATCCGGCATGGAGCCGCAGTTGCTGGCCCTGATCTTCCTGTTTGCGATACCGGCGGCGGTCCTGTATATCCTGCGATACAAATCGGTGCCGCACGTAAGCAAGGAGGAAAATACCTATTCACGGGAATTCTGGATGTTTATCGGCGCGCTCGTCATTTTTCTGTCGGCCGGCTTTATATTCTTTGCGATGTCGCTGCCTATTTTCAACCTGATCCTCGGCACCAAATGGACGATCGGGGACGATGTAACGTTTGCGTATAACCGCATTGAAATCTTCATCGCGATTTTTCTCGGCCTGCTCACGGCAACGGGTCAGTACCTCAAATACAAGAATACGGATCCGCGGCAATTCTTCCGGAAGATCTGGCCGCCGACCGCTGTCGCGGCGCTTTGCGCCATACTCATCAGCGTATTTGGTGGTGTGCATTATGCAAAATATGGAACCGGATTTCTGGTTGCCATCCACGGTGCGATTTTCGGCGGACTCTATGCGCTCATTGCCAATGCCGGATATATTTTTACCGGCCTGAAAGGAAATTTTAAAATGGCGGGCGCCTCCGTGGCGCATGCCGGTTTTGGATTGCTGCTCGTGGGCATCCTGCTTTCCTCTGCCAAACAGGAAGTCCTTTCGTTCAACACCACCGGCATCAACCTTCCCTTCGATCCGAAAACAAAACAGAATCCTTTTGAAAACCTGACACTGATCAAAAACGTGAAAACGGATATGGGAAAATACTGGACCACTTACCTGGCCAACGATTCCGTGAACGCATCCGGCAATACCGTCTTCTTTAAAATAAATTTCACTGACAAAAAATCCAACGAAAGTTTCGACCTGTATCCGACACTCATCCACAATACCAAGGGGCAGGAGGGATATTCGAACAATCCCGACAAGCGGCATTACCTGAGCCATGATATCTTCACCTATGTCAGCTATGCGAATATCCTTGAAGGTGAACGCGATACCAGTGGATATAAAGCCTATCCGGTGGCCATCCACGACACGGTATTCTATTCCAGGGGACTGATGATCCTGGATTCGGTGATCGTGAATCCGCAAACCAGTAAATATCATTTTGTGACCGGGGATACCGCCCTCATGGCGAAAATCCGGGTGATTTCGCGGGATAGCATGACCTATAGCGCAAGTCCGGTGCTTTTCGTCAAAAACAATGAAGTGAACCTGATCCCGGATACGGTATATGCCCAAAACCTGGCCGTCCAGATCGCCTCGGTGGTTGGCAAGACCAAGATTCAGCTCAAGGTGAAGGAATCCAGCAATATGGTGCCCTTCCTGGCGCTGAAAGCCTATGTTTTTCCCCAGATCAACCTGGTATGGCTGGGCGCCATCATTATGTTTACCGGGTTCATAATGAGCCTCGTGCGCCGCCGGCGGCAGACGCTGGTGAAAGTGGCCTGACCGGCGTTTTTAAAGCTCCCCCTATTTTTATATCTTTATTCTGCGCATGAAGCATCCCGCCCGCCGATATACGTATTTCCTGGTATCCACCCTTTGTCTGTTGCTGACCGGCAGCGCCCTGCATGCACAGCAATCTGGTAACCGGTATGGCAGGTATGACACGATCATCGTCCAGACTTTTGTAGATAAGGATGGGGACACGATTCCCGCCCGCACGCTGGAGGCTTACTGGGTGCATCATCCGATGTCTCGCGCGATGCGCGACCGGCTTGCCGCCTGGACCCGACTCCGCAATGCCGTATATGTTACTTACCCGTACGCGCGCAGGGCCGGTTATATCCTGAACGACATGAATGCCCGCCTGGCAAAGATGACTACGGAGAATGAGAAAAAAGCATTCATCAAATCCAAGGAAGCGGAACTTAAAAAACAATTTACCGACCCGATGGAACAGCTGTCGGTCTATCAGGGCAAGATTTTGATGAAGCTGATCAACCGGCAGACCGGCAACAACTGCTATAATATCATCAAGGAATACCGCGGTGGACTCACCGCCCGGCTCTGGCAGACAGTGGCCTTTTTCTTCGGCAGCAACCTCAAACAGCCCTATGATGCGGCAGGCGATGACCGGGATATCGAAAGCATTGTAAAGGAAGTGGAAAGAATGTACCGGGGATAAACCGGCGGGCATTTCAAGCATCGTCCACCGGACGAAAGAAATCAGAGACTATTAATTTTTTTCAGCACACCCGTGGTCGAGAATCCCTGGAGGATCGGGTTGATGACGACGCGCCCACCGCCGGCGGTGACTTCTTTGGCGCCCACAATCTGGTCGATGGTATAGTCGCCGCCTTTGACCAGTACATCGGGTTCGATCAGCTTGATCAGTTCCAGCGGCGTATCTTCTTCAAAGATCACCACGGCATCCACCATCAGCAGGGAAGCCAGCACCATGGCCCTGGAATGTTCATCATTCACCGGGCGGCCGATGCCCTTGAGGCGTTTGGTCGAAGCATCTGAATTTACACCCACCACCAGAAAATCGGCTTCTTCGGCCGCGCTCGACAGCGAAGCGATATGTCCCGCATGGAGGATATCAAAAGTGCCATTGGTGAAACAGATGGTCCGGCTCAGAAAACGCCAGCGGTTTACCTGGTAGGCAAGTTCTTCGCGGCTGATGATCTTATGCGGAATGACCTGTGGATGTTTCATGGAAAAAAATTAGTGGCAATGCGTGGTTCAGGCAATAGGCCTGAGCACGGGTTGCTGAATGTCCGGAATCCTGTTCTTATTGTACCGGGGCAGGAGAACAAAACTAATGACGCCAAACAATACAAAGCTCAGGAACTGTCCGAACCAAAGGAGCCAGCCAAGGGCCAGTCCATAAGGTTCTTTGGCAATTCCGTATAAAGCCACGGTTTCCATCACCAGCAATGGGTAAGCGCCGATGCCGCCGGGGGAGAGGATCATGCCCACACTGCCCATAGCCAGCACCGTGAGGGCGTCAGCCATAGAGAGCCGGCTGGTTTCATCGATCGCGAAAAATCCGCACCAGGTGCTCACCAGGTACATGACCCACATGGCGGTGGTATAGAAAAAAAACAGTCCCGGTTTTTTTAGTTTCCGAACGCTGATCACCCCGTGCCACACACCGATCAGCAGATCTTTTACTTTCTGAACGACATTGATATGCGCAAAGCGGGTGAATAATATTCTGGCAACGATGAGGCATATAACGAGTGCGCCCACCAGCAGCGCGATCTTCTGGTAAGACACCTGACCACTTTTATTTTGAAATGCCGGATAGATATTGGTGCGGACGAGCGAGCTGATGATGTCGAACTGAAAAACAAAAGTGAGTCCGAATACGATCATGAGGCAGATCACATCGAAGGCTCTTTCCGCTACGATCGTACCAACCAGTTTGTTGGCGGGTACTTTCTCATACCGTGCGAGGATGGTACACTTGATCACTTCGCCGAGGCGCGGGGCGCCGAGGTTTACGAAATAGCCGATCATCACCGCGAAAAAAGTATTGAGTTTGGCAGGCCGGTAACCAAGCGGTTCCATGAGTTGCCGCCAGCGAAGGGCGCGCAGCCAGTGACCCACCAGCAGCAGGGAAAACACCGGAACCAGGAGCCAATAATGCGCCCTGTTGAGTGCATCTTTGAGCTGAAGCCATTTGTTGTGATCAAGGCCGCGGATGCTGAGCCACACGAAAAACACCGCCAGGGCCGCGAAAAAACTGTATTGAAGAATGGCCTTGATTTTTTTATTCATAGAGATCGCCAAGATACTACAATAAAGCCATTTTTAAAAAGCCCTCAGAGCCGGTTGCCATCCTTGGGAAACACGATCCATGGCTGAAATTTTTTCGCTTTTTCAAAATCCATCGAGGCATAGGAGATAACGATCACGATGTCGCCGACGGCGCCGCTGCGGGCTGCCGGTCCGTTCAGGCAGCAGATGCCAGATCCCCTTTTCCCGGTGATCAGGTAGGTTTCAATCCGGGTGCCGTTATTCACATTCACCACCTGTACTTTCTCGTTGGCGATGAGGTTGGCGGCATCCATCAGGTCTTCGTCCAGGGTGAGGCTGCCTACATAATTCAGGTTTGCTTCGGTGATGACACAGCGGTGAACTTTCGATTTTAATATTTCTATATCCATGGAAAAGCGGGCTCGTTTTTATTTGGCTTGCAAAAGTAAGGTGTTTCAGGCAACCGTCGTTTCCGCTAACCGATGAACAGGTTATCGATGAGCCGCACCGGCTCCAGGAATGCCGCAATCAGTGCCACCAGCGGCGATTGACCGTCCCAGTGATCCAGGAGTTCAAGGCTGTCGCGCCGGGCGATGCTGACATAGTCGATGGTGAAACCGGCGCTGCGCAACTGATCCGTCGCCTGGTCCAGGATCGGTTTCAGGTCACCGGTAGCAAGATTATTTTTCAGAAATGTTAAAGTTTGAAAGATGGCCGGCGCCTGTGCACGCTGCGCAGGGCTGAGCCGGCGGTTTCGGCTGCTCATCGCCAGGCCGTCGGATTCCCGCACGGTGGGTACAGCGATAAAAGTGAGGGACATGTGCATGAGCTGCAGGAGTTTTTGAACGACCAGGCATTGCTGGAAGTCTTTCTGCCCCATCAGCAGGAAATCAGGCATGGCAGCCGACAACAGGCGATGCATCACCTGGCAGACGCCCTGAAAATGACCGGGCCTGAATTTTCCTTCCAGCACGTGTTCGATCGGTCCCAGTGCATACTGCTCGAGCGCCCCGGTACCCTGTGGATACATACCGGCGACGGTCGGCAGGAACAGATAGTCGGTGCCGGCTTTTTCCAGCAGGAGGATATCCTGGTCGGTGGTGACGGGGTATTTCTGGAAATCGGCGGGATCATTGAACTGGGTCGGGTTCACAAAAATGCTGCACAGGGTGCGGGCGCCGGTTTTCCGTCCTTCCGCGATCAGCGTCAGGTGACCTTCATGCAGGGCACCCATCGTGGGGATCATGGCAATTTTATGCCCGTTTTTGCGCGTTTGAAGAACGTGTGCCGACAAATCCGCGGCTTTCCTGAATATGATCATAGCTGGGAGCTTTGGGCGTCGCAAATACCGCTACAGTACGGGTTCTGCATATTTACCCTTACCTTTGCAAACTGTTTTTTAGGTAACGTCCGTTTCATCAATTAACATTCCTAATGGTAGCAAAGAAAAGAATTTTATTTATTGCCAATGAAATGTCTCCATACCTGGAGTTAACAGAATTCGCCGAAACGGTCAACAAGCTGGCCATCAAATCCAACGATACCGGTTTCGAAGTACGTTGCATCATGCCCCGCTTCGGCGTCATCAACGAAAGAAGGCATCGACTGCATGAAGTGGTCCGTCTTTCCGGCATCAATGTTTCCATAGACAACGATGATTATCCACTGCAAATTAAGGTGGCCTCGCTTCCCAACGCCCGTTTACAGGTTTATTTTCTTGAAAACGAGGACCTTTTCAAACGGAAGTTCATTTTCCACGACGAAAACGAGAAGTGGTTTGACGACAATGGCCTGCGCACCGTCTTCTTTTGCAAGGGAGCACTGGAAACGGTAAAAAAATTCGGCTGGCCTCCCGACATTATCC
>CAZZYD010000104.1:0-11739 GCA_964658175.1 uncultured Puia sp. | reverse complement strand
CCATCAAGTCCTTCTCCGTATCTGCCGATGCCCGTAAAATCCTGATTTTTACGCATGCCGAAAAAGTGTGGCGTTATGAAACCCGCGGCGATTACTGGGTCTATGATCTCGGCACCCGATCCCTGAAACAACTGGGCTCTTCGCTGCCCGCCTCCTCGCTGATGTTTGCCAAACTTTCACCCGACGGCAGCAAGGCGGCGTATGTGAGCGGCCATAACCTCTATACGGAAGACCTCGCGAAATCACGGATCAGCCAGCTCACCCACGACGGGTCGCGCAAGATGATCAATGGCACGTTCGACTGGGTGTATGAAGAAGAATTCGACTGCCGGGACGGTTTTCGCTGGAGCCCGGACAGCCGGTCCATTGCCTACTGGCAGATTGCCGATACGGCTACGCGGGATTACCTGATGCTCAATACCACCGATTCGGTCTATTCCCATACGGTGCCGGTGGAATACCCGGTGGCGGGTCAGCTGCCCTCGCCCTACCGGATCGGCGTGGTGGATGTGGCCACGGATGCGGTGGTATGGATGAAGCTGCCCGGCGACGCACAATACGGTACCTACCTGCCCCGGATGGAATGGGCCGCCAACAGCAGCGAACTGATCGTACAGCATTTGAACCGCCGGCAGAATGAGAGCCGGCTGATGCTTTGTTCGGTGAAAGACGGCAACGCACAGGTCATTTACCAGGAGCATGACAGCGCCTGGATCGATGTCATTTCCAGCTGGGCCGATGATTACAAATATGGAGGCTGGGACTGGCTTTCGGGTGGCGCCGAGTTTTTATGGCCCAGCGACAAGGATGGCTGGAACCATCTGTACCGGATCAGCCGCTCGGGGAAAAACGAAACACTGGTCACCAAAGGGAATTTTGACGTCATGGATATCGTGCGTGTGGACGAAAAAGACAACCTGCTGTTCTTTATGGCTTCTCCGGACAACGCGACACAGGCTTACCTGTACAGGTGCCGGCTCGATGGAAAAGGGAATGCGGAAAGGGTGTCGCCAGCCGATGAACCCGGTACGCACTACTACGAAATATCACCCAATGGCAGATTCGCTTTCCACCGTTTTTCAAATTATTATACCCCGACCCAGGCAGAATGGCTCAGCCTGCCTGCCCACCAGGCAATTACAGGTTCTTCGCGGGTGACCAAGCCCGTAAAACCAGCCACCGCGCATATGGAGTTTTTTACGGTGAAAACAGCAGATGGCATTTCGATGGACGGCTGGATGACGAAGCCACCCGATTTCGATCCTGCCAAGAAATACCCGGTATTGTTCTACGTGTATACGGAACCGGCCGCCCAGACGGTCGTGGACAGCTATGGAACGGGAGACAATATCCTCTACCAGGGAGATCTTTCGGCGGACGGGTATATTTACATTTCACTGGATGGCCGGGGAACGCCGGCGCCCAAGGGCGCGGCCTGGAGAAAAGCAATCTATCGCAAAATCGGTCAGGTGAATATCCGCGACCAGGCCATGGCCGCGGCGAAGATCCTGCAATGGCCCTTTGTGGACACTTCGCGGATAGCGGTCTGGGGATGGAGCGGCGGCGGTTCAGCAACGCTTAACCTCATGTTCCAGCATCCGGAAATTTATAAAACGGGGATCGCCGTGGCAGCCGTGGGCAATGAACTGACCTATGATAATATCTACCAGGAGCGGTATATGGGCATTCCGCAGGAAACCCGGGCCGATTATCTGCGGGGATCCGCCATTACCTATGCCCGGAACCTGCAGGGCAACCTCTTATACATACATGGCACGGGAGACGACAATGTCCACTATAACAATGCCGAGATGCTTATCAATGAATTGATTAAGTATAATAAATATATTAGCGTGATGCCGTACCCGAACCGGAGCCATGGGATTCGGGAGGGAGAAGGAACGCGGGAGCACCTCGCGATGACATTTACCCGGTATTTACAGACCCATTGCCCCGGCGGAGGGAAATAAAAATCTCTAAAAAACAGGGCTGATTCTTTGTCCGTTTATCCTATTGTCCATACATTTGCATCCCGTTCAAAAAATGGGATAGATCTATGTCGCAGCGAATCAGAATCAAATTACAGTCTTACGACCACAATCTGGTAGACAAATCTGCAGAGAAAATCGTCAAGACGGTGCGCAGCACCGGCGCGGTGGTAACCGGGCCAATTCCTTTGCCAACGCACAAGAAGGTTTTTACGGTACTTCGTTCGCCGCACGTAAATAAGAAAGCCCGGGAGCAGTTTCAGCTGCACACGCACAAGCGTCTCCTGGACATTTACACGTCCACGTCAAGAACCGTGGATGCTTTGTCAAAACTCGATCTGCCATCCGGCGTCGATGTGGAGATCAAGGCCTGACGATAACAGCTACAGAGCGGATCCTAGGATCCGCCGCTCTTAAAAATATTCCATCTGCCAATCAGTCTCCGGACGGAAAAAGCAGCGCTGGATTTTGTGAAAAAAAATATGAACAAGCCGTTCGGGGTTTGTTTACTACCGGTACTTCTTTCATCCGTCAGTTGACGGATGGCCAATAGAAAAGGTCGGTTGCAAACAGGGGATTGAATCAGCAGGGATAGTTATCACTATACCTGCGAGATGTCCTTAGACTCCCGGCACAAACCAACAAATGATGAAAGGTTTAATCGGAAAAAAGATCGGGATGACAAGTGTCTTCACCCCGGATGGCAAGCAGGTCGCCTGCACCATCATCGAAGCCGGTCCTTGTGTGGTTACACAGGTGAAAACGGTAGAAACAGACGGTTATCAGGCCGTGCAGATCGCTTACGGCGACAAAAAAGAAAAGCACACCCTCGCTTCTGAAAAGAACCACTACGCCAAGGCAAATACTTCCGCAAAGAAATTTATCAGGGAATTCCGCAATTACTCACTGGAAAAAGCACTCGGAGACGCGATCACCGTCGACATTTTCACCGAAGGTGAAAAAGTAGATGTGGTTGGTACGTCCAAGGGCAAAGGTTTTCAGGGGGTTGTTAAGCGTCATCATTTTCATGGGGTGGGTGGTCAGAGCCATGGTCAGCATGACCGTAGCCGTGCACCGGGATCCCTGGGTAACTCTTCGGATGCTGCCCGTGTAATGAAGGGAATGAAGATGGCCGGCCGCATGGGTGGGGACCGCGTGAAGCTGAAGAAATTGAAAGTAGTCAAGATTTTTCCTGACAAAAATTACCTGCTGATCAGCGGATCCGTTCCGGGCCATATCGGTTCTATCGTGTACGTTCAGAAATAACCAATTAATCAGATTACCATGCAAGTTGATATTGTAAACATAAAGGGAGATAAAACGGGCCGGACGCTGGAGTTGCCTGATGAGATCTTTGGTGTGGAACCAAACAACCACGTGATTTATCTGGCCGTGAAGCAGTATCTCGCCGCACAGCGCCAGGGAACGCACAAGGTAAAGACCCGTATGGAAGTGAAAGGTTCTTCCAAAAAATTGCACAAACAGAAAGGAACCGGCGGATCCCGTAAAGGGAATATCCGGAACCCTTTGTATAAAGGCGGTGGAACGATCTTCGGACCAAAACCCCGCAGCTATGATTTCAAGCTGAACAAGAAAGTGAAGGACCTGGCCAAGATCTCCGCATTGTCGCACAAGGCAAAGGACCATGCGATCATGATCGTGGAAGACATCACCCTGGCGGCGCCAAAAACAAAGGAGATCATGGGCATCTTCAGCGGACTGAAAGTAGCCGGGAAGAAATCGCTGGTGGTGATTCCTGAATACAACGACAACCTGCACCTGAGCCTCCGCAATGTTCCGAAAGTGGAAATGGCGCTGCTGGCAGACGTGAATACCTACGACATCGTGAACGCAGACGTGCTCGTGCTGTTTGAATCTGCCGCCAAGATGTTCATCGAAGAAGAAAACGAAGTGGTAGCCGCATAAAAATATAATTATGAAACTTACTGATGTTCTGATCCGGCCGATACTGACTGAAAAAGCAAATGCACAGCAGGAAAAACTGTCCCGCTATGCTTTCAGGGTAGACCGGAGAGCAAACAAGCTGGAGATCAAGAAAGCGATCCAGGATTTTTATGGTGTCACGGTCACTGACGTAAACACCACCACGGTACCGAGCAAGGCGAGATCAAGATCTACCAAAGCCGGTCTGATCACGGGAAGGAAGCCTGGTTATAAAAAAGCCCTGGTTACGGTGGCCAAAGGAGAAAGCATCGATCTGTATTCGAATATTTAACGAGATAACGAATGGCATCAGCGGCCGCGAACGCTGGAAGTTTTTAATAATAAATATTCTGTTGAATAAAGTATGGCACTGAAAAAATTTAAACCCGTAACAGCCGGCACCAGGTGGAGGATCGGCAATGCCTACGCAGAGATCACTTCGGATACTCCGGAAAAGAGCCTGCTGGAAAAGGTGAAGTCCACCGCCGGCCGCAACTCCCAGGGAAGAAGGGCAATGCGTTACATGGGTGGCGGTCACAAGAAGATGTACCGTCAGATTGATTTTAAAAGAAACAAAAAAGACATCCCGGCTACCGTGGCGTCTATTGAATATGATCCGTACCGTACGGCGTTTATCGCGCTGCTGACTTATGTGGATGGCGAAAAAAGATATGTGCTGGCGCCCCAGGGTTTACAGGTAGGCGGAACCGTTATATCCGGCGATGCGGTGGCTCCTGAAGTAGGCAATGCCCTGCTGATGAAGAATATCCCGCTCGGTACCAACGTACACAATATAGAAATGCAGCCCGGACAGGGTGGCAAGCTGGTGCGCAGCGCGGGTGCTTCTGCACAGCTCACCAACAAGGAAGAAAAATATGCCGTGTTGAAAATGCCTTCCGGCGAGCTCCGGAAAGTGCTGATCAACTGCTATGCGACGGTGGGTGTGGTGTCCAACAGCGATCACAGCCTGCAGAGCATGGGTAAGGCCGGCCGTAACCGCTGGAGGGGTATCCGTCCGCGCGTACGCGGGGTGGCGATGAACCCGGTGGATCATCCGATGGGGGGTGGTGAAGGAAAGGCTTCCGGCGGACAGCCACGTTCCAGGAACGCGCAGTACAGCCGCGGACTGAAAACGAGGACCAAAGGAAAGGGCAGCGATCAGCTGATCATCCAGCGGAGAGATGGTAAAAAGATTGCTCGATAATTCATTCAAAATTTCAAATTAACTCATTCATATGGGTCGTTCAATAAAAAAAGGTCCTTACGTAGATTCCAACCTGGAAACAAAAGTACTGGGCATCAATGAAGGAAAGGCGAAGAAGTCAGTGATCAAAACCTGGAGCCGCCGGTCCACCATTACGCCTGATTTTGTGGGTCACACTTTTGCGGTGCACAACGGCAACAAGTTCATCCCGGTGTATGTAACGGAGTTCATGGTCGGGCATAAGCTTGGAGAATTTGCGCCAACCCGCAACTTCAAGGGGCATTCGAGCAAAAAGGTAGATTAACCTTCAAATTTTTAAGAAGAACAAAAGAGATAAAATGGAAGCATTAGCGAAACTTAGAAATTATCCTACTTCTCCCCGGAAAATGCGTTTACTGGTGGATGAGATCAGGGGATTGCAGGTGGAAAAAGCCCTGGCTTTGCTGGAGCATCATCCGCAGCATTCTTCCACGCCGCTGCATAAACTGCTGTGGTCTGCCGTAAAGAACTGGGAACAGAAGAATGAAGGACAGAGCGCTGCCGATGCCGGTCTGATTGTAAAAACCATCATGGTGGATGGCGCCCGTGTTTTGAAAAGAATGCGTCCGGCACCGCAGGGTCGCGGATACCGTGTGCGCAAACGCAGCAACCACGTAACGCTGATCGTGGATGCGAAGGTTGCGGAAACAGCAAAAGCGAAATAAACATTTTCAACGTATCAAATTATACTAATAAATGGGTCAGAAAGTAAATCCTATCGGTGCAAGACTCGGAATCATCCGGGGTTGGGAGTCCAATTGGTATGGTAATAAAAAAGATTACTCCGTCAAGCTGATCGAAGACAACAAGATCAGGACTTACCTCAATGCCCGTATCAACAAAGGCGGCATTGCCAAGATTGTGATCGAGCGCACACTGAACAAGCTGATCGTAACGATTCACACCTCCAAACCGGGTATCATCATCGGTAAGGGCGGTGGGGAAGTGGACCGTATCAAGGAAGAGCTGAAAAAGCTGACAGGTAAGGATGATGTCCAGATCAACATCCTGGAGATCCGCCGTCCTGAACTGGATGCAAACATCGTGGCCGATACCATTGCCCGTCAGATTGAAAATCGTATCAACTATAAAAGAGCCATCAAGATGGCCATCGCTTCAGCGCTCCGCATGGGTGCCGAAGGGATCAAGGTGAAAGTAGGCGGCCGTTTGGGCGGTTCCGAAATTGCCCGTTCTGAAGAAATCAAACAGGGACGTACGCCCCTGCACACTTACCGGATGGATATCGATTACGCCAACGTGTTTGCGCTGACGGTATACGGAAAGATCGGTGTGAAGGTTTGGATCTGCAAGGGAGAAGTGCTCACCAAGCGCGACCTCAACCCGAATTTCGTGGGCGGCAAAACAGACGCCAGCGATCGCCGGGACCGCCGGGACGAACCGAGAGATGAAAGAAGGCCGGGTGGCGGCGGTGGTGACCGTCGTAGCGGTGGCGCCGGCGACAGAAGACCTGCCGGTGGTGGCGGAAGGGACAGAAGATGATCATTTTCAAATTGAAATAAGATGTTACAACCGAAAAGAACGAAACACAGAAAAGGACAGAAGGGCCGTATCCGCGAGATCGCAAAGCGCGGCGCTGATATCTCTTTTGGATCTTACGGACTGAAAGCCCTGGAAGCGATCTGGTTAACCAACCGTCAGCTGGAAGCCGCCCGTCAGGCACTTACCCGCTCGATGAAAAGAGAAGGAAACGTGTGGATCCGGGTATTTCCGGATAAGCCGATCACCAAGAAGCCACAGGAAGTGAGAATGGGTAAGGGTAAAGGTAACCCCGAGTATTTTGCGGCCGTAGTGGAACCAGGACGCATGATCTTCGAAGCCGACGGTGTGCCCGAAGCAGTCGCCAAAGAAGCCCTGCTGCTCGCCGCCCAGAAACTTCCGATCAAGACAAAATTCGTGGTGCGTTACGATGTAACCCCGATGTAATTAGATAAAAGAACAAACAGCATACCATGTCAAAGAAAACAGAATTCCAAAGCAGCCTGAAGGACCTCAGCGAAGTGGACCTGCATGCGCGGATCAAGGAAGATGAACTGCGGCTGAAAAAGCTCCAGTTCGCCCATGCGATCTCTCCGCTGGAAAGCCCGGTGAATATCCGGCTGCTCCGCAAAGACATCGCCCGGCTGAAAACAGAACTGACAAAAAGAAAAGTGACCGCTTAAACAGGGTCGCCTGATATAAAAGATTTCGCCGGTCAAACAGCCGGCCGGTAAAGCAAAAAGCAAAACAATGGTTGAAAGAAATTTACGGAAAACAAGAACAGGGGTGGTCAGCAGCAACAAAATGGACAAGACCATTACCGTTGCCGTTGAAAGAAAAGTAAAGCATCCTATCTACGGGAAGTTCCTTAAAAAGACGACCAGTTTCCATGCGCACGACGAGAAGAATGAATGCACCATCGGGGATGTAGTGAAGATCATGGAAAGCCGTCCTTTAAGCAAAACCAAGCGCTGGCGCCTGGTGGAGATCGTAGAGAAAGCGAAATAATTCGTAAATCGTTAAATCGAACAGCAATGATTCAGCAAGAGAGCAGATTAAATGTAGCAGATAACAGCGGCGCCAAGGAAGTGCTTTGTATCCGGGTACTGGGAAACAGCGGACAGGACTATGCGAAGATCGGCGACAAGATCGTGGTAACCGTAAAGGATGCCATCCCTGCCGGTGGTATCAAGAAAGGTACGGTGGCCAAAGCCGTTATCGTGCGCACCAAGAACAAGCTGCGTCGCAAGGATGGTTCCTATATCCGCTTTGACGACAACGCCGTGGTATTGCTGAATGCCAGCGACGAACCAAGAGGTACCCGCATCTTCGGACCGGTTGCCCGTGAACTGCGCGACAAGGGATATATGAAGATTATCTCCCTGGCACCGGAAGTACTATAAAACGCATTATTAAACCGAACCGCTGCATTTACCCGCGGCGGACAAGGAAAACAGATAAAGATGAGCAACAGATTTAAACCCAAGTTCAATATTAAGAAAGGCGACAATGTGGTTGTCATTACCGGCGACGACAAAGACCTCAAGAAACCGCGGAAGGTGCTGGAAGTATTTCCGGAATCAGCCAAAGTACTGGTGGAAGGCGTGAACATCGTAACAAAACATACGAAACCATCCGCCCAGAACACCAAAGGAGGGATCGTAAAGATCGAAGCGCCTGTTCAGATATCGAACGTTGCCCTGTGGGATGCAAAAGAAGGGGCTCCGGCGAAAATCAAACGTACCCGGGAAAATGGTAAACTCATTCGTATTTCTAAAAAATCAGGGGAGGTAATTAAATAATGAGCACGACAAAATATTCGCCACGCCTGGCTGACAAATACAAAAAGGAAGTGATCCCGGCTTTGATGAAGAAGTTCGGATACAAAACCATCATGCAGGCGCCCAAACTGGAGAAAATCTGTTTGAACCGCGGCATCAACGGGGCGGTTTCCGATAAGAAGCTCGTAGATGTTTCCATCGAGGAACTGACAACGATCAGCGGACAGAGAGCGGTTTCAACGATCTCCAAAAAGGATATCTCGAACTTCAAACTCCGTAAAGGCCTGCCGATCGGTGCACGGGTAACCCTGCGGGGCGATAAGATGTATGAATTCCTCGACCGCCTGGTTTCCGCCGCCCTTCCCCGGGTGCGCGACTTCAAGGGTGTCAACGAAAAATCATTCGACGGCCGTGGCAATTATACCATGGGCATCACCGAACAGATCATCTTTCCCGAAGTGGATATCGACAAAGTGAACAAGATCACCGGCATGGATATCACGTTTGTGACAACGGCTTCCACCAACGAAGAAGCTTACGAGCTGCTCCGGGAACTGGGTATGCCATTCAAGAATGCAGCTAAAAAAGAAGAGGCTCCGGCCAACGCTTAATTATATATTATTCTTATAAAGAATTAAACAGAAAGTTCATGGCCAAAGAATCAGTCAAAGCCAGACAGAGAAAACGCGAAGTACTGGTAGCGAGGTTTGCAGAAAAAAGGGCTGCATTGAAAGCGGCAGGCGATTACAAAGCGCTTGACCTGCTGCCAAAGAATGCATCACCGGTACGCCTGCACAACCGTTGCCAGTTAACGGGCCGTCCGAGAGGATATATCCGGTATTTCGGAGTATCCAGGAATATGTTCCGTGACATGGCGCTGCAGGGTAAAATTCCCGGCGTGCGGAAAGCAAGCTGGTAAATTGACAGGTAAGAAGGTTTTTTTTAAATTTTTAATTGACATAAAATGGTCACAGATCCGATAGCAGATTTTCTCACAAGAATCCGGAATGCGCAGATGGCGAATCACCGTATCGTAGAGATACCGGCGTCAAACCTCAAAAAGCGTATGACAGAAATTTTGTATGATAAAGGCTATATTCTGAAATACAAGTTCGAGGACGACAGTAAACAGGGCGTAATCAAAATCGCGCTGAAATACGATCCGACAACCAAAGAGCCGGCGATCAAGAGCCTGGAACGCGTAAGCCGTCCCGGTCTGCGCCAGTATTCCAGTCCCGTAGCGTTTGTTCGTGTGAAAAACGGCCTGGGCATTGCCATCATCTCCACCTCCAAAGGGGTGATGACCGACAAAGACGCCAAGAGCCAGAATGTAGGTGGAGAAGTATTGTGCCACATTTATTAATGATCATTCTTCCGATGCATTAAGCCGAACCGATATAGGCTGACCGCATGGAACAAACATAAAAACTGAACGCATGTCAAGGATAGGAAAAAAACCGGTGGTACTTCCAAGTGGTGTGACCGTAACGGTCAACGCAGACAATATCGTTACCGTCAAAGGACCGAAAGGCGAATTGAAACAGACGATCGACCGCGATATCAAAGTGGAAGTGAAAGACAACCAGGTGGAGTTTACGCGTCCGACGGACCAGATCCGTCACCGCGCATTGCACGGCCTGTACCGTTCCCTCATGTTCAACATGGTGAAAGGTGTTGGTGAAGGATATAAGAGACAGCTCGAGCTGATCGGGGTGGGTTTCAAGGCGTCCAACCAGGGAAATATCCTGGACCTGGCCCTCGGTTATTCGCACAATATCATTTTCGAAATTCCGAAGGAGCTGAAAGTAACCACAGCCCAGGAAAAGGGAGACAACCCGAAGATCATGCTGGAAGGCGTTGACAAACAGCTGATCGGCCAGGTAGCTGCCAAGATCCGCGGCCTGCGCAAACCCGAACCATACAAGGGTAAAGGGGTACGCTACACAGGTGAAGTGGTACGCAAGAAAGCAGGTAAGGCTGCAGGTAAGTAAGATCGATTCGTTCATACAGTTGAAACCGGGTCCTGGCAGTATCAGGACTGAAAATAAAAGAAGATGGAAAAGAGCCTCAAAAGACAAAAGATCAGATATCGCATCCGTAAGAAAGTGACCGGAGCCGCCGAAAGACCGCGCCTGTCCGTTTTCCGGAGCAACAGCGATGTCTATGTGCAACTGATCGACGACCAGAAAGGTGCGACCATAGCCTCTGCTTCTTCCCGCGACAAGGATATTGCCGCACAGAAGCTCACCAAAACGGAAAAGAGCAAACTCGTGGGTGCCGCCATCGCACGCAAAGCCACCGAGCTGGGCATCAAGTCCGTGGTGTTTGACCGCGGTGGTAACCTGTACCATGGCCGGGTGAAGGCGATTGCCGAATCAGCGCGTGAAGCAGGTCTGGAATTCTAATCTAACAGTTAAAAGTTTATTCGTAAATATTCACCATGTCAAAATTAATTATCAATAAAGTCAAAGCCGGCGACCTGGAACTAAAGGAAAAAGTAGTTTCCATCAACCGTGTGGTAAAAACGACCAAGGGCGGACGTGCCTTCAGTTTTTCCGCATTGGTGGTTGTTGGTAATGAAAACGGGGTGGTTGGCCACGGCTTGGGCAAAGCGAAGGAAGTACAGGAAGCCATCACCAAAGGCATTGAAGACGCCAAGAAGAACCTGATCAAGGTGCCGATCATGCACGGAACCATTCCGCACGACCAGCTCGCCAAGGAAGGCGCTGCCAAAGTGTTTATCAAACCGGCAGCCCATGGTACCGGTGTAATCGCCGGAGGCAGCATGCGCGCCGTACTGGAAAGCGCCGGCATCACGGACGTACTGGCCAAATCCCTGGGTTCTGCCAATCCGCACAACGTGGTGAAAGCAACTTTCCGGGCGCTGGCGATGCTGCGCGAACCGATCCAGGTTGCCAGAACAAGACATCTTTCATTGAAAAAAGTATTCAACGGCTAGTCGCTGAATCGCAATAATAAATAAGATGAAAAAAATTAAAATCACGCAGGTGAAAAGTGGCATTGACAGGCCGGAACGCCAGAAGCTTACTTTGAAAGCCCTGGGTTTGAAAAAAATGAATGCTTCCCGCGAAGTGGAAGGTACGCCGCAGATCCTGGGTATGATCCGGGCCGTGGAACACCTGCTGAAAGTGGAAGAGCTGGCATAACTTATTAAAAATCGCAAGATGAAACTGCATACTATCAGGCCCGCCAAAGGGGCTACCCATAAAGAAAAAAGACTTGGTCGCGGAGAAGCCTCCGGTAAAGGTGGTACGTCTACCAAAGG
>CAZZYD010000103.1:8235-11741 GCA_964658175.1 uncultured Puia sp. | reverse complement strand
TCCCAGGTCCTTTTCGAAAAAAAATCTGACCTGCTTGGATATCGTCATAGAAAATATAAATACGGCGATCGCCAGGGAAAACTGCAGTACCAGCAAAGATTTGCGCAGCCACATCCCTTTTTCTACGGATCCCGCCTTTCCTTTGACGGCGCTGACAATTTCCGTACGACTGAGAATAAACGATGGGTAAATTCCCGCCAGTACACCCACCCCGAATGTCAGCAGCAGCAACCATCCGATTTCCAATGGATGAAACGACCAGATGGATGGCAACCGGGTATGAAGCAGGTCGTTGAACAACGGTCGGCAGGCATGATATAAAAGCATGCTCAGGATCGCCGAAAAAGTAGTGAGCACAACCGCTTCTACCAGGTATTGCGCGATCAGCTGATATCTCCGTCCGCCAAATACTTTCCGTAAGCCGATTTCTTTTATCCGGTAGGCCGACCCACCAATCATGATGTTGATGAAATTTACGATCGCCAAAAACAAAATGCCCAGTGCAATCAGCGATAAAATCGAAAGCGTTCTGGCCACCGCCCGGTTGTTATTGTCGAGATAAAAAGTCGCCAGCGGTTTGAGCGATACTTTCAGGTTCTTACTGATATTTTCCGGCGCGTTCGATTTAACCAGGTCATTGGACAATTTTTCGAGCCGCTGCGGGTCGGCAGAAGGCTGCAACCGGATAAAACTCACGGTATACCCCTTTGCCCAGTCGTCTTCACTGGTGCTTCCGGGATAATAGTGGTTTCCTTCAAAGGGGACATACATGCCATAACCTTTCGGGCTGAGCAGGTTGTTCACCGTGTTGAACGGCATGCTGTTCAATACGGCGGATACGGTATAGTCCTGCGTCGTACCGGTGGTATGCGTAAGGGTAACCGTTTTATTCAACACATCCGTGCGGCCGAACAATTTGATCGCCAGTTCCGCGGTAATGATGGTGGAGCGGTTGTTGGTAAATGCATGCGCGGGATCGCCATAGAGTAACGGATATCCATACATGGAAACAAGGGTCGTATCTCCAATGGCGATATCTTCCTTGAAATGCTGGTCGCCGGCAGACACGACATTGGTTACAGGATTAAAACGATAATAGTTGCTTACGAGGTCGGGATAACGGCTTCGCAGCGTTTTGGAAACTGGTCCGATACTGAGCACTTCCATACCCATATTCTTTATTTTCCAGGTGCTGCTCAATAGAAATTGCCTGTCTGGAAATTTCAGGTCGCTGTTGATCACTTTTTCCTGCAGGATATATTCGCCGATCAAAAGACAAAAGCTGATACCGATGGCCAGGCAACATACATTGAGGGCGGAAAACATTTTGTGGCGGCTGAAATGCCGGAGTGCGATCAGTATGTAATTTTTAAGCAAGGCAACTATTTATTGGTGAACGGTGAAGGCGGTCTGTGGCATGAATCATGCAACCAATTAAGTGCCGGAAGATATCTTCTTGCAATTCAGTAAATTAAAATCCGGGAGCGGCCTCCAGTTTGTTCGATTCCGGGCAACCCGGTGACCGGTAACGGCGACGTTCGCAGGTAAAATCAATGTGTACGATATGGAAAATTCAAAAAAAGCGGTAACGATCGTAGGGGCAACGGAGGGCAAAGGCATTTCCGTGGTGGGGGATTCTTACCGGGTGGTCATTTCCGGCAGGGAAACCGAAGGTGCGTATGCCGTCATCGATATGCTTGTGCCACCGGGTGGTGGTCCGGGTCCCCACGCGCACGCCCAATTCCAGGAGACGTTTCATGTACTGGAAGGCGAGGTGGAAGTGAAATCAGAACTCGGCTCCCATACCGCCGCGCAAGGCAGTTTCGTAAATATCCCGCTCGGTGGTCTGGTGCACTGTTTTAAAAATAACAGCCAGCAGATCGCGCGACTCTGGTGCGTAGTGGTGCCTGCCGGACTTGAACAGTTCTTTGAAGAAATCGCCACTCCGGCCCCCTTCGGAACGTTTATTCCACCTCCACCCATGACGCCGGAGATGCAACAGAAATTAAAGACCATTGCCGAAAAATACGGACAGCAGCTTTTCCCGCCAGACTATCTGGACAAAAAATAGTCGCTGCGATCAGCAGATTTTTTACGATTTGCTTTTACTGAATTTATTAACGGCATTGCTGATGCCTTTAATGGTTTTCAGGTACTGGAATATGGATGCCAGGTCTCCGTCAGTCATCTTACCATAGGTATACCAAGGCATCACCGTGTTGAATTGTCCGGGCGTCACCGGCACGCGGGATGTTTGGTTTGCATACGCAGTGAATCTTTTTACGAACATGTCTTCTGTCCAGGATCCTATGCCGGTGACCGGATCCGCGGTGAGATTTGAAGAACGTACCACCGTGCCGTCACCCAGCGAAAAAGCGCGTCCTCCGCTAAAGGCCAAAGCCTGATTGATTCTTCCTTTGGAGGCAGGGGTATGGCATTCCATACAGGCACAGGCATTGGTCAGGTATGCGCCATAGGCCAGCGAATCATGACCATCCGGTCGCTTTTGTGGAGCCGCTTTAACCGGAATCGTATTCACGATGAAATTCATCGGAAAATCGAATTGAGCGGCCGGAACATCATGTTCGATGGACGGAAGCGAGCGGATATAAACAATCAGGCTGTTGATGTCCTCGGTATCCATCTTCCCATAATATGGGTACGGCATCACTGGAAAAAGCGCCTTACCTTCTTTGGTCACACCCGTAGTGATCACCCGGTATAATTCGCCATCCGTATAACGTGCGATACCGGATGGGGTGATATTCTTCGCATAAAAAACGCCGGGAAATCCGACGCTGTGGTCGAAGACATCACCACCTTTTCCAAGCGTACCCTCTGTGATGGGTCCGGCAAAGAAATGATGGTCTCGCGTAGAGTGACAATCCACACAGTTGCAAACGTTCTGGGCCAGGTACTTTCCACGGGCAAGCCGCTCCGGTGTGGATTGAATGGATAGTTGGGATGCCGCGCCGACATTTGGCAGCAAAAATTTTACGTATCCGAGCAGTAATAAGATGATCAGCAAGATCGCCGAAAGAACAAACTTCCAGCGACGGGGTCGCTTTTTAGGGGGTTGCAAGGGGTTGTGTTTGGAGTATTATTTCTTTTTGATTGATTTTTTCTTGGCCGTTTTCTTGGGCGCCGCTTTCCTGACAACCTTTTTGGCAATCTTTTTTGCCACTTTTTTCACGGCTTTCTTTGGAGCGCTTTTCTTTACCGGTTTCGCGGCTTTTTTGGCTACTTTCTTTTTTGCGAATTTTTTCTTCACCGCCTTTTTCACGACGGCATATTCTGTGGTAACCGCTTCGATCACTTTGTCCTTACCGTCTACGAAGCTGTGTCCCAGGTTATGGAGGATTTCACCGGCATGGGCAAGAAAGCCAGTCTCTGTCTTTTTTGGAGTTGATTTGGCCATGAGATTATTTTAAAAATGAATCTACACATTTCCTGCATGCGGATTTCCACAATTTGTCCATATGTTTTTAAGCCAGTGCAGATGTGAA
>CAZZYD010000103.1:0-8225 GCA_964658175.1 uncultured Puia sp. | reverse complement strand
CGCAGGGCAACCTCTCCGGGACCGCCCAGACCCAGCACACCGATCAGAGCTTCGGCGACCTGGGCGTGACCACCGGCACGGGATCGACGGGCGGGTCCACGTTTTTAAGCCAGTGCAGATGTGAAGGCCGTGAGGGGGAATTCTTCGGAAATGGGATCGCCGGCCTGGAAGGGAACCGGCGGTCGATAAAAATTGACCAGTTCGTACCCATTTTCAATTAATACCTGAATCGCCTGACGGAGAAGCCAGGGCAGGATGCGGTCACGTGCGGGATTGAACTGAGCTTTACAGTCATTAACTCTGCAAAATGCCTTTGTAAAAAGGTCTTCGGACTTGATCCTGTCCTGACCGGTGACAGTCAGTACAAAACCATAGATGGAAGAGCCATACGTGTCGTACCAGTGCTCAATGAGCGAATTGTCTTTCAATGGGAGGTTTGTGGGTATTCTGTAGTGAGACCCTTTCAACCATTAAATAACCGTGCCACCCGAGATTTTAGTAAACTCTTTGAATTTTAAATCCCATCCCCAATGATTCCTCACGTCTTTCAGTAAATAAATGGCCAGGATGGGTTGCGATTATTCGCTGTATCGGAGGTTCTTGATTTCCCCGGGAATCCGATCCATCCAGAAACCCACGCGACCGGTGGTTAAGGTGCCCAGTTTTTGGCAACGAAGTGCAGGCTTATTGCTGTTATTAACGAATACGCTGATCCGTCCATCCCGTACCACGACTTTTACATGAAACCAATCCAGTGGATTGACCGTCGGCACCAGGGACTTTTCGAACTGCCCCGGATGTTGCTCCCGGAGTTTATCCCAGGGGAAGTTGGGCAACATCATATACTGCACAGCGTGCATGCGATGTATGCTATCGGACGAGTGAAAGTTGAAGGGCCGGAAATAAACCAGTTCCAGGGCGCTGTCCAACTGACCGTGAAAAGCAATACCCAAAAAACTTTGCGCCACCGAGTCCGTCGCACGTAAATCAGCTTCAATGGTACCATTGTCAAACGATTTTCCGGCAAACCAGTTGATGCTCCGGCCAACCGGCTGATCGGGCGATTCAACAACCAGGTTGGCAAAGTCTCCGGGCATTCCATCGGCGTACAGTCCGAACCAGCCGGTATGTTGTTCGTTCAACAGTTTTACCTGCAGGGATGCACTGTCTGAATCATCAATATAAACGCGCAGGCTGTCGCGCGTTACGGCTATTTTCACATGAAACCAGTCGTCCGGGTTTGGAACGGGGCTCACGGCGTTTTCATATTGAAGCGGGTGTTCGGTGCGCAAGCGGGCGTAATTGTTTTCCGGTATCTGCATGTATTGTACAGACCATCTGCGCCGGGCAGTATCCGGATGTTTAAAATTGAAAGGCCTGAAATACAAGACGCCGTAATGCGTGGTGTCTACCCCATGAAAAAGAATACCCAGGAAACTTTGCAGAAAAACATTTTTTCCCCGGAGGTCGAGTTCGATGGTCCCTTCGCCAAACAGGAAATGACGAAACCAGATATTTCCTTTTGAACTGATGCCATTTCTTTCACCCAACGACCTTGTTTCCTGCGCAGGAGTGGTAAGCATCTCCTGTGCGGTCAGCAAACCCGGCAAATCAAAATGAACCGGTCCCTGCTGGCTGAACCCGCAATGGACGATACAAAAACAAAGGACTGATATAAAAACGTGCTTGAGAAATGGCATAACTCAAATTTAGTCATCCCAGTCACAGCATGGCGAATGCCAAATGCTAATCAGATCACTATCAGTTCTTTCGGGAAAAATGAAGAACGGGTGCTGTCCGCTTTTAATAAGGAGTGTACGATTCTGAAGCCGATCGACGGCAATTGACTGCCGTAATGCTGGTATCATCTGAATTCGCCCGAAAAAAATATACAGGCGCCGGGCAAAAAAACACTGTATCAAAAGCGAACGTTGCTGTATCGGAAAGGAACAGCCTTTTTTGCTGACCATGATAAAATATTGAAGATCAGCGCCTGTGATAAATGGTATATAATTGGTACGACAACCCATACGACCATCGCTCGTCTAAAAACACCTCTGTATGCTGAAGAATTATTTTACCACTGCCTGGCGCAACATCATCCGGCATAAAAGCTATTCTATTATCAATATCACCGGATTGTCCGTGGGTATCGCAGCCTGTCTCCTGCTCTTTCTCGTGATCAGCTATGAACGCAGTTACGATGTATTCCAGCCAAATTACAACAGGATCTGTCATATCGTGACCAGCAATAAATTTTCGGATGGCATAACATATAACGGTGGCGTGCCCGCGCCCGCCCTCGATGCCATGCGGGTAGCTATGCCAGATCTTGTATTCGCGGGCATGAATGCCAGTTACGGCAGCCAGGTGACAGCCGGCGACAAAAAATTGATCGAAGAAACAGGCCTGTTCTTCGGCGAACCACAGTTCTTTGAATTGTTCCACTACGACTGGCTTTCGGGAAACGCCACGGTGCTCAAAGAACCGAACCAGGTGGTCCTCACCAAAAAAGTGGCGGAAAAATATTTTGGTGCGGGAAATGACGCTATCGGAAAAATCATCAAAATCGACAACGTAATCACGGCGAAAGTAGCCGGCATCATCGACAACCCCCACGCGAACACCGATTTTCCGCTCGGTGTCGTCATTTCTTTTGCGACACTGAGGAACCACGGAAAACCTTATAACTACAATCCTGAAAATTGGAACGGCGTTTCCAGCAATTTTCAGGTTTTTGCCCTGCTGCCTGCCGCTACAGGCATTGTTTCGGTGAATAAGAGACTGGCTCAGTTCAGCGAAAGCAGATATTCATCGAAAAATCCGGGCTCATCCATTCAGACCAATTTAGCGGTTCCCCTCAGTGAATTGCATTTCGATAAACGTTTCGACAGCTTTGGTGATCACTATGCAAACAAATCCACCCTCTGGACGCTTACGCTGATCGCAATTTTTATCATCGGAATGGCCTGCATCAACTATATCAACCTGGCGACGGCCCTCGCTGTCGGCCGGTCGAAGGAAGTTGGTATCCGAAAAGTACTGGGTGGCATGCGCAGCCAGCTGTTTTTCCAGGTGATGGGGGAAACCGCGCTGGTGGTAGTATTTGCAGCGATCGGCGCCGTTGCCCTTGCATTCCTTTGCCTGCCTTTTGTAGGACGGATCGCTTCCATTCCTGAATCGTTGTCGCTCATCAATCTCCGGACAGGACTTTTTTTGCTGGGCATTTTGTTCACCGTGATATTACTCGCGGGATTATATCCCTCCCTGGTCCTCTCGCGCTTTACTCCCATCCTGGCGCTGAAAAACAAAATCAACGCAGCAAAAGTTGGTGGCATTTCGTTGCGCCGGGGCCTGGTGGTAGCACAGTTTGTGATATCACAGGTACTGATCATCGGCACCATCGTGGCGGTGAGTCAGATGAATTTTGTCCATACTGCCGACCTCGGCTTCGATAAGGAAGCGGTATTGTTGTTGTCGGCAAGTGCTGACAGCAGTTTCGCTGCCAGGGAAAACAGTTTCAAAGCAAAATTATTACAGGATCGATCTGTCAGATCTGTCAGCTTTACTACTGACGCGCCTTCCTCAGACAATAACTGGAGCAGCAATTTTGCCTTCAACCATCAGTCTGACGAAAAGTATCAGGTGGCATTAAAATTCGGTGATGAGGATTACCTGAAAACCTTCGGCCTCCAGCTACTGGCCGGAGCGCCCTACTCGAAAAGTGACACGATGAAAGACGTACTCATCAATGAAACGCTGGCCGGTAAGCTCGGACTGAAAAATCCACGGGATGCCGTAGGAAAAGACATCAGGGTCGGGGGTGGCGAATGGAAAATGATCAGCGGGGTGATCAAGGATTTTAAAACGAATTCCCTGCGGGAAAATATACGGCCGATGCTGATCGCTGAAAACAAAAGCAAGTATAGCGTGGCGGCCATCAAATTAAAAAGTTCCAATCTGGCAGCCACGCAGGCGTCGATCCAGGCAGACTGGAATGAAGTCTTTCCGGAATATGCATATGCCGGCCGGTTTCTGGATGAAAACATCGACCGCTTTTACCAGCAGGAAAATCAACTGTCCCTGCTGTATAAAATTTTTGCCGGACTGGCACTGCTGATTTCCAGTCTGGGTTTGTACGGACTGGTTTCATTCATGGCGGTACAAAAAACCAAGGAAGTGGGGGTAAGAAAAGTGCTGGGTGCCTCCGTGGGAAATATCGTATATCTTTTTTCGAAGGAATTTACTTTGCTGATCATACTTGCATTCGCCATTTCGGCACCCATCGCGTATTGGATGATGCATCACTGGCTGCAGGATTTTGTATACAGGATCAACCTGGGGTTCGGGGTATTTATATTGGCCATGGTGATTTCGATAGTGATCGCCTGGGCCACAGTGGGCTATCAGGCCATAAAGGCGGCCCTGGCCAATCCGATCAAAAGTTTGCGGTCTGAATAAAGCCGTCGATTTAAATGATACGTTCGTCGTTAATTTGTTTGGAAGGGAGCAGGTGATTCTATTTTTAGCCGATAGAATCACCGACAACCCCTGCACATGAAATACTTCATCTCTCTTATTCTGACCCTGTTCATTGTTTTTCTTTCTCCACATCCGGTAATCGCCCAAAATGTTGGCATCAGCGCCGACGGCAGCCTGCCCAACGGCAATGCCATGCTGGATATCAAGGCATCGGACAAAGGGCTGCTGATTCCCAGAACAAGCACCGTCAGCCGGCTTTTGATCCCGAATACAAAGGGATTGATGCTGTACGATACGGTAACGAATTCCTTTTGGTATAACGATGGCAACGCCTGGCAGGAAATGTCCAATGGAAGTTCGGCGCTGAATGGAACAAAGAATTTTGTAGCGAAGTTCACTGGAACGGCTACGGCCGGCAATTCGCAGATCTTTGATAACGGCACGAATGTGGGCATCGGGACGATTGCGCCCGCTGCACGGTTTCAGGTCGTTGACAGCAATGTCGTTTTCAGCGCAGCAGGTGATGTACCGGCAACGCCCCATAATTCGCCCATTGCATTGGGAGGAAGACAGATGTTGTGGTATGCCGATAAAGCGGCCTTCCGCGTAGGTTATACATTGTATGATGAGTGGGATTCCGCCAATATCGGCAAGTATTCCGTCGGCATGGGCATATCAAACCGGGCCACCGGTTTATATTCTGCATCCATCGGAGAAGGCTCAGGGGCCTCAGGTGAGAGTTCTTTTGCTACAGGCGCCTATACCAATTGCACCGGAGATTTTGCTTTTACCGCTGGCCAGTATAGCACCGCAAAAAAAGCGTATGGATTTGCGGCAGGATACTATTCGGAAGCAAATGGCACATCCGCAATTGCCATGGGATACCGTGCTGAAGCAGACGGAAATGAAGCCGTGGCGCTTGGAACCGGTTCGTTTGCCAATGGCAATTATTCCAGTGCCATCGGATATGAAGTGGCAGCTTATGGAAATTACTCTACGGCATCCGGCTACTATACAAAGGCCAACGGCACCTATTCGTACGCCGGAGGATTTCAAACCAATGCATCGGGCAACAACGCATTTGCCATCGGTAATGGCACTGTGGCTTCAGGCGTCAGTTCTTTTGCCTCCGGCGCCCTGAACCAGGCAAATGGGGGCGCGTCGACTGCAATGGGTGCCAATTCGGTGGCGAATGCAGATTACACATTTGCCGCTGGCGAAAACTGTCATGCCAACGCGGTATATGCCACCGCCATGGGCGTCAACGCTACCGCGAATGGGGCCGCGTCCTTTGCCCTCTGTAACAATTGTACGGCGGGCGGTTCGGATTCTTTTGTGTGGGGAAGCAATTCCAACACCACCGGTGCTTCAAGCATTGTACTGGGCATTAACCTGTTCGACGGCGGCCATAAAGGGAATGCCATGCTCGGCGACACCGATCCGTGGAACGCCGGGTCCGTAGGCAGCGGCACCGACGATCAGATGATCTGTCGCTTCAACAACGGCTATTATTTTCTCACGGGCGGCAATACCAATCGAACCGGCTTGATTGCCCTGCACGGCGACAATTCCTGGTCGGCCATCAGCGATAGTTCAAAAAAAGAAAAGATCATTCCGGTAGACGGCGAGGTATTACTACAGAAAATTTCAACATTCAGGCTATGCACCTGGAATTATAAGGGCCAGGACCCTTCGGCATTCCGCCACTACGGCCCCATGGCGCAGGATTTTCACCAGGCTTTTGGTCATGATGCCGTAGGCACCATCGGCAACGACACACTGATCAACCAGTCGGATTTTCTCGGCGTGAGTTTTACCGCTATCCAGGCTCTTGAGAAAAGAACCGAAAAGATCGAGGCGCAGCAGCAGGAAATCCTGCATCTGGAAGCGGAGAATGTGCGACTCGCCCAACAGAACAATGCGCTGCAGAGTCAACTGACATCCATGGTGCGCGCGATGGATGCCCTCAATCAAAAAGTAGAGGCCATCGTTTCCAACCAGGCATCCACCGGGTCCCTCGCCCATAAATAAGTTCCCATGAAATGGTTACTGTTCATTTTTACCGTTATGCCCGGCTTGCTTTTCTCCCAGGCAAGAATCGTTTTCCAGGGCGGCAATATTTCGCTCCGGAATAATGCGACACTCGTGTTAACAAATCCCGCGCCGGATGCACTGACCGTTTCCGGATCGGGCGGCATCACCAGCGAAGCCGCAGGCAATAGCGTGCTGTGGTATATTGGTAATCAGTCGGCGACCTATCAGATCCCTTTTACTGTCGGCGGAACGGCGATTCCGGTCAGCTTTACGACCAACGGCGGCAGCGCCGATGGGCATTTTATTGTAAGCACCTATGCCGGCAGCAATTGGCAGAACAGCAACTATCTGCCACCCAAGGTCACTAACGTAAATCAACAGTCCGTCGACAATTCAAACCATGTGATCGACCGGTTTTGGCAAATCAATGCTGCCGGATATCATACAGCGCCGGCCTTGTCCGACATCCTTTTTTCCTACCGCGATAATGAGTGGTCTGCAACTGGAAATCAGATTACCGAAGCCGATCTCGTGGCACAAAACTGGAATGATATCACGAATGTGTGGATGGATCCCGCACCGGGCACGGAAAATCCGGCCCTGAACCATTTCACGCTGCCAAACCCGGTCCCTTCGGTAACTTTTCCCTGGTGGACGCTCGTGTCAGGCGATTTTCCCCTGCCGCTTACCCTGCTCAGTTTCGACGTTGCAAAGCAGGGAGACGCCGCTACCCTGCAATGGCTGGTTACCCAACAGGTGAACGTAGATCATTTCGACATTCAGCGAAGTACCGATGCAGTTCATTTTACCAGCATCGGCGACGTACCGGCTATTGCGTCGAACAGCCCGACCATCCCCTATCAATATACGGATCGTTTGCCAGGCAGTCCGGCAGGGATAGTCTACTATCGCCTGCAGATGATCGATCAGGATGGGAAATTCAGTTTCAGTCCCGTGAAATTTATTTCATTTGATAACGGTCCCGCGCCCCTGCTTCAGTGTTTTCCAAATCCGGTCACCAACCTGGCGATCCTTCGATTTGGTTCTGTTCCGCCCGGGCATTATCTGGTAAAGCTGTATACATCATCGGGTATGCAGGTGAGCGCAGCGGACCTCGCCGTTTCCCCCAATGCTACCTGTTATCTGCCGCGTGATCCCAGGATCATGCCGGGCATGTATGTGATGTCGGTGACAGGTTCCGGCTTCAGTCAGTCATTCCTGGTGCAGTACCGCTGATGATTTTTAACCGGCTTCCGCGAAAGCAGACGGCGGTAAGTATATTTGCGGCAGAGCCCACCTATTGTGCACCCAGACATACTACCGATGAAATTATTACGCCTGATTCTCCTGTTCTCTTTGCCTCTTATCCTTGCTGTCAAATCCGGTGCGCAGACCGGACACAAAATGAAAGTGATTGCTTATTTCAGTGGCCGCATCACACAGCTGGATAGTTTTGACCTAAGCGGGCTCACCCACCTTATCTATTGTTTCGGGCATCTGGAAGGATCGCGCTTTAAACTTGGCAGCGCCCGGGACACGGCGATGATTCAAAAGATGGTTTCTTTGAAAACACAAAATCCTTCGCTCAAGATATTGTTGTCCATGGGTGGATGGGGTGGTTGTGAACATTGTTCGGATGGTTTTTCCACGGATACCGGCCGCGCACAGTTCGTGGAATCCGTCAAAGACCTGACAGCATACTTTCATTC
>CAZZYD010000102.1:0-11794 GCA_964658175.1 uncultured Puia sp. | reverse complement strand
TAACGGTTTCCCATTTCAGGTTTTCATTCTTGAAGTTAACGACGCCGATATTACCGTAACTGCCATAAGAATATCTTTCCAGTGCCGCACCAGCCGGGAATGACTGGTTACCTGTTCTACCCCATCCTACACGAACAGCGAGGGTACTGAAGACATGATTGTCTTTCATGAAAGATTCGTCGGAAATACCCCAACGACCAGCCACCGCCGGAAAGTAAGCGTACTTGTTGGCAGAACCGAATTTGTTGGAGCCATCACCTCTGAAGGAAGCAGAGATGCTGTACCTGCCCAGGTAGTTTGCCTGAACACGCGCGAAGTAGGAAGAAATTTCAGTATTTGGATCATTGAATGAGCTCGTACCGAGATTTGCCTGCTTGGCATCCTGCATATTGTCATAATAATGAACCGGGATCAGCTGGTTCACATTCAGGTTATAGTCGAACTGGTAACCTGAAGTCTGCTGTCCTTTGAAACGCGTCGTGTAATATTCATAACCTGCAAGGGCCGTGAAATCCAACTCGCCGAATTTCTGATTATACGTTAACGTGTGCGTGAGTGTCTGGGTAAACAACGTGTTGGTTGCTACGGTTGCTTCACCTTTACCGTCTGCATTGCTGCCGGTACCGGTAATCCAACCCTGCAGTTCAGCACCTCTTGTTCCAATACTGTAGTTCGCACCGTATAACAGGCGGTATTCGAGGAAAGGAAGAATTTTATATGCAGCAGTGAAACTACCCAGGAGGGTTGTCACATTTGCATGGTCATTATATGCATCAGAAAACACCAGCGGATTAACCTGTCCGTTCGGATTGATGGTATACTGATTCGTTCCGCGTTTCATCACCAGGGTCGGATTCCACTGCAGTGCATTTGAAATCAGACTTCCGGTACTTCCCGGATTGTTTGAGATCGGCGCAACGGCTTCGTCCGTCTGAGAAGCTGTCAGGCTGAAGTTAAATGTCAAACGCTTATCGAGCAGTTTGTATCCACCATTGAAATTTCCTACATATCTGTCCAAGCCTGATTTACGGATCACACCGGGTGTGCGTGAAGCCAGGAAGGACCCACGATAACGGCTGTTTTCAGATCCGCCACCGCTCACCGCCACAGAGTAGTTCTGGGTGAGGTTATGCTGTTCGATTTGTTTAAAGGGATTGATGCTTGCACCTGAATCTGATTTTGCACCATATTTTGCCAGGGCTGTCCTGTACTGACCAGCGTCCAGCACATCCGGTTGACGCATGAGACCATTTGTGCTCAGCATCGCGTTGGCTTCCACTCTTGGGGCACCGGGTGAACCCTGACGGGTTGTGATCAGAATAACACCATTCGCACCTCTTGATCCGTAGATCGCAGAAGCGGAGGCATCTTTCAATACAGAAACACTTTCAATTTCACCTGGATTCAGGTAAGTAAGGGGGTTTGCATCAGGTGATGTACCCACACCGCCCAATCCTACACCCGGTCTGGCTGAACGACCATCGATCGGAACCCCATCCACTACATATAATGGATCAGTGCCCGCGCGAAGGGAGTTATTACCTCTGATTTTAACCTGGGTAGCTGATCCCGGCTGTCCGCTGGAAACAGTTACTTCCAAACCTGCAACATGCCCCTGCAACAATTGATCAGGCGTGGCAGATGGAACGGCATTAAAACTTTTTGCGGTTACCGTGGAATAGGCACCGGTCAGCTCTTTACGACGGGCCGTACCATAACCAATAACAACCACATCATTCAATGACTGGGAACTGGAAACCAGCGCCACAGTAAAAGTTGTTTTGTCTCCAATACTCAATTCCTGCTGAGTAAAGCTGACAGAACTGATGACAAGTGTTTTTGCATTGGGTCCCACAGTAAGACTAAACGCACCCGTTGCGTCAGTGGTTGTGCCACCCTTCGCACCTTTTGCAGAAACTGAGGCGCCGACAACAGGAGTGCCCTTATCGTCCGTAACTGTACCTGTAAGTGTTTTTGTCTGGGAGAATCCTAAAAGTGTAGATAGTACACAAAGAGAGAGCAAGGTTACCCTTGCAAGCAATCGTTTCATGGTCATAATCAATGGTTTAAGCAATTAAGGCGATAAAATTATATATTTAATTCGGATTTTAACAAAATAAATTAATAAAATTTTAAAATAAGGCCCTGAATTGGGCAAATTTATGGACAATCTATAATGTTAAAATCTCGCCGTTGTGCATAAGACAGTATTCCTTCACCATTCGCTGCAAGCATTCATTAATGTCAACGGACTACCATTAAAAGTCGATGGCCGTCCATTTCCGACGTTCCTTTAGCTTGTATTTCTGGTAGTTAAACCGGTATAATTTGCCCGGCCGGTGGGGAACATTCATTTCCATTTCGCCGGTATCCTCCAGCAGATCCATGGAAAAAAACTTTTTTCTGAAATTCCGCCTGTCAAGTTTTACGCCAAGGATGGCTTCGTACAGGAACTGCAGTTCTCGCAAAGAAAATTTTTTGGGTAAGAGGCTGAAACCCAATGGATGCTCGAGGATCTTCCGTTGCAGCCACTCATGGCAGGTATCCAGGATCTTTTTGTGGTCGAAGGCCATCTCCTGCAAGTGGACCAGGCGGTGCCAGTGCAGTTCGTTCTCCACTTTGATCAGCCTGTGTTGCTCTATATTAATGAGTGAACAGTAGGTGATGGTAACGACCCGCGCAGCCGGATGCCGTTTTACCTCGCCAAAGGTTCTTACCTGCTCCAGAAAGATGTCATCCATGCCCGTACGATCCTTCAATACGCGGTAAGCAGCCTGTTCGATATCCTCATTCCAGTGAATCAGGTCGCCCAGCAAGGACCATTTACCGGTGAAATTCTCCATGTCTGATTTGATCAGGAGCACTTTCAATTCGTTTTCATCAAATCCGAAGATGACGCAGTCAACCGATATGCCGATCGTTCCTTCTTCCTCGAGCTGGTGAAGGATTTCTTTCTCGTCCTTGATTTCCTGTGGATGTTCGGCAGCGATCATTGCCTGGCGATTTTAAATAGTGACCAATGGGCTATGTTTGTAAAATAGTAAAATGTTTTTGTATTGTAAATTCAGTTATGCATTCCCCTTCGCAAATTAAATTATTACAGGAACAAACATCCTCCCTGCTGAAGCAAACGAGAAAATCGGGCTTGCCCGCCGAAGACATCATCCTCCTGCGGCAGGTGCTGCGCTTCCATGAATATCGCTACTATGTAATCGACGATCCGCTGATCTCCGACGAGGAATACGATCTGTTATATAAGCAACTCGAAAAACTGGAACTGGAAGATCCTGACGCCATCACGGCCGATTCACCCACCCAGCGCGTAGCCAAAGGACTGACCAAGGACTTCCCGACCGTCAACCACCTCGTAGCGATGTTGTCACTGGAAAACTCCTACAATGCCGAAGACCTGGTGGACTGGGATCGCAAGGCGCGGGAGATCGCCGGGGCAAATGATATCGAATATTGTGTAGAGCCGAAATTTGACGGTGCAAGCATATCCTTATTGTATGAGAACGATGCGCTGGTGCGCGGTGCCACCCGCGGGGACGGCGTGCAGGGCGATGATGTCACTACCAATATCCGCCAGATCCGATCAGTGCCCCTGTCGGCGGCTTTCTCCGGCTTCGGCATCGACAGTGTTGAACTGCGCGGGGAAATCCTCCTCAACAAAAAGAATTTTGATAAATACAATGCGCAGCTCGCCGAACAGCACCTGCCGCCGCTGGCCAATCCGCGCAATGCCGCTTCGGGTTCCCTCCGCATCAAGGATCCCAAAGAAGTCAGCCGCCGCAACCTCGAGGCTTTTCTTTACCACGTCAGCTATTTCACGACCACCGGCAGCAAATCGGCCAAACGCCAGCCACCACTGACCCACAGCGCTTCGCTGGAAATGCTTTGGGAACTCGGCTTTCGCAGTCCCCAGAAAGAAAAGAAAGTCCTACGGGGCATAGACGATGTGATCGCCTATTGTCTCGAATTCGAAAAAAAACGGGACGACCTGCCCTACGAGATCGACGGGATGGTGATCAAGGTGAACGATTTCGCGCTGCAGGAAAAGATGGGACAGACCACCCACCACCCGCGCTGGGCCATCGCTTTTAAATTCAAGGCCAGACAAGCCACGAGCAAGCTGCTCAAAGTGGAATTCCAGGTTGGACGCACCGGCAACATCACACCGGTGGCCAAGATAGAACCCGTGCCCATCGGAGGCGTCACGGTGACGTCGGTATCCCTGTTCAATGAAGATGTCGTAAAGGCAAAAGACCTGCGCATCGGCGACACCGTACTCGTGGAGCGCGCCGGCGATGTGATTCCGTATATCGTCAAATCCCTGCCTGAACTAAGGACCGGTAAGGAGAAGAAGATCGTTTTCCCCACGCATTGTCCGGCCTGCGGCGACCCGTTGGTGCGACTGGAGGAAGAGGCCGCCTGGCGATGTGTAAATATCAACTGTCCGGCACAGGTAGTAGAACGCATTATCCATTTTGTAAGCAAGGATGCCATGGATATCCGCAGTTTCGGTTCGGCCAATGTGCTGAAATTTTTTGACCTCGGACTGCTCCGCGATATTCCGGGCATCTACCACCTGCCCTATGACCAGATTGCGGCACTGGATGGATTCGGCAAGAAAAGCATCGACAACCTCAAGACGGCCATCGACAGTTCCCGGGCCCAGCCGCTGCACCGCGTTATTTTCGGGCTCGGTATTCGCTATGTTGGTGAGACGACGGCAAAAACGCTCGCGAAAGCGGTTTCATACCTGCCCGATTTTTCCGGGTTTAGTCTGGACGCATTGCAAGGCCTAGAAGATATCGGACCGAAAGTGGCCGGGAGCGTTCTACAATTTTTTCAAAATGCGGATAATATTACCCTGTTGAAAAAGCTGGAGGATGCAGGTGTAAATCTCCGGAGCAGCCGTTCATCAAAAACTGCAGAAGGCAATTTAACCGGTCAAACCTTTTTGTTCACCGGTTCGTTACAGGAATTGAAGCGTACGGAGGCCGAAGAGATGGTTGAAAAAAATGGCGGCAAAATTCTTGCAGGGGTAAGCAGCAAACTGAATTATCTGGTGGTTGGGGAAGATGCCGGATCGAAATTGGAAAAGGCAAAGAAAATCGCTTCCATCCGGATTCTGACTGAAAAAGAATTCCTGAAATTTATCAAGCCGTAACGGGACATGGTTACGGTCACCAAAAACATTCATTTTACCTTAAGAAACGGAAGCTGATGATTAAGAAAATTCCCAGCGAATCCTGGAAACCGCTTGAGTTTACCGGCTGGAAGCAACTGAGAAAAAAATATGCCCTTTCGAACCATGGACGGATGGCCAGTTATTATGACAATGTGCTGGAAGACGGAAAATTGCTCAATGGTTCCATTACCACGGGGTATAAGACGCTGAATCTTCACCGGCCGGGCAATAACGGTACCCTGTACCTGCACCGGGAGATTGCCCGCATCTTCCTTAAAAAAAATTCCCCCAAACACAAATATGTGATTCACCTCAATCACAACAAGACCGACAACAGCGCCAAAAACCTCAAGTGGGTGGTGCTCGAGGATATGATCGCACACCAGCAGCACAGCCCGGCAAAAGTCGCCTACAAGGAAGTTCAGGCGAACCGCTCGGTAGGGCTGAAACTGACGGCGACCCAGGTCAAATCCATCAAAAAAGTGCTCAGCAGTGAAAAACGCCAGCTGACCATCAAAAAGCTGGCTGATAAATACGGGGTGAGCGAAATGACGATGTATAGGATTAAAAGCGGGGAGAACTGGGGGAGGATTTGATTTGATGCGGGTTTTGTTTCACGCGACGAGGCGACGGATGCGCGACGTGACTTTGGTTCACGCGAAGACGCAAAGAAAAGAGATGGAGATTCAACTTAATAATCAAGGCGCAAAGAGTACATTCTTTGCGCCTTTGCTTTTCTCGGCGTCTTTGCGAGAAAAAAAACTCGTCGCGCCGTTGCGTATCCGTCGTGCCGTCGGTGAAACAAAACCTTAAGCCAGTTTCTTCTCCAGCAAATACTCCGCAATCTGCACCGCATTCGTAGCTGCTCCTTTCCGAAGATTATCACTCACAATCCAAAGATTCAGCGTGTTCGGCTGCGTTTCGTCGCGCCGGATCCGGCCGACAAATACGTCATCTTTTTCGTGGGCGTTCATCGGCATCGGGTATTGCTGACTTCCCGGTTCATCCACCACCACTACGCCCGGAGCCTGCTGCAGCAGGGATCTCACCGCTGCCAGATCAAAATCCTTTTCAAATTCCACATTCACCGATTCGCTGTGGCCACCCATCACGGGTATGCGTACAGTCGTGGCCGTTACCCGGATACTGTCATCCCGCATGATCTTGCGGGTTTCATTCACCATCTTCATTTCTTCTTTTGTATAGCCGTTGTCGAGAAATGAGTCGATCTGCGGAATGGCGTTGAGGTCAATGGGATATTTATAGGCCATTTCCCCGGTGATGCCCTTTCTTTCGTTCATCAGCTGCGTCACGGCTTTTACGCCGGTGCCGGTGACACTCTGGTAGGTGCTTACCACAATCCTTTTGATCTTATACTTCAGGTGCAGCGGATTCAGCGCCACCACCATCTGTATCGTGGAACAGTTCGGATTGGCAATGATTTTATCGTGGATCGTCAACGCGTCGGCATTGAGTTCGGGGACCACCAGTTTTTTATCGGGATCCATCCGCCAGGCGGAAGAATTGTCGATCACGGTGATGCCGGCCGCCGCAAATTTCGGCGCCCATTCCAGCGATGTGCTGCCCCCGGCAGAGAACAAAGCAATCGCCGGGCGGCCCGCAATGGCATCCTCTGCACTGACGATGGTAAATTTTTTCCCCTTAAATGTTACCGTTTTTCCAACAGACTTCGGTGAGGCGACAGGGTAGAGCTCCGTCACCGGAAAATTCCTTTCTTCGAGTACCTGTAACATTTTAGTGCCTACCAGCCCGGTAGCGCCGACTACTGCAACTTTCATTGATTCAATGGTTTTGGGTTTAAAAATGAAAAAGCCTTTCCTGATCGGGAAAGGCTTTTTATTATCTTGGATTACAAAACAATCAGGCGCTTTCCCCACCGGAGAAAATCTTAATGCCGCGCTTTGTAATGGTATGCATGTTGCTCATTCGGTTGTAAAAGTAAACTCCAATCTTTCCTGATCCAAATTTTTTTATATTTAGATAAACAGAGCCCATGTTGTCCCGCGCTTTTATCGCGCTTGCCCTGATGCTGATGGTTTATGCCGATGCTGAATCGCAGGTTCCCCGCCGATATGATGTTGTGATAGATGAATTCCTGACCGATCCGTCACCCGTGGTGGGGCTGCCCAACGCGCCGTTCGTGGAATTGAAAAATGTAAGCAGTACCGCCTTTCACCTGATGAACTGGAAAATCGGCAATGGCAGCAATGCCGCAACGATCAAAACTGATTTCGTACTGAAGCCCGACAGCTTTGTGATCGTTTGTCCGACAGCTGCCACCGACGGTTACGGCAAATACGGCCCTGTGATCGGTGTCTCTTCCTTTCCCACGCTCGCAAAAAACGGCGGACTCCTGGAGCTGATAGCGCCCGGTGGAGGGATCATCCACGTAATCGAGTACGACCGGAGCTGGTATCAGAATGCGGTGGCGCAGGATGGCGGTTGGTCTCTCGAAATGATCGATCCAAAATTTCCCTGCGCCGGTTATCAAAACTGGATTGCCAGCCACGACCCGATCGGCGGAACCCCCGGCCGGAGAAACTCGGTCGATGCGGCCAACGCCGACCTGCGTCCTCCGGCGCTGCTCCGGAGTTATGCCACCGATCCGACGCATGTCACGCTTATTTTTGATGAGCCGCTGGACAGTTCGGCCGCGGGTCATGCGTCCTATTATGAAATTGACAACGGCATCGGCCGCGCCTATAAGTCATTTCCCCAGGCGCCGGTGTTCAACCAGGTGCAACTCCAGTTCAACCAGCCTTTGAATCCCGGACAGGCATACCTCCTTACCGTGCATTCCGTCACAGACTGCAGCGGAAATGAAATTGGCGGCTTTAATACGGCAAAAACCGGCCTCGCGATCGAACCGGACACACAGGACATTGTGATCAACGAGATCATGTTCAATCCGCCGTCTTACGGTTACGACTATGTGGAATTTTATAACCGGAGCCAGCGCGTGTTCGACCTGAATCATTTATACCTGGCGTCCCGTGGACTCAACGGGGATCCCACAGATCCAAAAATGCTAAATCCCTCCACCCTGCTCTTCTTCCCGGGCGAATACTATGTGGTCACCGAAAACGGCGCCTGGGTAACGCAGCAGTATTCCGTGCAAACGCCTGCCCACCTGCTTACGATTCCGCAGCTCCCTTCCATGCCGGATGACAATGGACGGATCGTTTTATTAAATGCGGCCGGAACCTTTATTGATGCGCTCGACTACGACCACAGCTGGCATTTTTCGCTGATCACCAATGAAGAGGGGGTGGCACTCGAAAGGCTCAGCAGCAGCCTGCCCACCCAGGATCAGTCGAACTGGAGTTCGGCCGCATCCACGGCCAAATACGGAACGCCCACGGCCAGAAATTCCCAGTCCGTGGAAAGCAATACCTCTGCCGCCGAACTGACCGTAACACCAAAAATCTTCTCTCCCGACAATGATGGCAATGACGACTATTGTTTTATTCACTACCACCTGCCTGAGGCCGGTTATGTGGCGAACGTACTCATCTTCGACGCCAACGGGAGAACCGTACGCAAACTCAATCAAAACAGCACGCTGTCGCAGGAAGGAAGTTTTCGGTGGGACGGGCTCGATGATGCGCAACGCCGCCTGCCGGTGGGCAACTATATCATATACGTGGAACTCTTTAACGGCGGGGGTATCGTAAAGAAATTCAGGGAAGTGGTGACGCTGGCCGTGAAACTTTAAACGAGGGAAATATCAAAGCTCACGAGGTCGATAAATTGTTTTATGCGGCTGTCGATGTCCTTGCGCGTGATTTCCTTCAGCCTTTCCGGACCGAATTTCTCAACGCAAAAAGAAGCCATGGCCGATCCGACGATGATCGCCGTTTTCATATTTTCGAAGGAAATGTCTTTTGTTTTAGCGATATGACCCATAAATCCACCTGCGAACGTATCGCCGGCGCCGGTCGGGTCGAACACTTCTTCCAGCGGAAGTGCGGGAGCAAAGAATACATTGTCTTGGTGAAAAAGCAGGGCGCCGTGTTCTCCTTTTTTGATCACCAGGAATTTCGGTCCCATCTCCATGATCTTTTTCGCCGCTTTTACGATGGAAGATTCGCCGCTGAGCTGGCGGGCTTCGCTGTCGTTCACCATCAGCACGTCCACCATGGTGAGTACTTTTTTCAGATCGTCCAGCGCTGAATCCATCCAGAAATTCATCGTATCCATGGCGATCAGCTTCGGCCTGGTCTTCATCTGCCTGATCACACTGATCTGTATGGAGGGCAGCAGGTTGCCAAGCATCAGGAACTCGCTTCCCTGGTAACTGTCAGGCACCACCGGGTTAAAATCGGCGAGTACATTCAGGTCGGTGATAAGCGTATCCCGGGTATTCATGTCCAGGTGGTATTTACCGCTCCAGAAAAATGATTTTTTATCCGGCACGATCACCACGGCTTCCAGGTTTACCCCACGGGCCTTCAGGGCCTCGAGCTCTTCTTTGGCAAAATCATATCCTACAATGGAGATCTGATTGATCGGTTGCACGAAATTGGACGCGGCATAAGCCACATATACAGCAGAGCCGCCGACGATGCGGTCGATCTTCCCAAACGGTGTTTCAATGGCATCGTAGGCCATACTTCCAACAGAAATCAGTGACATAGAGATAGATGAATGATCAAATAAGGGTGCAAACCTAGCTAAATTTTAGGTTTTATCCTTCCGGGCCTTCAGGTATTTATGGCCCATATCGGAATGATCCGTGCGTGAACAGTCGATCAGCGGGGAGAGGTTTTTTTCGATAAAGGTCCGGATGGCGAGGTTCAGTACGAGTTGCTGATCAATCCCGGCCGACCGAAACGCATAAGATTCTTTTGTCTGGTAGATGGACTGAAGTGTGACTGAATCCTGCACGTCCAGCTGCAGGGTCACCGTATTCGATCCTTCGGCGGCGGCGATCGTTGTGCGGATGATATAATCGGATACAAGTGCAGAGGATGTGACATGCTGCTTCATGTTCACGAGTTTCTCCTGAAGGATATCACGAGCGGCCGCGTTGCTGTCCAGATAAAAGAACCGCTGGGCGGTGAGTTGTCCGCAGGCGAGCACAAAGAAGAGCAGGAACAGTTGCTTTTTCATCCGGAAATCTTTACCCTTAAAACTAATGATTTTTGGCCGAAGATGGCTCAATGACCGGCGGAGAATACGAACGATCGTTCGTATATCTTTGCATTACCGGCGGCCATGGCAAAAATTCAAAGTAAGAAAAACAGTTCGAAGAAAGACCTGATCATCGAGAAGGCCGCGCATCTTTTTCGTGAAAAAGGTTTCGGGGCCGCTTCCATGCGCGACCTCGCGGAACATGTGGGCGTGGAAGCCGCCAGCCTGTACAACCATATCCAGTCGAAGTCGGAAATATTGCAGGCGATCTGTTTCCGGGTGGCGAATGATTTTATCTCCCACCTGGATGCGGTGCGGAATAGTCCGGAGACCCCGCTCAGGAAAATAGAACTGATCATCCGTTTTCATATCAGGATGATGATGGACCAGTACGAATTTGTCTATATTTCTGACCATGAGTGGCGGCACCTGCCCGAACCTTATCTTTCGAATTTTCTGAATCAGCGCCGAACGTACCGCAGGAGTTTGTCAGACCTGATCCAGTCAGGCATCGACAAAGGTTCCATGAAACCCATCGAACCTTATGTGGCGACCCTCACCATCCTGTCGGCGATCAGCGGCATTGAGTCCTGGCACCGGTCAAGAAAACATATTGCAGCCGATATCCTGGAAAATAATATGGTATTATATCTCATCGAAGGACTAAAAAAATAAACGGTGGCGGCCCATTTCGAACCTTACCTCATCAGTGATATCCGGCAGGAAACGGCAGATTGCGTTTCGGTGGCTTTTGACATTCCGGATCATCTCAAAGAACGATTCGCCTTTAAAGCCGGACAAAACCTCACCGTGCGCACCATGGTGAACGGAAAGGAAATCCGTCGCTCTTATTCGCTTTGCAGCAGTCCCCATGAAAATGAATGGCGGATCGCGATCAAGAAGATCGAAGGGGGTATTTTCTCGGGCTTCGCACACCGGCACTTACAAAAAGGACAAAGGCTGGACCTGCTGCCACCTTCCGGAAATTTCCACCTGAAGCTCGATGCCGCCAATAAAAAAAATTATGTCACCTTTGCTGCCGGCAGCGGCATTACGCCGGTGATTTCGCAGGTCAAATCGATCCTCGCCACCGAAAAAGACAGCCAGATCACTTTGCTATATGGAAACCGCAGCATCGGCTCGATGATCTTCCGCGAAGCACTGGAGTCTTTGAAAAATCTGTACATGGATCGCTTTACCGTGATCCACGTTTTCAGTCGAACGAAAACAGATGCCGCCATTAACCAGGGACGGATTGACGCCGAAAAATGTTCCTGGCTTTTTGAACATATCGATAATCCGCAACTTGTGATTGTCGATTGTCGCTTTTCTCTAGCCGATTCAGAACTAGGACAACGACAGTATTTCACCAGTCACCTGCCTAGAGCTTACTATCTGGATCTCAACAAAGACCTTTCTGCACCAGTCGGGCGACATGGGGGGCGA
>CAZZYD010000101.1:0-11832 GCA_964658175.1 uncultured Puia sp. | reverse complement strand
ATGCCTGGGCGCTGTAACTGCTGTTATAGACCTGTTTCCGGATACTCCCCTCCATGGAGATGCCCACGGCGAGGCGTCGCGATAATTTCGTACCCACACTGAACAAGCCCGTGGTGGTATTGATCACGTTTGATTCGGCAATCTGGCCCAGGAAATATTCAGGTCCGGGACTGTATGAATCATCGAGTACCTGAAACTTATCGTCTTTTCGCTGGGTGGTCTGAAAACTGATGTTTTGCTCGTGCATGAGCGCGTAGGCAACGGTGATCGACCGTTGTTTTGTCTTAATTGTAAGGGAGTTGGACACCATCTGGGGAATGACGGCACCGCCACTGCTTTTCAGGTCGAGACCCGTACCCGCGCCATTTTTTATATTGGTGGCCTGATACTGATAAATCGTTCCGCTGATGGAAGCGGCATTGTGCGTTGAATAGGCGAGCAGCGCCGGGTTGAAAAAGAATACCCCGCTATCCCGGTTATTGGAAACGGTGGCGCCGGGTGTGAGAAATCCGCCAGGACCATAATTGGACGACCAGTAGTTGGCATCCTGGCCATGGGCGATATTCGAGGAAAAGATGAACAGGATCGGCAAGATCGCGCAAAGAGTTTCACGGGCAAGGAAGACTTGTCTGGATTTTCTCATAGCATGAAATTGTTCTTAAATATAAAGTAATTCCGCTTCTTTCTCTGGCACAAATAACAGCCATGAGCAGCGGAACCATTTTTATACCGGTTATAAGTTGTCGCCATCCAATAAATTTTTTTACATTTGGTAGTCTTGAAACGTATTGCTGCCATATTACTCCTTTCCATGCTCCTGTTCAACTGGGTTGGTTACAGGCTGTACAGCATCTATCAGGAAGAGCGCGCTGATGCACGGATGGAAGCTGCCTTCGACCAGCATCAGTATGACGAGACGCAGCTGATCTCCCTTAAAATTCCGGTGTCTCACCTTGGATATTATAATTCCTCGGCCGCCTTCGAGCGGGTGGACGGTCAGGTTGAAATCAAAGGTGTCCTGTACAAATTCGTGAAGCGCCGGTTGTTCGAGGATTCCATTGAATTCATTTGTATTCCCAATCGTGCGGCCATGCAAATGAATAATGCCCGGGATGACTATTTCAAATTGGTGAATGACATTCCTTCAAACGCTCACAACAAAAAAGAAGCATCTCACAAGAACAGTTTAAAAAATTTCTCCCCAGATAATTATATCGTCAGCAACCTGGATTTGATACACTACCCTGGTGTGACGGATATAAGCAAATCATCTGACCGTGCAGAGGAGCTGCCATCCTTTTTCTCCCTTACGGACGAGCAGCCCCCGGATACCAATTCCTGATTTATTTATCCTGAATTTTTACAGCCGACGCTTGATCATCGGCTTGTGCGATGAGTTGATTGACAACAAGGTCAACTGCTGTGATGCGGCCGGCGCACAAACAATCCTATTTACCATTTTATACTTTTCTAAATGAAAATCAGAACAGAACCTATCGGAAGCATTCCGCGGCCGGTAGAATTAGTGTTGGGTATGCAGGCAAATGCCTCCGGACAATTGGACGATCAGGGTCTGCAGCAATTATTCGATGCAGCCACCCGGGATACCATCCAGCGTTTTGAAGAAACAGGTTCACCCGTCATTTCCGACGGGGAGCAAACCAAACCGAGCTTTGTCACTTATCCCATCTCAGGATTGAAAAACCTGAATCCCCAGGGCGTGGTGATCCCGTTTGCAGATGGGCATATCCGTCAGCTCCCAACCATTACCGGAGGACCTTTCAGATACGCACATCACGCCGATGCCTATGTGAAAAGAGCAAAACAGCTCACGGTGCTGCCGGTAAAGCAGGCGGTGATTTCAGCTTCAGCGCTCAGCCTGCTCTACCCTGCCCAAGCTATCGCCGGCTATTCCCGGGAACAATTTATCAGCGACCTGGTGAATGAGGCGGAAGCGGATATCCGGGACAGCCTGAACAGCGGTGCGTATAATGTCCAGATCGATTTTACGGAAGCGAGGCTTTCGCTAAAACTTGATCCCAGCGGCGGACTGCTGCAGATGTTCGTTGACCTCAACAACCAGGTGCTAAACCGTTTCACGGACACGGAAAGAAAAAGAATTGGCGTGCATTCATGCCC
The DNA here is from genome assembly GCA_964658175.1 of uncultured Puia sp. GTDB lineage: Bacteria > Bacteroidota > Bacteroidia > Chitinophagales > Chitinophagaceae > Puia. Next base: position 9,693 of record CAZZYD010000101.1, on the reverse strand, counting down.
CGGAGGCGACCATGATTCAACCCATAGCGCAGACATCCGTTATGTTGACCTTTTGCCACTCCTGTTTACACTGAACGCCGGCAACGTCTACCTGGAATATGCGGGTGAAAAAGATAAGCAGGCCGTGCTTCAGACAATACGTACATATCTGAAGCCGACACAAACGGTTTTCATCGGCGTAACCGATGTCCTGAATCCGAGGATCGAGACTGCCGGCGAGATCCGGGACATTATCCTGGAAGCAGCCGGTGTCATTCCGGTTGAGCAATTAGGTACAACCGATGACTGTGGATTTTCACCTTTTGCGGATGATGTATCCACCGCCCGGGATATTGCCTTTGCCAAAATAAAAGCACGGGTCGAAGGAACCCGGCTGGCAGAGACAGCACTGAGCAAAACAGCGGTATATATTTAATAACCTTTTCATTTCCGGTAACCAAACAACTTATCTTTCATGGATATTAAATTCAGAAAATACATCAATACGGCGTTTATCCTGGGTCCCATGACACTGATGATGGCCTGCGTGGGCGTGATGCGGAATTTCGGGCTGCACGGTGGCTGCGCGGTAAAAATTATCAGTACCTGGCTAACCATGTTCCCGGTCGCTTTTTTGTGCGGACTGATCATCATCCCCACTGCAAACAGGCTGACAAACAAAATAAAATTCCGGGAGCATCCCCATAGTGATAACTTTAAACGGGAATAGCCATCAGACAGGCCTTGTTAACAATCGTCACTAAAAGAATCTCTTGAAATCTGGCATTAAAATACCTGTTCTTTATCTTATTTTCCTGGTTGCCGTATTGCTCTGCTGGATAGTATACGTCAGGCATATCGACCTGTCGGATCTGTATGCCCGGAGATGGCCCGCAGCACTCACCATGATCTTCGGATCCTTTGTGGCCGGGTCAAGCCCGGAGGGCAGTGCGGCCATATCCTATCCGATATTCACGTTATTGCTGAATATACCGCCCCCTACCGCCCGCAATTTTTCATTCGCCATACAAAGCATTGGGATGACCGGCGCCACGCTCCTGATCATCGGGCTCCGCATCAAGGTGGAATGGAATTATATCAGATTTGTCACCCTCGGCGGCATCTTCGGACTGATTTTCGGCACTTATAAAATTGTGCCGCTGGTATCGCCGATCATGGCGAAACTTTTTTTTGTTTCCCTCTGGCTGAGTTTTGGCATCGCTTTATGGCGGGAGAACAGACGGATGTCACGGAAAGTATTTGATGAGATCAGCGATTTCAAAACAGCTGACAAATCGAGACTGATCCTGTTCGGTTTTATTGGCGGCATCATTTCATCGCTGTTCGGTACAGGCATTAATATTTTCACCTACTGCATTATGACTATCTATTACGGTGTGTCTGAAAAAGTCGCCACCCCGTCTTCGGTCGTTATCATGACGATTGAAACGATTTTAGGATTTTTTATACACGCACAGATTGTGAATGACTTTCAACCCGCCGCTTTTGAAATGTGGATCGCCTGCGTTCCGCTGGTTGTTTTCTTTGCACCCCTGGGCGCTTTTGTGGTTCACCAGCTGCCCAGGAAAAGAATCGCCCAGTTCCTGTATATTATTTTATTCGTGCAATTTGTGGGCGCCATGCTGGTGATCAGACCTGGCGCGCTGAAACTCTTGATGTGTGCGACTGTACTCGCCGCCGGATTACTGCTTTTTAATTACCTGGCAAAAATGGGGCAAAAGAAAGCGGTATCTGTGGCCCTCAAACAGTAAATTCTATTTGTGCTATTCTTAACAGGTTATCCTGTAAATATATCTTAGTTTTTATATTGCAAATCATTATTCACTTTAAATCAAAAACAACATGGCAGACAAAGAAGAATCAGTTTTGAAAAATCAGGATTTCATTCTTGACAACCAGAAACTGATAAAGGATAACCAGGGGTCTATCGTCGACAATCAAACGGCGATCAAAAAAAACCAGGCATCCATCCTCGGCAACCAGAAATTATTGAAGGGAAATCAGGGAACCATCGTCAAAAATCAGGGCGACATCAAATCGAACCAGACTACCATCCTGAAGAATCAGGCGTCGATTACAACCAATCAGGCTCATATTTTAAAGAATCAGCAGACGATCATTAAAAATCAGTCTTCAATTCTTCAAAATCAAAAGAGCCTGAAAGACATCGTAAAAAACCAGGAGATCATCCTTAAGCTCTTAAGGAAGAAATAGCGGTTGAAAGATGCGGTGCTGAGAGAGCGCATCACACACCTTAAGTACGGCCAGGGGCTATTGGCTGAGGATCTGCGATCTGTTGCTTCCAGCGAAGATTCGCAAAAGATGTCTCCGCGAATGGCCCCTTTATATTTTATTGACAGCTTAGCGCATTCTGCCCTCTTCATCGCTGGCGGTTCCTTCGCGTGCACGGGAAGTCCTGCCCGTATGCGATCCGAAAGTTCTTGACCAGGTCAGCCGGAAAATGGGAAAGATGCCAGACTCCGGGTTGACCACGACATGACTGCCGCCATCGAACGCTTCCCGGGTAAGTTTCCCATAGTCGGTGACGTAATGAACCGAACTGAAGAGATCCGCGACGGACAGCTGGAGCGAACCCGCTACTCAACGATTCATACCCGGCGCGGAAAGTTTATGACGCTGATGTACCTGAAAACGGTGGGGAACAACTCGATCCGGCGGCTTTCATACGCGTGCACAAATCTTATATTGTATCTGCCGGTAAGATCGAAGGGATCGATGGCAACGAAATTTATATTGGCGCTCAAAAAATCCCGCTCAGCCGCAACTACCGAGACCAGGTCATGGAACAGGTCGTGTCCCGTAAACTTTGGGTGAGGTAGTTGTTTTTGCGTGCAGGGGCTTCCTTTGATTCAAATGGCAGGCTTTCAAATGCGGGGGTATTAAAAATCGGAATTTATCCGGTTTTTTAAAATATTACTTAGATTTGGTTGATTTTGTTTCACGCTAGCCATTTGAAAACGATTATTTCTGATAACGATTGTGAACTGCTAAGGCTGCTGTCGAAGGGGAACAGCGAGGCCTTTGAATGCATTTACCGACGCTTCTGGCGCGAATTGTATGATGAAGTGTATGCCCGCCTGAAAAACGCGCAGCAGTCGGAAGACATCGTTCAGGATCTGTTCGTGAGCATCTGGACCCGCCGATCCGATTTAAAGGTCGAAAACCTATCCGCCTATCTCCATACAGCCGTTCGTTTCAGGGTTTTTAATTTCGTGCAGCGCGACCTCGGTGCCACCGCTTTTTTTGAACCTTTCGAATTGATCCTCCAGGCCAATGACTTTGCGGACGGGCATCTGCTGGAAAAAGACATGATCGAGCTGGTGCTCCTGTACGCCGACACACTGCCCCCGAAACGCAAAGAGATATTTCTTCTTCATTTTTCTGAGTCCCTGACCACCCGCGACATCGCCGACCGCCTCATGATCTCACAGAAAACGGTGCAAAACCAGCTTGGAAAAGTATTTCAGGCGCTCCGCCAGCGGATAGCCCAGCTTGGTATTTTCATCGCCCTGATCATCTGGAGCTGAATTTCAAATATATTTTTTATCGACGTGGGAGATAGGGCTTGTTCCTGTGACATACCATAGCCAACGATTGCTATGTCAAAGTCAACTGAAAGAAGCGAGTTTCTCAGACTGCTCAATAAATACCTGCAACAGCAGGCATCTCCGGAAGAAATCCGGTTTCTTCAACGTTATTATCAATTTTTTGATCAATCGGAAAAAGCAAGCGTTCAGTTAAGCGCCGATCAGCGGAAACTGCTGGAAACCAGGATGTTTGCAAAAATCACCCAGCGAATTCAATCAGATCAGTCGTCAAAAGCCAGGATCTATTCCATGATGCCCAGGCGCAAATGGGCGGCTGCGGCTATCCTGTGTCTATTTGTAAGTCTGACTGCATATTTTATCATTCACCGCAGACCAGTTCCGTTGGCTCCGGCAGCGTCGCATGGCCAGCTTGTATCGAAAAATGATCTTTCGCCGGGATCTGACAAAGCGATCCTGACCTTGGCCGACGGCAGTTCGATTGTGCTGGACAGTGCGCACAAAGGAAAGATCGGAAGCCAGGGGACTACGCGCATCTTAAAATTGCAGGGCGGGGAACTTGTCTATGAGCGGCAACCGGCGCCAACGACCGACGAGGCGCTTCGCTACAATATGATTACCACCGTTCGCGGCGGTCAGTATCAGGTCCGCCTGTCAGATGGTAGCAGGGTCTGGCTCAATGCCGCCTCATCCCTCCGTTATCCCGCTGCCTTTCAGGGTGACCGCTCCGTAGAATTGACAGGGGAGGCTTATTTTGAAATCGCCGCTCAATACCGGACGGCTGCCAACGGTAAATCTGAAAAAATTCCTTTCACCGTGATGGTCAACGGCGCGCGTGTTGAAGTGCTTGGCACACATTTCAATATCAACGCGTACAACGACGAGCCGTCCATAAAAACAACCCTGCTGGAAGGCGCCGTCAATATTCGCGCGGGAACAAGCTCCGTTTCCATGAAACCGGGAGAGGAAACAACCATCGACAACACCGGTGCCGTCAGGCGGTCAACAGCGGTGAATGTGGAGGATGCCGTAGCCTGGAAAAACGGTTTGTTTCAGTTCAGGAGTGCAGACATTCAAACCATCATGCGCCAGGTATCCCGCTGGTATGATGTGGATGTGACTTTCGAAAAAAATATCCCGGAGAAATTCTACGCGGAGCTACCAAGAAATACGAGTGCCTCGGCGCTGTTTAAAATATTGGAGACAACCGGCGCGGTCCATTTTGTGATCGATGGCCGGAAAGTGAAAGTATTGCCTTAGTCAGGAACATCTTCTGCTGAAAAAAAATCATCCCGCATTGCGGGCGGGATGAAGGACGTTCGGGAGGAGCAACTATACAAGCCGGTTAGAACTTTTTATTGTTAAACCCAAACATAACAAATGTATGCTTTTAAAGGCTATTTGTGCCCCGCCATACGCGGGCATTACCAAAAAACTGATGGTTATGAATATAACCGCCTTTTTACTGCTTATCCTTTCACTTCAGGTGAGCGCCGCGGCGTTTTCGCAAAAGGTGACGATTTCTGAAAAGGATGCGCCCCTGGAAAAACTCTTCACGGAAATCAAACAACAGACCGGATATACATTTGTGTATACCGAGACCATCCTCAAAACCGCGAAAAGCGTTACGCTTTCCGTACGGGACGTTACGCTGGAGGAGGCACTGGCGCTTTGTATGCACGACCAGCCCTTCACCTACGAAATCATTGATAAAACCGTTGTGATCAGACTGGCCACGCCGGCAGCGGGTGGAAATGGTTCGGCGCCGATCGACCTGTACGGTACGGTTACGGACGCACAGGGTCATCAGCTTCCGGGCATATCGGTTTCCGTGAAAGGCTCGAAGGTCGCATCGGAAACAGATGACAAGGGTTTTTTCCGCCTGAAGAATATCAGTGAAACGGCGGTACTTATTTTTTCATCGGTCGGTTACGAAAGGCAGGAAGTCGCCGTCAATCATTCATCTTCTTTTACGATCGTGATGAAAGCAGTGTCTTCCACGCTCGGCGATGTGGTGGTGATCGGATACGGAACCCAGCGAAAGGCCGACGTCAACGGCGCGATCTCTTCTGTGAGTTCAAAAGAACTGGAGAATATTCCGCAACCCAGCGTCGACCAGATGCTGCAGGGAAAAGCAGCCGGCGTAACGGTATCACAAAATTCCGGCGCACCGGGTAGCAATACTTCCGTTCATATCCGGGGAATTACTTCACTCAGTCTGTCCAACGAACCCTTGTATGTGATCGACGGAGTGCCCATGTCAGGCGATGCAAACAATATTGCCACCAGCGGCCGGCCCGTCGGATTGTCAAACAAAGGGCAGCAGGGCGGTGGCGATGGGGAGACCAGTGCCAGTCCTCTGTCTTTAATCGACCCGAATGATATCGAATCGATCGATGTACTGAAAGACGCTTCGGCTACCGCCATTTATGGAAGCCAGGCATCCAACGGCGTGATCATCATCACCACCAAACGCGGAAAAAACGGCACGGCGCGCATCAGCTATGACGGTTATTATGGTACCAATGATCAGGGCAGATTCCTGAAAATGATGGACCTGCAGCAATATGCGAATTACCAGAACGGCCTTGCGGATGCTTTTGGTGTTGCGCGCCGGGGAGAATTTGCGGATCCAAGTCTGCTGGGAAAAGGCACCAACTGGCAGCATGAAATTTTCCGCACCGGCATCTCCCAAAATCACCAGGTATCTATTTCCGGTGGAAAGGATGGCGTGACTTATTATTTATCCGGCGGTTACTTAAATCAGCAGGGCACGGTGATCGGTCCCAACGGTTTCAAACGATACTCGATTCGTGCGAATGTAGACGGTAAAGTGAAAGAATGGTTCAAGATCGGAACGGCGCTCGCAGCAAGCCGCACGAATCAAAACAACGTACTCAGCGACAACAGCGGGATCATTTATACGGCTTTGCTCAGTGCGCCGGACCAGGTTGTGTACAATGCAGACGGCAGTTTTGCAGGTCCGCAGGCTGATCAGGTAGGCGGTCAGATCAATCCGGTCGGTCTCGCACTGAATACGACCAATACGCTGGCCAGGGACAATTTCAACGGGAATATTTATGGCGAAATCAGTTTTACAAAGAGCCTGGTGTTGAGATCCGAGCTCAACGGCGATTATAATTATTCCAGCGCGCTGGTGTTTCTGCCCACCTATCAATATGGTCCCCTTTATGTGAACAATTCAGCGAGATTAACCGAATATCCCTCGCATTCATCGTATTGGGGCTGGAAAGAATACCTCACCTATTCACATGTATTCGGAACGAAACATAACCTTACGGCACTGGCGGGTCATGAAGTCAGCGAATCCTCCTGGGGTGGTACCAATATCACCGGACTGACTTTTCTCAGCAATTCATTGCAGACACTGAATCTCGCGGGATCTGTGTTACCACCGGGCGAATACAAAGCCAGTTCATCGCTGGAGTCATTGTTTGGCCGGGCTATTTATACCTACAATGACCGGTATAGTCTGACGGCTACCATCCGGGAAGATATTTCTTCCAAATTTGCACCGGGACATCAGCGCGGCTATTTTCCCGCCTTTGCAGCATCCTGGAAAGTATCGGAAGAGCCTTTTTTCCGGAGTGCGAAAAATGTTTTCAGCAATTTGAAACTACGGCTGGGTTACGGCCAGGTGGGGAACCAGGGCATTCCAAATTATCAGTACGGCGCTGCCCTCAATGCATTTCCGACCGGCCTCGGAACCGGGTTTGCCGTGGGCAATGTGGCCAATGCTGCGGTTACCTGGGAAACCGCCATCCAAACGGATGGTGGCGTTGATTTCAGTTTGTTCAATAACCGCATCGATGCCAGTGTGGATTATTATTACAAAACCTCCAAGCGGTTTTTATTTTCTGCTTCCCTGCCGGCTTTCCTGCTGGGACAACAGGCTGAATACAATTCCATCGGGGTGATCGCCCCGCCGATCATCAATGGCGGACAACTGCGAAACCTGGGTTATGATGTTACGGTACATACGCGAAACATCGAATCGAAGAATTTCAGGTGGGGATCCACATTTATCTTTTCCCAGTATTCGAATAAAGTTATTTCGCTGGCAAATGGAACGCCCTTTATCCAGGGAAAGGTTACGATCGGATTCCTCTCTTTCGTAGCCACCCAAACGCAGCCAGGTACGCCGGTGGGTGAATTTTACGGGTATAAAACGAAGGGAATCTTTAAGAATGCACAACAGCTGGCCGCCGCGCCGATCCAGTTCGGTAATCCCGTGCAAAATCCACTCTTCAACAACCACAGCGCAGCCAACACGTGGCTGGGGGATATTCAGTATGCGGATGCCAACGGCGACGGAAAAGTGGATGCCAAAGACCAGGTATTTCTTGGAAACCCGAATCCGAAATTTACCTACAGCATCACCAACAATTTTGGTTACCGGTCTTTCGACCTCTCCATATTCCTGAACGGTTCCTACGGTGCAAAAATTCTCAATGCGGCGAACTATCAGCTGGCAAATCTCGCCGGTCTGTATGCAAACCAGCTCGCATCGGTGGCGAACTATTGGACACCGGCCAATCCAAATTCAAATATTCCTTCGCCAAGACCCGGTGACAATAGCAACCTGGTGATTTCTGACCGCTTTCTGGAAAGCGGATCGTACCTGAGAATACAAAACGTGAGTCTGGGTTACACGCTGCCGCCGGAACTCTCCCGGCATTTAAAACTGACCAGACTGAAAGTGTATGTGTCGGGACAGAACCTCCACGTATTCACCAAATACAGCGGACTCGATCCGGAAATCGGTGCGCAGAATCAGAATGTATTTCTGTCGAATGTCGATTTGGGCAGGTATCCATCTCCCCGTACAATCACTTTTGGTATCAACGCAGAATTTTAATTCTTCAAAATATTTAGCATGAAACATTCCATTCATATAGTAACCGGTATACTGCTCATCGTTTCGATGCTGGCCGGAAGCTGTAAAAAGGATTTTTTTAACCGGCCGCCGGAAGATAACATCACGGTGGATAACTTCTATCAGACAAACGACCAGGTGGTCGCCAGCACCAACGCGCTGTATGGCGCGCCCTGGTTTGGATACAACGGCAAAGTAAGCTGGTCGATCACGGAACTGGCCGGGGGCAATGGCCGGTCCTATTCAAGCGACGTCATCAACTTCAGCAATTTTTCTGTGACACCGGATAATTTTGAAATTACCGCCGCCTGGAATTCTTTGTATACGGTGATTGCGCAGGCAAACGCCCTGATAAATACACTTCCCCTGAAAGTGCCCAAGACCGTGGATTCGGCGATCGTGAACAATGCCCTGGGAGAAGCGCATCTCATGCGGGCCCTGGCTTATTTTCACCTGGTCAGGATTTTCGGCAATGTGCCGATCATTGAGAACAGTTCAGATTACATCAGCAATTTTCAGCTCAACACCAATCCCATCGTGGATGTCTACAAGTTCATGGTCAATGACCTGTTGTATGCTGAGGCGAACTGCACAAAGAAAATAAGAAGCGGGTCGTCGCAATCGCAGGGTCATGTATCCAGCGGTTCCGCCTCTGCCTTGCTGGCCAAAGTATACCTCTATATGCAGAATTACGCCGGCGCCCGCACGGAAGCCGAAAAAGTGATCAACAGCGGTGAATTCAAATTATACGGAATAGATATCGGAGGTAAAACGTTTAATGATCTATTTAAAACTGCCAATAACAACAACGAAGAATCGATCATTGCCCTGCAATGGGCGGCAGGATCCTATGGTCAGGGTAATTCCCAGCAGGCATCGCTGGCGTACAGCGGTATTATCACCGGCACCGGCGACGGATACGGAGTCCTGGCCCCGACTTTCGATCTGCAGGATGCCTATGACACCCTGCACGACCAGCGGGCAAAAGCAACCATCATGTGGCCGGGTGATTTTTATCCGGAGATTGATCAGGCATCCGGAGGCTATACGCTGCCGGCGAATGCCAATTCCCAGGGAACACATGCGCAGATCAAAAAATATGTGATCGGCACACCCGCAGACAATGGAGGGATAGGCGCTTCACAGTCTACCGGAAACAATACCTATATGATGCGGTACGCAGAAGTTTGGCTGATCGAAGCAGAAGCCGTCATGGCGGGTGCTGCCACC
>CAZZYD010000100.1:0-11958 GCA_964658175.1 uncultured Puia sp. | reverse complement strand
GAGCATCTGGAACTCGGCATCCGGCAAAACCAGGGAGGTCTTTCCGTGTTTGGCAAATCGCTGACCGATTCCATCCATGCCAGTCATCTTTCACCGGCAGAAAAAGACTCGCTCGAAAAAAATATTGCGCGCTGTGTGCAGGCGATCAATGACTATATCAGCGGCCTGCAAAAAATACAGGCTGACAGCAGCCGTCCTTTCCGTCCGTTCGCAATTGGCAGGGATTTGTTTGACGCCAAGTTCAAATATGATCTGGTGATTGATGATACCCCTGAACAGCTGTACGCCAAAGCACTCCGGCAGAAATCATTTTATCACCACGAAATGTTTGGCATCGCCGACAGTCTCTGGACAAAATATTATGGCAACAGCGCCAGGCCGAAAGACTCCCTGGCGCTGATCCAGCAGGTGCTGAATAAAATTCAGCTGCAACATGTGCGGCCGGCAGATTTTTACGATTCGCTCAGCGGCCAGGTGCACCGGATGAAAAAATTTATTCTCACCAAAGACCTTTTTAATTTCGACACCCTGCATCCGCCGGTCATCGTGCGGCTGATGCCGCTCTATGCCCGGGGCGTTGCCATTGCGACGGCAGAATTCACCCCACCTTATCAGAAAACCGGTCACACTTATTTTAATATCGATGACCTCACCCAGTATGCGCCTGCTGCCGCTGAAAGTTCCCTGCAGGAGTATAATAACTATGCGTCACAGATATTGTCGATCCACGAAGGCGTGCCGGGCCACTGCCTGCAGGGCATCTATAACCAGCAACAGTCACCGGATGTGCTGCGCTCCGTTTTTCAGAACGGCGCCATGATCGAGGGTTGGGCGGTGTATTGCGAAGGGATGATGATTGAAAATGGCTGGGGAGACGGCAGCCCCGAGATCCGGCTGGTGCTGGATAAATGGAAATTGCGGGAACTGGCGAACGTACTCCTGGATTATGATGTGCAGGTGCTGGCTACACCAAAAGATTCGGTGATGAACCTGCTGGTAAAGGAATGTTTTCAGACCAGCGGCCAGGCCACGGAAAAATACCACCGGGCGACCCTTTCCCAGGTGCAGCTCTGCTCCTATTTTGCCGGCGCCAGCGCCATCTTATCCCTTCGCGAAGCGTATCAGCAGAAGATGGGCAGTCAGTACAGCCTCAAGGATTTTCACGAGCATTTCCTGCGGTTCGGGAGTTCTCCGGTTAAATATATCCGTGAACGCATGCTGGAATAGCCTGTATGGGGCTCGAAAGGTTCAAAATCGGCATATCCGTACCTTTGCCCCTGGATCAATTTTATGGGAAAACAGGCACCACCGATTAAAGTATCGTCAGAAGTAGGCAGGCTGAGAAGGCTTTTGGTTCACAGTCCGGATTCCGGTCTCGGCAAAGTTGTTCCTTCCAAGGCGCAGGACTGGCTTTTTGAAGACATTGTTCACCTGGATACCATCCGTCGCAAGGAATACGATTTTTATACCAAACTCCTGCTGTATTTTCTGGACCCGGAGAGCATCCAGGGAAAGCTCGCCACCATCGATGCGGAGGCCAGCCGGCGCAGCTTTTACAAACCGGAACACAAAGATTTCTTCCGTTCGGATAAAGTGATTGAACTGCAATGGCTGCTGGCCGTGATCCTCGAAAATGTCGAGATTAAAATGAAACTCGCGGCTTCGGTATGTGCTATCGAAAACTGTTCTTATGACACGCAGCGGCAGTTGCTCGAGCTCAGTCCGGTGGATCTCGCCAAAGCATTCATCACCGGCACGCTCAATGACGGCAAGATGCTTTTTGCGCCCATCCCGAATTTCATTTTTACCAGGGATATCGGCATCGTCGTCAATGAATTCGTGCTGCTAAATAAGCCGGCCAAAAAAGCCCGCACCCGCGAAGCGCTACTGGCAAAATATATTTTTTTCAACCACGCCTATTTCCAGGACTATACAAAAAACATCCTGGAACTGCATGAGGGCTATCATCATTTCCTGTTGCCAAAAGAAGGGGATGATAAAAAAGTTACGCTCGAAGGCGGCGACGTGATGGTGGTGAGCAAAGACCATCTGCTGATCGGTATCAGCGAGCGCACCACGATGGAAGCCGCCCACCAGGCCGTCACCCTGCTATTCTCCCGGAATGTGGTCAAGAAGATCACCGTGATCAAAATCCCTAAAAAACGCGACTATATGCATATCGACACCGTCTTTACCCAGGTGCGGCGCGATGCCTGGGTGATGCTTGGCGTGTTTTCTAAAAAATCGATGAAGCACGAAGACGATGATCCGGTGCAAAGGATTCTCGAAGGAAGCAAAAAAGAAGAAAAATTAAAGATCACCCAGTTCAGAAAAAAGGATGTCGAGAACCCCGTGTATTTCGATAACCTGGAAGACCTGCTCTACGATATCAGCAAAAACGACCTGGATTGCGAAGGCAAGGTCACATTCATCTTTTCCGGCAACAATGAATTCCCATTCGATGCCCGGGAACAATGGACGGATTCCTGCAACCTCCTCGCCCTGCGCGAAGGCATCGTGCTTGGTTACGACCGCAACGACAAAACCGTGGAGGCTTTTAAGGAAAACGGATTTTCGGTGATACCCGGGGAAGAGCTGGTGGACAAACTGGAGAAAGGACTGATGCAGGCGGATGCAATGAAGAATACCCTGATCCTGATGCCGTCCGCGGAATTGTCCCGCGCAAGAGGTGGTTTCCATTGCATGAGCATGCCTTTATTAAGAGATGATTTCTGAACCATGCAAACCACTTCCCATATTCTGATGATCCGGCCTGTTCATTTCGCCTTCAATGCAGAGACAGCCGTCAACAACGCTTTCCAGGTGGCCGGCGCTATCGATGAAAGCGTACAGCAAAAGGCCAGGCAGGAATTTGACGGCCTGGTTGAACAACTCCGGCAGCGCGGCGTGGATGTGCTGGTGGTGGAGGATTCCCCGCTGCCCCACACGCCGGATGCGATTTTTCCCAACAACTGGATCTCCTTTCACGAGAACGGCAGCCTGGTGCTCTACCCGATGTTTGCCGCAAACCGCCGGCAGGAAAGAAAACCGGAAGTACTGAATGCCATCCGCCGGCAGTTTCAGGTGAGCGACACCATCGACCTGAGCGGCTATGAGCAACAGGGGTTATACCTGGAAGGAACCGGCAGCATGATCCTCGACCGGGATCAGCATATCTGTTATGCCTGCCTTTCCCCACGCACCGACGCGGGCATCCTGGAGATTTTTTGTCAGCGAATGAAATACAAACCGATGCTGTTTCGTGCCACCGACGAAAACCAGCGGGACATCTATCACACCAATGTCATGATGTGTGTGGCGGATAAATATGTCGTGATCTGCCTGGATTCGATCCGGGATTCCGGGGAAAGGGCGGCCGTTTCGGCCTGTATCGAACACAGTGGTAAAGAAATCATTCCGATCAGCTTCCTGCAGGTAAACCAGTTTGCCGGCAATATGCTTCAGGTGCGCAATGCCGCCGGCGATCAGTTCCTGGTGATGTCATCGAACGCATTTCGGGCTTTGGAACCCCGGCAGAAAGAAAAGCTTTTGAGTTTTAACGAAATCATTCACACCGACCTCTCTACGATAGAACGCAATGGTGGCGGGAGCGCCCGTTGTATGATGGCGGAAATCTTTTGCCCGCCAAACAATATGCTTTCATGAAGCTTCGTTGGGGAATGAAAGCAAATCCTTATTTTTGGGACTTAGTTTGGAAACAATGAACAATTTCAACCTTCCAGGCTAATTGTTTGAAGTAATAGCAAACAAACAATCCATTTCTTATTGATGCAACAAAAAGTTTCTAAAATAGGCGTCCTCACTTCCGGGGGTGACTCACCTGGAATGAACGCCGCGGTAAGAGCCATTGTTCGTACCGGAATTTATAACGGCCTGGAGGTTTTCGGAATCATGCGTGGCTATACCGGCACCATTGAAAATGACATCGTTCCCCTGCACTCCCGCAGCGTCGCCAACATCATCCAGCGTGGCGGCACTATCCTGAAAACAGCCCGGTGCAAGGAATTTTTTGAATATGAGGGCCGCGCCAAAGCCTATGCCAACCTGAAAAAACTGGGTATCAATGGCCTGATTGTGGTCGGCGGCGACGGATCTTTCCGCGGCGCCCATAAATTCAGTACTGAATTCCAGATCCCCTGTATCGGTATTCCCGGCACCATCGACAAAGACATCGCCGGCACCGACTTTACCATTGGCTTCGACACTGCGGTCAATACCGCGGTGGAAGCGATCGATAAAATCCGCGATACCGCCGATGCACATGACCGACTTTTTATCATAGAGGTGATGGGACGCGATGCGGGATATATCGCGCTGCACAGCGGGATCGCCACCGGCGCCGAAAATGTACTGATCCCTGAAAGAAAAACAGATATCGAAGAGCTGATCAGTTCCCTGCAGGAGAAAGAAAAAAGGAAAAAACTCGTAAACCTGGTGGTCGTTGCCGAAGGTGACGGCTATGGCGGCGGCAATGAAGTGGCCAAGATCGTCAAAGAGCGGCTGCCGAATATCGATACCCGGGTTTGCATCCTGGGGCATATTCAACGGGGCGGCGCACCTTCCTGTGCTGACCGCGTGATCGCGAGCCGGATGGGTTATGCAGCCGTGGAATGCCTGATGGAAGGACGGTTCAATGTGATGGTGGGCATCGTGAACAGCAAACTGCATTTTACGCCGCTGGAAAAAGCGGTGAAGGCCAAACAAAAAATCAGCGACGACTGGCTGAAGATCGTCAAAATATTAGCATCATAATATCATCCGACAGGCTTTATCTGCCTGTTTTTTTTATCCTGTAAACCAAAAAATCGCCGACATGTCAAAAAATATTTCCAAATACATTCATGGCCAGATGGACAAGAAAGCCGGAATCGAACATACTTTCCATCGTACCAAAATCGTGGCCACCGTCGGTCCCGCCTGCGACACCTACGATAAACTGCTTTCCCTGGTGCGTGCGGGCGTGAACGTATTCCGCTTGAATTTTTCGCATGGCAGCCATGAAGACAAAGCAAAAATCATTCAGCATATCCGCAAGATCAATTCCACCGAACCCTTTAACATTGCCATCCTCGGCGATCTCCAGGGTCCGAAACTGCGGGTCGGCGAAATAGAGGGCGGGAGCATGCTGGTATCCGAAGGCGATGTGCTCACCTTTACCAATACCAAACTGGTGGGTACGATGGAACGCATTTATGTTTCCTATCCCGACCTTCACCTCGATGTCAAGATCGGCAATACCATCATGATCGATGACGGGAAGCTCGAGGTGAAAGTGATCAGCATCGAAAAGAACAATGATGTGAAAGTACAGGTGACGCTGGGTGGCATCCTCTCCTCGAAAAAAGGGGTGAACCTTCCGGATACAAAAATATCCCTGCCGGCCATCACTGACAAGGACCATGTTGACCTGCAGTTCATCATCGAACAGGAGCTCGACTGGGTGGCGCTTTCTTTTGTGCGGCGCGTCGATGATATCATCGGTCTCCGCAAAAAGCTCGATGAGAAAAAAAGCAAGTCAAAGATCATTGCCAAAATAGAAATGCCCGAAGCGCTGATCAATCTGCGTGAAATCATATTGGAATCCGACGGCATCATGGTGGCGCGCGGCGATCTCGGGGTGGAACTTCCGATCGAACAGGTGCCCCTGATCCAGAAACAGATCATCCGCAAATCCATTCACCGTGCAAAACCGGTGATTGTGGCTACGCAGATGATGGAAAGCATGATCGACCGCACCAAGCCAAACCGCAGTGAGATCACCGACGTGGCGAATGCCGTACTGGAAGGCGCCGATGCCGTGATGCTGAGTGCAGAAACCGCCACCGGCAACTATCCTACCCTGGTGGTGGAAACCATGCGCAAGATCATCATGGAAGTGGAAAGAACAGATTACAACTATAACCGCGAGGACGAACTGGCGCCACAACCCCATTCTCCTTCGTTTCTGAGCGATGCCATATGTTACAATGCCTGTAAACTCGCCAAAGACACGCATGCCGATGCGCTGATCGGTATGACGCAGGGTGGTTATACCGGCTTTATGCTTTCCAGCTACCGGCCAAAATCGCCCCTCTATATTTTTTCCAAGGAAAAAACGCTGATCAATCAGCTGAGCCTAAGCTGGGGCGTGCGCGCTTTTCATTATAATGAAGAGGAAAGCATGGACGGCATCGTCGGCGACCTCACCGAAATCCTCAAACAGCGGGGCTTTATAAAAAGCGGTGATGTGATCATCAACACGGGCAGCCTGCCGGTGAGCGAACACCTGCCGACCAACATGCTCAAGATTTCAAAAGTTGACTAACGCTGCCCACTGAGCATTTCCAGTATTCTCCTTCTCTTCGCACGAAAAGTGGCGATATCAAGGTCGTATTTACTGAATTCATACACGGTGGTCCGGGCCATTTCCCTGGCTGCGTCAGGGGATTGTTTTTCCAGCATTTTCAGTAACTCGTAATCTACGATCCCGTCGCGCATGGCTTCGAGGCGGATGGATGACAGGATTTCGCCGTGTCCGGGATAGGTGATGAAAGCATCTCCACCCGGCATGATATTACCTGCTTCCGGAATGATGCCCGATGTTTCCCGCATCGGATCCGGGCTCCAGAAATTCCAGCCCCAGTGCAGGTAACCGGTGGAACCAAACCGGAAATTGATCCAGTGCAGCAAACGCGTTTTGATGAGCGGCTGTTCAATGAAGCGGTTTGCATATTCACCCTGCGGCGAAAGACAGGTATAAAACCAGATCTCATCTCCCGCTTTTTTTCTTTCCTGATAAAACGCATAATCGGTATCATAGAAATCAAGCTGTGGCACCCACACATCCACTGTGTTATCCACGCCATGCGAATGCACCGCATCGATGGTTTTGATCCCGGGCGCCAGTGACTTGATGTATCTCCCAATTTCTCCGTACGATTTTTCATTGCTGGTTTCCGGTTCGTCGCAAAGATGCTGCCGATACATTTTATCCCATCCCTTCGCTTTCAGATGATTCATGAGCGCGGGCATGAATACACTATAAAAATGCTGCACCGTGGAATCCTTTAAGGGCAGTATCCGGTAGTAAATCGTGTCGCCATGCCAGAACGGAACAAACAATCCGAACTGAGAATCCCAGTTTCCCATCCGGCCACCCACATGGCCTCCTTCGATCAGACCGATCGTTTTTTCATCAATAAAAGTTTGTACGAAACGATCGTACCGCGAAAAATCCAATTGGTATTTTCCCTGCTGGTATTTGATGTTTACCAGTGTCGGCGGCACGATCACTACGTTCTGATCGTACGCCTTCATTTTTTTTGCGGCTACCTGCAGCCAGTACCAGTACCTTTCGGAATACATCACCGAATCTTTTCCGTCGCTGAGCTGTTTCATCTGGGTTTTGTCGATGCCAAACCAGTTCGTCACCCAGAGGCTCGTCTGCGTGATCCGCACCGGATAAACCCGCACCAGCAAACGATGGTGCGTGCTGAATGTTTTACCATCGATGGTTCCCGACAGCGTAATGAGGCCAAGATAATCGCCGGGCGCTGTCTCCTGCGGGATGGCAATCGTGAGCCAGACGGGCTGACTTGTCAGATGGATGAGGTCCATGGCCGGTGTATCGAGGATCGGATCGGGATAGAAGCCAGATTCCGGACTCAGTTTATCCTTCGGTGGATTCGGTAATGGCCGCCCCACCCGGGTGTAGCCGACAAAACCGATCTGGCTGTTGTGAGCCATCAGGTCCGGGTTTCTTGACAACTGCGTAACCGAGGCCGTCATGTGCCGGATCGTTTTTGTGCTCCTGACCACGAATTGAAAACTGGCGTGCTCTCCGATCGCGACATCAGCGACCGGATCCGCATCTTCGAAAAAAGCGGTCTCCTTAAATATCTTCTGCAGAGGATCTACGGCGACGAAGCTAACCATGTCGTCTGTTGCGGTTTTCGTCCATGCTGTCTGCCCTTTTACGATAGCAGATAGTAACAATACGATAACCAGGGTGATCGGGAATTTTCTCATGCGTACAATTTTTTTTATTTTATTTTTGATCTTTTATTGGTCATGTGTTTTGAAAAAGCCGAATACGGGTCACCATGGATTCAATACAAAAACAGGAAACACCCCCGTTAGAAATCTGGTTACCGGATATCCAGTCCTATCTGTCCAGAACAGTACGCCACACACTTCAAAATACCCATCTCCATTTTAACCGCTCCAATTTTACTTTCAGAAGAAACGAAAGAAAACATTCCGCTGAAATCGGTTTTGTTTTCGTGAGTCAGTTTCCCGTTAATTACCGCATCAGTTTTTTTCTCCAAGTCTGGCACCCCAAAATTCTCCGCATCAAACAGGAATATATGAAGTCAATCCTTCAAAAGGATACGGGCATTTGCAGCCTTTCTGTTCAGATGAAGGATTTTACGCGGGCCGAATCCGGCGATCATGCAGCAAAAGACATCACCATCTATTCACAGAAAGAATTGTTTTTCGCCTGCGAAGAAATCGACCGCCTGCTCACCGGTTCCGTACTACCTCTGCTCGACAAGGTCAGTTCCATCTCGGCCATGGATGAATACTTCACCATACATCCCAACTGGTCTGTCAATACACATTCCGGCGGCAATGCCTGCACCGATCTGATCACGGCTTACCTGATCAGGCACCGGGATTTTCGCCACGTTTATCATCAACTCAAAGAACAGATCCGCCGGAAAATCGAAGAACGAAAAATGACTTCGGAAAGCATCGAACTGCTCGACCTCTGCTACGGGTCGCTACAAAAATAATCCTATTCGCCGACCCATTTTTTTTTGGCCAGTCTGCGCAAGGCATGATGGCCGATGGCCAGCCCTTCTTCCTTTCCGTTTTCGATGGAATCCCAGAAATGAATGCCTCCATAAAAACGGGATAGGCCCGCTTCGTCCGCTGCAGCCATGAAGGAAGAAAATTTTCGCGCCGGCAGACCGATATACATTTCGGTTGAATCGCTGAAAGAAAATCCTTCTCCCAGGTAATGCGTGAGCAGGACGGCGGCGGCGGTGGAGATTACCGTGTGTCCGCTGGTACATTCGGGAAAGGGCGGCGTTTGCAAAAACGGCTGCCATTTTTCATCGATATAGCGGTTGATGGCGGTCTCCGGACGAATCCGGTTGCTTCTGTATTTTTCTTCCCAGCAACTGATAAATGCATCGTGCAGCGTCATGGCGACGACGGTATGGATAAACATCGTGCGTTCAAAACTCAGTTTGCGCTGCGCACATACGATGCCCGTGATACCCATCCAGTGACCGCCGGGAGAAATTTTCTTGAGACCTACGCTCATATGTCCTTCGAACTGCACCGCAAATGGATTGCAGTCCCAGAAACTCGCGATCAGCATCCGGTTGCTGTCCAGTGATTTTCCCGTGCGATACACATCCATCGTCAGTTTAAAAAACGCGGAACCCGTGTCTTTGCTGAAGGGCACCATGGGCCTGGGCTTGAATTGCCCGGCAGAATCCATAAAGAAGGGATGAATCGTAGCCCAGTGTGGTTGCACCGCGGCCATATATTCAGGCGGTGTCGCCTGCCAGCTGTCCGGCGTGCTGAATGGTTTATACCGCTGCAGCGTACTCAGTTTAAAATATCCGTCCTCATGCGCAAATTTCGCTACTGCCGCGCTTACCTGTTTTGCGAAGGCAACCGACGCGATGCGCTTGTTTTTTGTCATGCCCGCACGCTCGCAGGCACGGAGCAGTCTTGCTTCATTCTCCTCGAGCCGATAGCCGGATGGCAGGATGGCCTTGCCGGTTTCCAATATACCATAGAGTGCTGCCAGCTGCAAATCGGTTCCCTTGGCAGCTTTAAAAACGGGCGCCACCGGATACTGGAATAAAAGCGAATTTCCTTTTTCGAGCGAAGCGACGATCTCATATCCGGTGAGCAAACTGTACGCATAAAAACGGGCAGCCGCCGCCGGATCAGTGACGTCGTGAAACATGACCTGTGTGATGGCGGCGACTTCCCCGCGGATGCTGAGATCCTGCAGACTGCTGTCCTCCGTTTCCTGCGCCGACGCAAAAGCCAGGGACAGCAAAGAGGCGAAAAGTATCAGTAGGTTTTTCTTCATTTGATCCGGTAACTTAACAGGTCGTTGTTATTGATTCCCAGTAACAGCAGCGCGCCATGCACCGCGGGAAGGATCAGCGCATCTTTCACATCTCCGGCAACACGAAGCCCTGAAACCGTTTGTGGCACGGCGGTAAATTTTCCACTCCCGTCGTTTAAGAGTATGGTTCCGAAATTTGCATCCATTTTTCCCAGTTTCAACCGCGGATAATCGTTGTTTCCCAGCAACAACAAATCCGATATGCCGTCTTTATTGAAATCATATGATATAATTTTATAGACCGGCGCGAACTGCGCCTGCACGGGCAGGTCAGCCGGCACGAATTTGCCTTGTTGATTGATGAACAAGGTGGTTGCGAGGCGGTTGGCGGTCAGCGTTTTTGCCTGCGACAATTCTTCCGGACTGAATATATTGCGCATCGTAGCGTCGGCGAAACTTTTGTAAGAGGTGAATGTTTTCCGCATGCCGTACATCTGATCCAGCAATTCATCCCTGGACACATAGGGATAAACCGTATCCATGACGCTAAAACATAAAAAAGGATCCACCGAACCGTTGTGGTCAAAATCATCATAGATCATTTGCGCTGGCTGGGCATCGCTGGCCTTCACCTGCGTGTTCAATCCGAGGTTACCGGCGATGAGATCGATTTGGCCATCCCCGTTTACATCCGTGAGCAGGAAAGTGTTCCACCAGCCCGAATACGGCACGGGAAAGTAATCCTTTGCATGGTCTTCCAGGTGATCGCCTTTATTCAGAAATATCCGGATCGGCATCCATTCTCCTGCCACGATCAGGTCCGGCCGCCCATCTTTATCAAAATCATACCAGGCTGCCGACGTGATCATACCGGCCTGCTGAAGTTCCGGTGCCCAGTCCCTGATGCGGTCGGTAAACTTTCCGTGTCCGTCGTTGATCAGCAGATAACTGGTGGGCGCTTCCGGATAACGACCGGGGACTACCCTGCCGCCAATGAAAAGGTCTTTGCTGCCATCCCGGTTGATATCGGCAGAGGCCACGCAGGACTTACTGGAAAACATATCCGGCAATGCATGCACGGCCCGGTGAAAATTTCCCCGGCCGTCATTCAAATAGATATGATCCTGCAGCAGCGAGTCGCCCGGGAGATATTCACCGTACCCCCCAGCCACCGTGTACAGGTCCGGGTGACCATCTCCATTAAAATCTTCGAACAAGGCGGCGCTCACCGTGGCATTGCTGTCTGATTCGATATCCGGCTGTGCGGTCTTTTTCCAGGCTCCGGCCGCATCCCGTGTATAGATCTCGGATGCCTGCCCGCCGGATGAGCCGATGAACAGATCGGTGGTACCGTCGCCATTTACATCCGCCGAAGCGAATTGCGGACCGCAGTATGACAGCATCATCGGCATCAGGGGTTGTCGCTTGAAATCGTTGTACCCGGGCTGAAAATGGCTGTATCCGATCGGCGGCTTCACCGGTGTGCAATAAACGGCGGTTTTTGCATCGCTGTACATATGGATTGCGTCTGCGAGCGCCTCTTCCACTTCGAGTTGCTGATCGGCGGAGACGTTTTTAAATGTCTGCAGAGCGCCACTGAGCCACATCACCTGGAGACTGTCCAAGATCTTCGCATGACCGAGGCCGATATGAAGGATTTCAGATACCGAAGATTCGTAACCGCGCGTTGGCATCTGTTCGTAGAGTTGTATGGATTTCCCGCTGTACGCATACAATTTAGTCCCCAGGCCGAAATTATTTCCGGCTTTCCCCTTCAGCTTCACTTCCAGCCAGTGACTGCTGTCGCTGGCATTGCCGTTGTTCCGGTAAATAAAAGCCGGACCGTTAATATTGTTTACGAT
>CAZZYD010000099.1:0-11976 GCA_964658175.1 uncultured Puia sp. | reverse complement strand
CCCCAGTCCGAACAAAGCAAAATCATATTTTACCGGGTCGTTTCTATCCAGCCTGCGCAAGGCGCCGGTCAGTTCCGTGGCCGTGGTCCAGTCATTTTGCTCCCGAGTAACGAGTCCGAAACGTTTTGCCACCCGAGATACATGCAAATCGATCGGCATGATCAGCGATGCCGGCGACAGGCGGTTCCACAATCCGAAATCGACCCCGTTATCGTCCTTTCTCACCATCCACCGCAGGTACATATTCAGTCTTTTGCAGGTGGAATTATTTTGGGGGGAAGCAATGTGTTTGCGCGTGCGGGCCGGCGCATCTTCCAGTGAAAAGAACCGGTCTGAAAAAAGGGTCAGCGCCTGACGGATCGATTGTTTACCCGCAGGCCGCGCAGGGAGGAACGCGTCTTCCAGGCTGTCGGAATTTTTATAATGGTGGCGGAGAAAATGAATAAAATACAACAGATCGGTGGTGTTGAAAGTGCGGTGTTTGAAGCCGAGTAATTTTTTCAGGTCCCGCGACGTATGCTGCAGGCAGAAATCGTGCGGGGCCCGTTGCATCAGGTCCATCAGTTCGCCGGATTTTTGGATGATGGTCTTCCGGTTGCCCCAGGCAAAAACGGCAGCAAATAAACCGGCGATTTCAATATCCTGTTTTTTGCTAAACCGATGGGGAATCGAAATCGGATCCGCGGCAATAAAGGAAGGGTGATTGTATTCAACCGCTTTCCGGTTCAGCAATTCCCTGAGCTCCTTGTTTTTCATTTTAGGTTCATTAGCCGATGGCCTGTTTCAAATCGTCCATCAGGTCGCCTGCGTCTTCGATGCCCACACTCAGCCTGATCAGTGAATCGCTCAGCCCGTTTTTCAGCCGTTCTTCTCTAGGAATCGATGCATGGGTCATGGTGGCCGGATGATTGATCAGTGATTCAACGCCCCCAAGGCTTTCTGCCAGCGAGAACAATTTCGTAGCGGAAAGTACTTTTTTGGCGAGATCGACGGATGGATCTTTCAATTCAAAACTGATCATACCGCCAAAGGCACGCATCTGCTTTTTTGCCACCGCATAGCCCGGATGATCTTCGAAACCGCACCAGTATACTTTACCCACCTTGTCCAGTGTGCGGAGAAAGGGGGCAATTTTTGCGCCGTTCTCGCAATGGCGTTCCATGCGCACGTGAAGGGTCTTCAAGCCGCGCATGACCAGGAAGCAATCCTGCGGACCGGGCACGGCGCCAGCGCTTTTCTGTATAAAATAGAGTTGCTCCCGCAAGGAAGGATCATTCATCATCAGGCAACCATGGATCACGTCGCTGTGCCCGCCAAGATATTTGGTAGCCGAATGCAATACAATATCGGCGCCGAGGTCGAGTGGATTCTGGAGAAAGGGGGATGCAAACGTGTTGTCGACGCAGAGCCTTATATTTTTTTCTTTGGCGATCGAGACGATGCCCGCAATGTCCACGATATTGATCAGCGGGTTGGTCGGTGTCTCCACCCAAACCATTTTCGTTTTTGCATTGATCAGTGGACGGATATTCTCCGGTTGGTCCATGTTCACATAATGAAACCCGATGCCGGCCTTTGCAAAAATTTTGCTGAACAGCCGGTACGTGCCACCATAGAGGTCGTTGCCGGCAATCACTTCGTCGCCCGGTTCGAGCAATCGGATCACCGCGTCGGTAGCCGCCACGCCGCTGCTGAAACAGAGACCGAATTTTCCATTTTCAATGATGGCCAGTGCGGTTTCCAGGGCTTTCCGGGTAGGGTTTTGGGAGCGCGCGTATTCATATCCCTTGTTCACGCCCGGCGACTCCTGGGTATAGGTCGACGTCTGGTAAATCGGTGGGATGATGGCGCCGGTGCTCGGATCGGGCTCCATGCCCGCATGGATTATTTTTGTTGCAAACTTCATGGATGGTTCATTAAAATTATTGCCAGCTGAAAGGAACTTTTACCTGAATGGTATCCCAGCTTATTACAATATTGGCGTTTTTATTGTTTCCTGCTTCGAAAATAAGCGTGAAAATCTCGGTGCTGTCTGTTTGAGTCACAGGAACGTCGAGCCGGGCGAGGTCCTGTGCCGCATCGTATTTGTAGGCGCCCCAGGTATCGGTGGCTTTGTTGAGGATCATGGTCCATTTATCCGTGCGGGGCATGGCGTACAAAGTGTAGCGGCCCCTGGCGATTTTCTTGTTGTTGAAATTCACTTCTTTAAAGAATTCAATTTCAGTCGCCTCGTTGGCGCCGAGTCTCCATACCGAACCATACGGAACAAGGTCGCCGAAAATGGTGCGGTTGTTCTTCTGTGGCCGGCTGTATATCACGCGCGCCACGGGATTTCCGGTCACTTTATCCTTGATACGGAGGAGTGGATAATCGGCAGGACAATAGCTTACATCCATCGGCGATTTATCCATCGGTGGCATGGTGGTTTGTGCCGCGGAACGGAGCGTGCAAAGCATCGTGAAGCTGAGCAGTAAGGCGAATGGTTTCATACTAGAGGGGTTGGTTTGAAAGATGAGGCCGTCATGCCGGTGGGCGAAGGTAAATAAACCGCTGGTAAGCGAATTCTTTTACATCGGGTATAAAAGCTTTATAACAATTGTTTAATGCGGTATAATGTTTTTCAAAAGCCGCGAAGGCCGGTGCAGGATCGTCGATATACGTGGCCCGCCGGGTAAGTCCGGCGAAGCTGTTGAATATTCCCTCCCTGAACTGATAATTGTATAACCAGTCCTGCGTACGCATATAAAAAAGGAAACGACGGAACCTTTCCGGAAAAACGGCCTCCTGTTTTTCAAGCATGTCGTAAGTATCCTTGGCAAAGCGGTGCAGGGAATCTGCAGGGAATATGTTTTTATCCAGCGCGAGAAAATGATCGTAGATGATGTCTGCAAAAGCGCCGGCATAGGCGCCGCAGGCGGGTTTCAGCAATTGCTGCGCTTCTTTGGTAACAGGATGGAAATCGGTGAACTGATCGATCTCACGGTGAAGCATAATGCCCTGCTGGATCGCCGGCGGGTAATCGAATTTCTTTTTGCCCTTGACGAAATCACTGACCATATTGCCGGCGAGGATCGTCGGGTCTTCAAAAGAGAGATATGCGTGGGCGAGGTAATTCACGTCGATTGTATGATGCGGGTATTATCCCGGGAAAGGTTTAAACGAATGTAGTTCAATTCACGCGCCGGAGCGGGCCGGTCACCCGGCGGCGCGGGCAAGAGTAAAATCCATTAACAAAACTTTTGGATTTATTTTTTTCCTCAGCTGCAACATTGGAACAACAGCCCCGTCTTATCATCAGCGCTACCAATTCAAATCATCACATTTTAAAATATCAAAACATGAAAAAAAATTTCTTAATGCTGCTTTTCACTGCAGCAACACTCAGCAGCTTCGCTTTTGCCGGTCGTCCGGTGGATGTAAAAAATCAGACACTGGTATCTTTCAGCCGCGATTTTTCCAATGTGGAGGCTACCAGCTGGGAATCGCACGAAAGCTACTCCAGGGCAACATTCGTTATGAACGGTCAGGTGATGTATGCATTTTACGATGAATCCAACGGAAAGCTGATCGGCACGTCCAGATTCCTGCATATTTCCCAGATGCCGCTTGCGCTGCAGGACGGATTGAAAAAAACACTGAAGGATCACTGGATGACCGAATTATTTGAGATGTCTACCGATGATACCACAACATATTATGCCACCATCGAAAGCAAAACGGAGATCCGCGTCCTTAAATCAGACGGGTTCAGCGGATGGTCTGTTTCTTCGGTTACAAAAAAGCATTGAGCGATTTAGTGTAGGTTGTGATTAATCCACCCTGGATCCCCCGTCGTCTGGCGGGGGATTTTTTTTACCGTCGGCGCAAGGAAAAACTTTTAATTTTACGGTCAGACGTATAATCGTCCCTTTCATTTTATGAGCAGAGGTCCCGTTTCCAATTTTATCGAATATCATTACCGTCACTTTAACGCCGCTGCGCTGGTGGATGCGGCCAAAGGCTATGAAACGCACCTGCTGGAAGGGGGCAAGATGATGATCACCCTGGCCGGCGCGATGAGTACGGCCGAACTTGGCCTCTCGCTGGCTGAAATGATCCGGCAGGATAAGGTGCAGATCATCTCCTGTACCGGCGCGAACCTCGAAGAAGACGTGATGAACCTGGTGGCGCATTCGCATTATAAAAGAGTGCCGCATTACCGCGATCTGACGCCCCAGGATGAATGGAACCTGCTGGAGCAGGGGCTGAACCGCGTGACGGATACCTGTATTCCTGAAGAAGAAGCTTTCCGGAAGATTCAGCATAATATCGTCAAATTGTGGAAAGATGCCGATGCCAGCGGCGAACGTTATTTTCCGCATGAGTTCATGTACAAATTGCTGCTGAGTAAGGTGATGGAAAAAGATTATGAAATTGACGTGAAAGACAGCTGGATGGTGGCTGCGGCGGAAAAAAATCTGCCCATCATCGTTCCGGGATGGGAAGACAGTACGATGGGCAACATTTTTGCGTCGTATATAGTTAAGGGTGAACTCAAGGCAACCACCATGAAGAGTGGTATCGAGTACATGGTCTGGCTTTCTGACTGGTACCGGAAGAACGCTGGGGGAAAGGGCGTGGGATTCTTTCAGATCGGTGGTGGCATTGCGGGCGATTTCCCGATCTGCGTGGTGCCGATGATGTACCAGGATCTCGAATGGCACGACGTTCCTTTCTGGAGTTATTTTTGCCAGGTATCCGATTCAACCACTTCGTACGGATCTTATTCCGGTGCGGTGCCGAATGAAAAAATCACCTGGGGTAAACTGGATATCCATACCCCGAAATATATCGTTGAAAGTGACGCGACCATTGTGGCGCCCCTTATTTTTGCATGGATCCTCGGATGGTAAAAATTGGCGTATGAATACAAATATGGAAGAACTGTATCTGGAAGCGGAAGCTGATATCAAGAATAACAACTATGCGGAGGCTTTCAAAAAATACGAGAGTATTCTCTACGACGAACCTTCCAGCGCCCCTGCGCATAATTCACTGGGCTGGCTATATAAAACGCAGTTTGACGACTATATGAAAGCGGAAAATCATTTCATCACCGCGATGAAAGGAGATCCGCTGTATCCCCATCCCTATTTTCACCTGGCGGCCCTGCTGATGGATATGGAACGGTATTCAGAACTCAACACGCATTTGGAGAGGTGCCTGAAAGTGCGCACGATTGAAAAATCATGGGTATATGGACGGTATGCGCTGATCGAAGAGCAGAAACTGAATTTCGAACAGGCGATGTATTTTTTCGAGAAAGCCATTCTCAGCAGCCAGAATGATGATAAGATCAAAGATTACCGCCAGGATATCGACCGCTGTGAAATGAAAATGGGGATACGCCGCAAACATACCGACGAAGGAAAGTAGGTGCGCTGAAACTTGTCATATGATTACACTCGGCAATTACGTTACCGGCCGCTGGATCCCCGGAGACGGCGATGGTCAGGTGCTGATGGATGCCGTGGACGGAACCCCCCGCTACCGGGCGTCTGCCAAAGGCATCGATTTCGCCGCCGCATTGACCTACGCCCGCGAAACCGGAAATCCGGCGCTGCGCAGACTTAGTTTTCAGGAACGCGGCCTGATGCTGAAAGCCCTTGCGCTTCACCTGCAGAGCCGACTGGATCATTTTTACGAGATCAGCTATCAAACCGGCGCCACCCGGGCCGACAGCTGGATCGACCTCGAAGGGGGTATCGGCAATTTGTTTTCTTACGCCAGCCTGCGCCGGAAATTTCCCGATCAGCCTTTTTGCACAGACGGCGACCCGATCGGTCTCAGCAGGAACCATAGCTTTATGGCGCAACATATCCTGCTACCAAAAGAAGGCGCCGCGATTCATATCAACGCCTATAACTTCCCCGTGTGGGGGATGCTGGAAAAAATTGCGGTGAATTTGCTGGCGGGTATGCCGGCCATCGTAAAACCAGCCACCGTTACCTGTTTTCTTACCGAAGCCGTGGTAAGGGAAATCGTTGCTTCCGGTATTTTGCCAGCCGGTTCGCTCCAGCTGGTTTGCGGAAGTGCGGGCAATCTGCTCGATCTCACCAATGCGCAGGATGTGATCACCTTTACCGGTTCAGCCAAAACCGGGTTGATGCTTAAATCAAATCCTCATCTGCTGCGCGAGAATATTCCCTTTACGATGGAAGCCGATTCGCTCAACTGCATCGTACTCGGTCCGGACATATCCCCCGGAATGGAAGAATGGAACATCTTTATAAAGGAAGTGCGGAAGGAGATGATCGTAAAAGCGGGCCAGAAATGCACCGCGATCCGCCGCATTTTCGTTCCCGAAAACCTGACAGAAGCCGTGCAGCAATCCATGAGGGCAACACTCGGGCAGACCACCATCGGCAACCCCCGCAATACGAACGTGCGGATGGGCGCACTCGCCGGCAAAGCGCAGGAAGATGAAGTGAAGGATCAGGTCACCCGTTTGCTGGCCGCTTCCCAGATTATCTACGGATCGATGGATTCGGTGGAGCTCATCGACGCAGACCATCGCAAAGGCGCTTTCATCAGTCCGTTGCTGCTGCTCAATGATCAGCCTTTCTCCCGGTCGGCCTCACACGAGATCGAGGCATTTGGTCCGGTGAGTACGCTCATGCCCTATCAGCGGCTGGAGGATGCCATCGCCCTTTCAAAAAAAGGCCGTGGTTCGTTGTGCAGCACCATCGTAACCGCCAGTGCGGCCCATGCAAAACAATATGTGATGGAAGCCGGCACGCAGCATGGACGGATCCTGTTGCTGAACGCTGCCTGCGCAAAGGAAAGTACGGGTCACGGATCGCCGCTGCCGCAACTGGTACACGGAGGTCCCGGCAGGGCCGGCGGCGGGGAGGAGATGGGCGGTGTGCGCGGCGTAAAACATTATATGCAGCGGGTGGCGGTGCAGGGCACTCCGGATTTTATCACCGAAGTCACGGGTGTATTCCAGCCGCACAGCCGACTGCGCACCGATACCATTCATCCGTTCAAAAAATATTTCGAGGAGTTGCGCACCGGCGATACGCTCATCACCGAAAAAAGAATCATCAGCCTGGAAGACATCAACCGCTTTGCGGAACTGAGCGGAGATCATTTTTACGCACACACCGATGCGACTGCCCTGGAGGGAACTCCATTCACTGAAATTGTCGCGCACGGATATTTTATCCTGAGCGCGGCGGCAGGCCTTTTCGTGGATGCCGCCAAAGGCCCGGTGCTGCTGAATTACGGCATCGACGAATGCCGTTTTCTGAAGCCAGTGTACGCCGGCGCTTCGATCGGCGTCCGGTTTACCTGTAAGGAAAAAATATCGGTCCAACCGAAAGACGCGGAAGATGTACCGAAAGGCATCGTGAAATGGTATGTGGATGTGTACGATGAAACGGATGAATCCGTGATGATCGCCACGATCCTGACGATGGTAAGAAAGAAAAATTAAATCTTTATTATGGATAATACGGCGGGATATGTTGCGTCAGCAAGACACGGGTCGGTCGGCGTGATCGAATTTTTTCATCCGCAGGGCAATTCACTGCCGAGACATCTGCTGGATAAACTGACCCACGAAATCAGTCACGCCGGACTCGACAAAGAGATGAAGGTCATTGTGCTGAAGTCAGCCGGCGACCGGGCTTTTTGCGGCGGCGCCTCTTTTGACGAACTTGCCGGTCTCACCACGTCCGCCGAAGGAAAATTTTTCTTTGAAGGATTTTCGCACGTGATCCAGGCCATGAAGAAATGCCCCAAATTCATTGTTGTGCGCGTTCAGGGAAAATGCATCGGCGGCGCGGTCGGCATCGCAGCGGCAGCGGATTATACGATCGCCGCTGCTGCGGCGGAAATCCGGCTGAGTGAACTCGCCATGGGCTTCGGACCTTTTGTGATCGGACCGGCGGTGGAACGAAAAATCGGTCTGAGTGCGTTTTCGCAGCTGGCGATTGACGCCGGATCCTGGAGATCTGCCGCCTGGGCAAAAAGCCATGGTCTTTTTGCCGAAGTGCACGAAACGATCGAAGGGTTGGATGAATCGGTAGACCGGCTGGCCGCACAACTCAGTCACTACAATCCCGAAGCGATGCACGAAATCAAACAGATCCTGTGGGAAGGCACCAGCCATTGGGAACATTTGTTTGACCAGCGCACGTCGGTGAGTGGAAAACTGGCGGTCGGCAGCCATGCGAAAGCGGCGATCGCCCAATTCAAGCAAAAGAAAAAATAATCAGTCTGCGTGCAGATTGTCGTATCCGTATAAAGGATCCATGTGGTCGCCGGGGCCCATCTCGAAGATATCTTTTATGAGTCCGTCCTTCAGCCCGTATACCCATCCATGCAGTTGCGGTCTTTTTTCGAATTGCCAGCTGCGCTGGATGATGGAAGTTTTGGCGAGGTGAAGTACCTGTTCCCGCACATTCAATTCGGTCAGCCGGTCGGCGCGGTCTTCAAAATCCGGAATGGCTTCCAACTCGGCGCGGTGTAAATTGTATACATCCTTGATATGGCGCAGCCACATGTTGAGCACCTGCTTGTAGTCATGCTGGTTCATGGCCGCCTTGATGCCCCCGCATCCATAATGTCCGCAGACGATCACGTGCTTGACTTTCAAATGCACGACGGCATATTCCAGTACACTGAGAAGGTTTACATCGGTATGCACGACCAGGTTGGCAATATTCCGGTGAACGAAAATCTCACCCGGCTGCGTGCCTGTAATTTCATTGGCGGGCACCCTGCTGTCACTGCACCCGATCCATAGAAATTCGGGTGTCTGCAATTCTGAGAGGTGCAGGAAATATTCCGGATCTCTGCGTATGATCGCAGCCGCCCAGGCTTTGTTGTCAGCAAGTAATTTGTGAGAAGAATCCATGACACAATTTATCAAATATTGAGGCCACCGCAAACACTCAGCACCTGGCCCGTAATATAACTGCTCATATCGGATGCAAAAAACAAGGTGGTGTCTGCAATTTCATCCGCACTGCCGAAGCGGGCCAGGGGAATTTTAGAAAGAAATGATTTTGCATTGTCTGCATCCTGCAGGTAGTGGGTCATATCGGTTTCCACAAACCCCGGTGCGATGGCATTGCAGCGGATATTCCGGCTGCCGAGTTCCATGGCGATCGATTTGGTGAAGCCGATAATGCCGGCTTTGGAAGCGGCATAACTTGACTGACCGGCGTTTCCGCGGATGCCGATGATGGAACTCATGTTGATAATCGAACCCTTCTTTGCCTTCATCATGGGCCGGATCACCTGCTTGGTCATATTGTAAACGCTTTTGAGGTTCGTATTCATCACCTCATCCCACTGATCCTCGCTCATGCGGAGCAGCAGGTTGTCTTTTGAAATGCCCGCATTGTTCACACATATGTCGACTGTACCGAAATCTTTCACCACTTCGTTTACCAGCACCTCGCATTCTTCATACAAGCCGGCATTGCTTTTATACCCTTTTGCCTTAATGCCAAATCCCTTAAGTTTTTCCTCGAGTGCTTTTGCGCGTTCTTCACTGCTGAGAAATGTAAATGCGATGGAGGCGCCGGCTTCTGCAAACTTTAACGCGATTGCTTCGCCGATTCCGCGCGTAGCACCCGTTATAATAGCGATCTTCCCTTCCAGAACTTTCATGCCGTTGAATTAAGAATTGTCAAATATATAAACTCGCTGGGTTGTAAATAAAAATATTAATTTCCCTTTTCAGGTTGAAAGAACATGCGTCGATTTGCCAAACCCTTATTGCTTATTTTATTCGGAGTGGAAACCTTCAGTGCAACCTATGCGCTGAGTCCCGGAAAAGATGCGCGAACCGCCAGTGTTTTTTATTTTTTATCCGGCCTTTCCATTGCGCTGCTTGCCATCGGCTTTCCTGCAGCCAGGCTTCCCGCCTTTAAAAAGACAGACCGCTTGCCTGCGGCCATCAAGATGCTGATCGCGGGCGTAATGGTTTACACGGCCTTCATCATTGGCCGCTACTGGTTTAACCTGATCCCGCTCGATCCTGACTACGCCGACATGCTACCGGTGATCCGCACCATGAATGAACGTTTTATCCACGGTGACTGGAAACAGGTGTATGAGCCGATCCAGGAAATATGGCAGGGGGTGAAACCGGTATACCTGCCGGCGATGTGGGCGCCTTATTCGATCCCCCTGCTGCTGCACCTGGATATCCGCTGGCTGAGCGTTTTTTCTCTGCTCTTGTCATTTGGCATTTTTTTATGGATGCTTCGTTTGAGGAATCAGGGTTTGTATCCTGTCGTTCTGATCTGCATCGCAGGGATGCTCTTCTGGTGGTTGTTTGCCGCTGACGATCGCCACGGTTTGCTGAGCCTGAGCGAGGAAGGACTCATTATTTTATATTATGTGCTGCTGGCGGCGGCGATCGTATCGGGCAATATATACCTGATCGGACTGGCTGTATGTTTTTGTATGCTCAGCCGTTATGCGCTGATCGGATGGATACCGGCTTTTATGGTGTGGCTTTGCTGGAAGCAGCAGTTCCGTGCAGCCGGGAT
Organism: uncultured Puia sp.; assembly: GCA_964658175.1. GTDB lineage: Bacteria > Bacteroidota > Bacteroidia > Chitinophagales > Chitinophagaceae > Puia. The sequence continues at coordinate 1,426 of CAZZYD010000099.1, read as the reverse complement.
TTTTATTCTTATTGGTATAGCGGGATGCGCGTTACTCTTTCTCCTGCCATTCGGGTTCGGCGCCTTTGAACGGCTGTTGCAATTGCCCGGCAATTATATTTCCTTTGCGGGCAGGGTCTGGAATGATAGTCCCGAAGTATTCTGGCTGAGTCTCGGACTCGCTAAATTTTTCGGTGCAGACGGCACGCGCACGCTGCACAGCTTGCTGCTGATATTCAGTTTTGGCCTTCCGCTGCTGTTCATGCTGGTCTGTTTGTATATCGGGAAATTCAGGGTGCTGAATAACCTGCCGCTGGCGACCCTGAAACTGAGTCTTGTCTTCTTCTATAATTTTATCGACGTTCCCTACCTGTACCTGTTTTATACATCTGTATTTGTAAGCCTGATCATGGTAACGCTGCTAACATCTCAAGGATTTCGTCTACAGAGATCCGGTCGTTAGACAGGCGGGGGACTTTGTGCTGGCCTCCGAGTTTTCCCTTTCTGCGCAGCCAGTCACTCAGCAGTCCTTTGGGAATCGACCGCACGATGGGAAGACGGAGTGCAATATCGCGGTGTCTTTTTGCTTCGTAGTCGCTGTTTACCTGCTGCAGCGCCTTGTCGAGCTCCACGGTGAAGCGCTGCATGTCCTCAGGTTCTTTTTCAAATTCAATCAGCCATTCGTGCGCACCATTTGAACTTTCTCCGAAATAAACCGGTGCGGCCGTGTAGTCGATGAATGCCGCCCCTGTTTTTTCACAGGCGACCGCGATGGCGCGGTCGGAATTGTCAATGATCACTTCCTCACCAAAGGCGTTGATAAAATGTTTGAGCCGACCGCTGACTTTGATCCGGTAGGGAACGGTGGATGTAAACTGGATGGTGTCTCCGAGCAGGTATCTCCATAAACCGCCGTTGGTACTGATCACGAGCGCGTAATTTTTTCCGATCTCGACCTCCTGCAAACCGACGGTTTCGGGATTTTCCTTGCCATATTCTTCTACGGGCATGAATTCCATAAAAATACCGTGACCGGTAAAAAGCAGCATTCCATCGCTGCCCGGATGATCCTGGGCGGCAAAAAATCCCTCGCTTGCATTATACATGTCGAGGTAATTGATCTGCTTTCCGATCAGCCGGTCGAACTGTTCACGGTAAGGTGTAAACGATACACCGCCATGGATATAGAGTTCAAGCGAAGGCCATACTTCTGCAAGGGTCTTTTTTCCGGTGATCTCGAGAATCCTTTTGATGAGCACCATCGTCCAGGTCGGCACGCCGGAAATGGACGTCACATTTTCACGGATGGTATTGTTGGCAAGTTTTTCAATTTTGTCTTCCCACTCATCCAGCAGGGCAATATGCAGTTCAGGGGTTCGGATCCAGTGACCCCAGAAGGGCGAGTTCTGCAGCAGGACCGCGCTCAGGTCGCCATACTGCACTTCTT
>CAZZYD010000098.1:0-12012 GCA_964658175.1 uncultured Puia sp. | reverse complement strand
GAAAGAAACATTTCTTCATCGCCATTTCACTGTTGTCGAGGAGGGTCCTAAAATACGGGGAATCATCGTAAAGGTTTTTTACTTCCGCCCATTTACCCTGCTGCTCCATGGCCTGCAATGCAGTGCCCACACCATAGTATCCCGGCACATTTTGCTTCAGCTGACTCCACGCTCCGACGAACGGAATGGCGCGAAGATCTTTGAGTTCCAGGCGACCCGAATTTTTCCGCTTGGTAGGTCTGCTGCCGATATTGGTTTCTCCATAGAACTGCAGCGGACTGATTTCGTTCAGGTACTGCATGAAGTAGGGATGGTCTTTCAACGTGAGGTAAGACTTATAGCTCTCGTCGGCCATCATTTGCAGGAGCGACTCCTCATTTTCGTTGAGGGTAACCTTGCGATCGGAAAACAGGTCGTTGGAGATGCCGGCATGTACGAGTTGCTCGATGTAGTACTGAGCGGAATCCACCGTACCGAAATTTGAGCTTACGGTCTGTCCCTGGATGGTGAGTTGGATTTCTTTATTGGCGATATTGCGGCCCATGGAAGCATAAAAACGGTGGGTTTTACCGCCGCCGCGGGCCGGTGGTCCGCCACGACCATCAAAAAACACCACATCCACCCCATGCTGTTTTGATATGCGGGTAAGGGCTTCTTTCGCTTTGTAGATGCCCCAGTTGGCCATCAGGTATCCCCCGTCTTTTGTGCCGTCGGAAAAGCCCACCATGATGGTCTGCGTATTATGGCGTTGTTTCAGGTGCTGGCGATACGTGTGGTTTTCATACAGGGTCGTCATGATGTCCGACGCTTCCTGGAGGTCATCGACTGTTTCAAAGAGCGGTACGATGTCAACAGTTAGCTGTTCTTTTTTCCAGCCGCCCAGCAGAAACAATCCATACACTTCCATCAGATTGAGTGCGCTGTTGCACTGGCTGATGATATACCGGTCGCAACCCTGCATGCCGTTGAGTTCCTGAATTTTTTTTATTGCCGCCACGCTTTCCAGTGTGTCGGCCACCATGTCCCCGCTATAGAGTTTCGGATCTGCCGTATGGGTGAGGGAAGCCAGCACTTCCATCTTTTCATTTTCCTGCAGGCCGGCATAATTTTCCGGCAGTAATTTTTCCTTTTCCGCAATCGTTGCCAGCACGGTTGTATGCACTGAACTTTCCTGGCGGAGATCGAGGGTGGCAAAATGAAGACCAAACAGCTGCAGTTTGCTGATGAAATTATCCACGAGGTGCAGGAAGAGGCTGTTGTGCTGGTAGATGAGGATGTCGCGGATTTTTTTCATCGCAACCAGCATGTCTTCCGTACTGATGGGGTCGGCTGTTTCCGAAAGGAACAGATGATCATAAAGTTTGTCTTCGAGACCGACGATGATCACATCCACTTCCTTAAAAGTGAGCCGCCGCTTCAGCCGCCGCACATCGAAATAGTAACATTTGATGATGGCGCCTTTCAATGCAGCTGCTACTCGGCGCGTCGTATCTGTTTTTACGAACGGATTGCCGTCGCGGTCTCCGCCCGGCCAGAATCCCATCTGAATGACAGGATTGTTTTCTGATACGGCATCCGCGAACTGGCTCTTGAGGGAGGTTAGAATTTTTCCGGCGGCGTGGTAGAACACATTTTCCAGATACCAGATCAGGCTGATCGCCTCGTCGAACGGGGTTGGCTTCTGTTTATTCAGGAAAGGCGTCTTGCCCAGCTGCTGCATGAAAATATTGATCTCTGCCGCATTGTTTTCCACCACGGCGCGGGAAAGGTCATTGATAATGCCCAATACCGGACCGGGATAAAACTGCGTGGGATGTGCCGTCAGCACCAGGCGCACGGCATAGTCTTTCAGTTTTTTCTCCAGGGCCGATTCCCTGTTGTACTGAAGCACTTCGGAATAGAGATGCTTCATCGTGCCGGCGCCGCCGAGGTCGTTGATATAAATAAAGGCCGCATCTTCCAGCGCATCGAACAGCACCACCTGTCTTTCCACATATTGTACAAAGCGGAACAGGGTATCCGCTTTTTCGCGGTCGTTGGTGAGGGATGTATGCTTGTTGAAAAACTCGTCGATGATCTGCGCCGGACTCATTTTTTTCCGGTAGCCTTCTTCACAGTAGGTCAGGAGCAGGGAAAGCCAGATACCCGTTTTCTCAATCCGGTGGAATGGGAGGGAAGTAAAAAGGCTGTTGTACAACTGAAATTTAATACCCACCAGGTTTTTGAATTCCTGAAGCCCGGACAACTGATTACTCATACACGAATTTAAAAATCATTCAACGATAATGGTATGTGATCGAAAGAAATCAAAACAATTGAACAAATCAATTGATTTTTTAATAAAAATATTTCCTTTTGTCTTATTTCCTTTACTTTTTATTTATTAACTTAGCGCTTCTTTACAAAAGTGAATCTCGCATCCACACATATCATCGCTGATTCCGCTATCACAAGCATTGCTGGTGCTACCATCATTATTACCACATCAACCCTGTAAAGGGTTATACTTTTACATATTATCCGTGGGCGGTAGCTGTTTTTCCAGGTCAGATCTATATTTAAAAATCACTTCATGCAGGTTCTAAAATTCGGGGGCACATCCGTTGCCAACGCAGAAAATATCAGTAAGTCAATTGAGATCATTACCCGTGCACAGGAAAAAATGCGCACCGTGGCCGTTGTGTCCGCGCTGGGCGGCATTACGGACAAATTACTGGAGGCGGGTGCCGCGGCGGCCCGCGGGGATGAATCGTACAAAGACCTGCTCAAAGCCATCGAGCTCCGCCACCTGGATACGGTACGCGAGCTCATCCCGGTTACCCGGCAGAGCAGTATTCTGAGTTTGGTGAAGAAAACACTCAATCAGCTGGAAGACATCTGCAATGGCATATTCCTGCTGGGTGAATTGTCGGCCCGGACCAAGGACACCGTGGTGAGTTTCGGGGAACTGCTTTCTTCCCAGATCGTGTCTGCCGGCCTGCTGGCCAAAGAGACCGCCAATGTATGGAAGGATTCGCGCGAACTGATCATCACCGACGCGCAGTTCGGACAGGCCCGGGTGGATTTTGCCGCCACCGGAGAGAAGATGAAACATTATTTCTCCACGCATGCCGGACACCTGTTTCTGGTGCCGGGATTTATCGCCTCCGATGCGGACGGCATCACCACCACCCTCGGCAGGGGCGGCTCCGACTTTACCGCCGCCATTTATGCCAGCTCGCTGGACGCCGTCAGCCTTGAAATCTGGACAGACGTTTCCGGCATGATGACGGCTGACCCGCGCATCGTGCCCACGGCCAAGGTGATCCCGAATATTTCTTACCAGGAAGCCATGGAGCTTTCCCATTTTGGCGCCAAAGTAATTTATCCGCCGACACTTCAGCCCGTGATGAACCGCAACATTCCGGTTTGGATAAAAAATACGTTTGCTGCCGGGGATGCCGGCACCCTGGTTGAAAAGGAAGCCAAGAAAACGGCCAGCAGCATACGGGGTATTTCCAGTATCTCCAAAATAGCGCTGCTCAGCCTTGAAGGCAGCGGCATGGTGGGCATCCCGGGTTTTTCCCGTCGACTGTTCGCCGCACTCTCCGATCACCGCATCAACGTGATCCTGATCACCCAGGCATCTTCCGAACATTCGATCTGTGTGGGGGTGGAAGAGAGTTTGTCGGTCCTCGCAAAACAGGCTGTCGACGGCACGTTCGACACAGAAATCGAAAGCGGTAAAGTTCAGCCACTGATCGTTGAACGCGAACTGGCCATCATTGCGCTGGTAGGGGACAATATGAAAAGCCATCCCGGCACCAGTGGTAAGATGTTTGGTGTGCTGGGCCGCAACGGTATCAACGTACGCGCCATCGCCCAGGGATCGTCGGAAAGAAATATCTCCGCCGTCATCGCCCGGTCAGACGTAAAAAAGGCGGTGAATGTGCTCCACGAAGAATTTTTTGAAGCTACCTATAAACAACTCAATCTCTTCATCACCGGCACGGGCAATGTGGGCAAACTGCTCCTGCAGCAGTTCCACCAGCAATACGGCTATCTGCTGGAACAACTGCGGTTACAGGTGCGCGTTACGGGACTTGCCAACAGCCGCAGGATGCTGGTGAATGAAGAGGGGATCGACCTGGCGCAGTGGCAGGAAGCCCTGGAGCAGGCGGAAGAAATGAATCTCTTGACTTTTACCTCCGTGATTGCCCAAAAAAACCTACGCAATTCGGTATTTGTGGACGTGACGGCCAATAAAGACGTGAGCGCCAGTTATGGTTCGCTCCTGCAGAAAAGCATTGCGGTCGTCGCCTGCAACAAAATCGCCTGCTCGTCTCCTTATCAGTATTACCGGCAGCTGAAAGAACTGTCGAAAGAATACAATGCTCCTTTCTTTTTTGAAACGAATGTCGGCGCGGGACTGCCGGTGATCGGCACGCTCAACGATCTGTTGCGCAGCGGCGATCAGATCCGGAAAATAGAAGCGGTGCTTAGCGGCACGTTAAATTTTGTTTTCAATCATTACGATGGCAGGACTTCCTTTGCGCGGGTGGTGCGGCAGGCGCAGGATGAAGGCTATACCGAACCCGATCCCCGGCTCGATCTGAGCGGTACGGATGTGATGCGGAAAATCATGATCCTCGCCCGGGAAGCCGGCAATGTGCTCGAAATGGAAGACATCCAGAACGTCTCCTTCATGCCACCGTCCTGCATGGAAGGAGATGTCAACCATTTTTATGCTGCGATGGAACAGGAGGAAGCGCATTTTAAAAAACTATACGATGCGGCGGCTGCCGTGGGAAAAAAGCTGAAGTTTGTGGCCAGTTACGAAAATGGCAAAGCGGTCACGGGTCTGCAGCAGATAGATCCCGCACACGATTTCTATCACCTGTATGGAAAAGACAATATCGTAGTATTCTATACCGACCGTTATCCCGAACAGCCACTGGTGGTGAAAGGGGCCGGAGCGGGCGCCGCGGTGACGGCATCGGGCGTATTTGCGGATATCATCCGGGCAGCCAGATCATAATGATGAACTTAAACAGATGAAAGAAATTACCGTTCACGCGCCGGCGACCGTCGCAAACCTGGTTTGTGGATTCGATGTACTCGGGTTGTGCCTCTCGGCGCCATACGATATCATGCGGGTTCGCCTGCTGGACCGCCGTGAAGTGCTGATCCGTACCACCGATCCCAAGTATAACCTTCCCTCGGATCCCGCGCTCAATACGGCCGGCGCGCCCCTGCTCGAAATGCTGCTCGAACTGGATCAGCCAATCGGTTTTGAAGTGATCATCGACAAGCAGATCAAGCCCGGGAGCGGCATCGGGTCAAGCGCGGCGAGCGCTGCCGGTGCGGTGGTTGCCGCCAACCGCCTGCTCGGCAAGCCGTTCTCCAATACCGATCTCGTTCGCTTTGCCATGCACGGTGAAAAAGTCGCCTCCGGTGTAAAGCATGCGGACAATATCGCCCCCTGCATTTACGGCGGCGTTACCCTGATCCGTTCTATTTTTCCACTGGACGTCGTGTCGATTTCAAGTCCGCCGCTTTTCGTTACCGTGGTTCATCCGCTGATCGAAGTGCGCACGTCGGATGCGCGCCAGATCCTGCGCAAGGAAGTATCCCTGAAAGATGCGATCCGCCAATGGGGCAATATCGGTGGCCTCGTAGCAGGATTGCTGCAAAATGACTACGATCTGATCGGCCGATCACTGGAAGACGTGATCATCGAACCGGTGCGCAGCATGCTGATCCCCGGTTTCGACGAAGTAAAAAAGGCCTGCAGGATGGCCGGTGCCATCGGCGGCGGTATCTCCGGTTCGGGACCCTCCGTATTTATGCTGAGCAGGGATATCATCACCGCCCGTTCGGTAGAGCAGGAGATGAAGGCTATTTACAACCGCATCGGCCTGCAGTACCATACCTATGTCACCACGGTGAATGCCGGGGGCATCGAATGTTTTCCAGGCGAATAAATTACCATACCCATGCTATTTTATAATCTGCAGCATCCCGAAGAAAAATGTGATTTTAAGGAAGCCACCATCCGGGGCCAGGGGAGGGACAAGGGCCTGTATTTTCCGGAATCCATTCCGAAGCTCGATCCGGCCTGGCTGGCCGACATCGAACAGCTTTCTGCCGAAGACATCGGGCTTGCTGTGATGAAGCCCTATGTCGGGGACAGCATCCCCTCCTGCGTGTTGCGCAATATCATCCTCGAAACCCTTTCCTTCGATATTCCCCTGGTGCCCGTAACCCCGCAGATCAGTTCGCTCGAACTGTTTCACGGACCTACGCTGGCTTTTAAAGATGTCGGCGCCCGTTTTATGAGCCGCTGCCTGGGTTATTTTATGCAGGGAAATGATAAACCCCTCACCGTGCTGGTGGCCACTTCCGGAGATACGGGTGGTGCCGTTGCCAATGGCTTCTTTGACGTCGAGGGCGTGCAGGTTGTGATTCTCTATCCTTCGGGAAAAGTGAGCAGCGTGCAGGAACAACAGCTGACCACCCTTGGTAAAAATATTACGGCCATCGAAGTAAACGGAAGTTTCGACGATTGCCAGCGCATGGTGAAGCAGGCATTTTCAGATCCGGCACTGCAGCAGTCGCTGTTTCTGACTTCCGCCAATTCCATCAACGTGGCGCGCTGGCTGCCGCAGCAACTATATTATTTTCTTGCCTGGAAGCAATGGCAGGATCGTTCCAACCCACCGGTGATCAGCGTGCCCAGCGGTAATTTCGGGAATATCTGTGCCGGTCTGCTGGCTTTTCACTCGGGGCTGCCGGTAAAACATTTTATGGCCGCCACCAACGCCAATGCGGTGGTGCCTGCGTTTCTTTCCACCGGACAATACCATCCGGTCAAGGCCCGGGCCACCATGTCCAATGCGATGGATGTCGGCGACCCCAGTAATTTTGTGCGTGTGCTGGAGCTCTTCGATCGGGCGTTCGAACCGCTGAAGCGCATGATGAGCAGTATGAGTATTTCGGATGCTGAAACAGCCGATACCATCCGCCGCGTATATGCGCAGTTCCATTACCTGCTGGATCCGCATGGCGCTGTGGGTTTTCTCGCCCTGGAAAGGTATTTGGCGGATCATCCGGGAGACCGGGGCATGTTCCTGGAAACGGCGCACCCGGTGAAATTCTACGACGCCGTGGAGCCGGTGATCGGTGAGCGGATCGCGTTGCCGCCGGTCGTAAAAGCGATCATGGACCTCCCGAAGAAATCGACGTTGATGGAAGCAGATTTTGAAGCTTTCAAAGAATTCTTACTTTTATCCCATCATTAACCTAAAAAAATCACATGAACCAATGGAAAAACGCGGCAGTGTGCTGTCTGCTGATCACAACGACTGCCTTGTCTGTCTGCGCCCAGAAAGTAAGACTGCTAGACGGAGATCTGGCCCCCCTGCGGGGAGAAAGTAAAATCGTGCTGGCCTATGCGTACGACAATATGCGCGTGGGTAAATTTGATAACGGCGATGAGTATGTGCGCACGCACAAGGAAGAGCTCAACAAGAAAGAACCTGGCCGCGGCGACAACTGGGAAAAAGGCTGGGTAGCCGACCGCAAAAACCGCTTCGAACCAAAATTCGCCGATCTGTATGCCAAGTATTCGCCGCTGGCGCCGATGGCTACCGCGAAGTACACGCTGATCTTCAAAACAGTTTTTACAGAACCCGGCTTTAATGTCGGCGTATGGAAAAAGAATGCGGAGATCGATGGGGAAGCCTGGATCGTCGAAACCGACCATCCGGATCATGTGATCGCCAAACTGACCGTGTCAAAGGCGCCGGGCCGTTCGTTCTGGGGCAATGATTACGACACCGGCGCACGCCTGGAAGAATCATATGCCGTTGCCGGAAGAGGCGTGGGGAAATTCCTGAAGAGTAAATTATAGCAGCCTCCGGCTGAAGACCATCTCATAAAAAAAGCCCTCCATGTAAATATGGAGGGCTTTATTATTTTGAGATCAATCGATTAATCAAATCTCAGGTCGAGACCCAGTCCGCGGAGTTCATGAACCAATACATTGAATGATTCAGGAATACCTGCTCTTGGGATCGCATCACCCTTCACAATCGCCTCGTAGGTTTTTGCACGACCGATGATGTCATCGGATTTCAGGGTCAGCAATTCCTGGAGGATGTTGGAAGCACCGTAGGCTTCGAGGGCCCACACTTCCATTTCTCCGAAACGCTGTCCGCCGAACTGTGCCTTACCACCCAGCGGCTGTTGGGTAATGAGACTGTATGGCCCGATGCTGCGCGCGTGCATCTTATCATCCACCATGTGATGGAGTTTGATAATGTAGATGATACCCACGGTAGCTTTCTGGTCAAAGCGGTCACCGGTTTCCCCATCATAGAGATAGGTATGTCCGAATACCGGCAGGCCTGCCCGGGCAATATGGTCGGCGATTTCATCCACGGTAGCACCGTCGAAGATCGGGGTGGCAAATTTCAGCCCCAGTTTTTCACCGGCCCATCCGAGTACGGTTTCGTAGATCTGGCCGAGGTTCATACGGGATGGTACACCGAGCGGGTTGAGTACGATATCAACCGGCGTTCCGTCTTCGAGGAACGGCATATCTTCCGCACGAACGATCTTGGCAACGATCCCTTTGTTTCCGTGGCGTCCGGCCATCTTATCACCCACTTTCAGCTTACGTTTTACGGCAAGGTATACTTTGGCGAGTTTCAACACACCGGCAGGAAGTTCGTCCCCGATGGAGATATTGAATTTTTCCCGCTTGTATCTGCCAAGCTCCTCGTTGTACTTGATATTGTAATTATGGAGGAGTACGTTGATCAGTTCATCTGTTTTCGGATCGCCCGTCCAGCCCAGTGGATTCACATTGAGGTAGTCGATGCCACCGAGGTTTTTCTGGGTGAATTTCGCGCCTTTGCCGATCTGGCTTTCTCCGAAATTATTGCTCACGCCGGCAGAAGTGTGGGCGGTGAGGAGTACCTGCAGTTTCTGCACCAGCACTTCCATCAGGTCGACTTCATTTTTCTCGTGCACTTTTTCAATCTTGTCGAGCACTGCTTTTTCACGCACTTTCGCATTCTTGTCTTTCTTCGCGCGCTGGAAAAGTTTCTTGCTGATCACGACCCCTTCCGTACCGCTTGGCGCTTTGAGGGAAGCATCTTTGGCGTCACCGGCTTTATCGCCGAAGATCGCACGCAATAGTTTTTCTTCCGGCGTCGGATCGCTTTCACCCTTTGGTGTGATCTTACCGATCAGGATATCGCCTTCCTTGATCTGGGCGCCGACACGGATAATACCGTTTTCGTCGAGGTCCTTGGTGGCTTCTTCGGAAACGTTTGGAATATCCGGGGTCAGTTCTTCTTCACCCAGTTTGGTATCGCGCACTTCCAGTTCATATTCGGAAATATGCACGGAGGTGAAAAGGTCTTCGCGTACTACTTTTTCGCTGATCACGATGGCATCTTCGAAATTGTAGCCTTTCCATGGCATGAACGCCACTTTCAGGTTGCGGCCGAGGGCCATTTCGCCCTGCTGAACAGCATATCCTTCGGTCAGGAAATCCCCTTCTTTCACCTTCTGTCCTTTCTTGACGGCGGGACTCAGGTTGATGCAGGTTTCCTGGTTCGTTTTGATAAACTTGGTCAGGCGGTATATTTTCAGGTCGTCTTCAAAGCTGACGAGCTTCTGTGTTTCATTTCTTTCGTAGCGCACATGGATTTCATTGGCGTCCACGAACTCTACCACGCCTTCGCCTTCAGAGTGAATCTGGATCCTCGCATCACGGGCAGCTTTTGCTTCCAGACCGGTACCGACAATCGGCATTTCCGGACGGATCAGCGGCACAGCCTGGCGTTGCATGTTCGAACCCATCAGCGCACGGTTGGCATCATCGTGTTCGAGGAAGGGGATGAGCGATGCACTCAGACCAACGATCTGGTTTGGCGCCACGTCCATGTATTCCACTTCATTCTTTTCGAGGATCGGGAAGTCGCCGGTCTGCCGGGAAACGATCTTGTCCTCGACGAAATTCCCTTTATCATCCAACTGAATATTTGCCTGGGCGATTTTGGCGATGTCTTCTTCTTCCGCACTGAGGTAGGTGAGCTGTTTCATATTCACCTTTCCTTCGGACACTTTCCGGTAGGGCGTTTCGATAAAGCCCATCTCATTGATCTTCGCATGCACGCAGAGCGTGGAGATCAGACCGATGTTCGGACCTTCCGGCGTTTCGATCGTACACAACCGGCCATAGTGGGAGTAATGCACGTCACGAACTTCAAAGCCGGCCCTTTCACGACTCAGACCGCCGGGCCCGAGTGCGGAGATACGACGCTTGTGCGTGATCTCACTCAGTGGGTTTGTCTGATCCAGGAACTGGGAGAGCTGGGAAGTACCGAAGAAGGAATTGATCACGGAAGAAAGGGTTCTTGCATTGATCAGATCCACCGGCGTGAACACTTCATTGTCGCGTACGTTCATACGTTCGCGGATGGTGCGGGCCATACGGGCGAGACCGACGCCGAACTGGGCGTAGAGTTGTTCACCCACGGTTCTGACGCGACGGTTGCTCAGGTGATCGATGTCATCGATTTCTGCCTTACCGTTGGTTAAGCGCACGAGGTATTTGATGATCTCGATCATATCGCCCTTGGTAAGCGTTTTCTGCGTCAGGGGCAGATCGAGGTTCAGTTTGCGGTTGATTTTATAACGACCCACTTCACCGAGGTCATAACGTTTGTCGCTGAAGAACAGCTTGTCGATGATGCCGCGGGCGGTTTCATCGTCGGGTGCGTCTGCACCGCGCAGCTGGCGGTAGATATGCTGAACGGCTTCCAGTTCGCTGTTGGAAGTATCTTTATTCAGGGTATTGTAGATGATGGCATAATCGCCGCCCACATCCTGTTTCTGGATGAAGACGCTCTTGACATCCATATCGATGACCAGGCTGATGGCTTCTTCGTCGAGTACGGTATCGCGTTCAAGCACGATCTCGTTGCGTTCGATGGAAACGACTTCACCGGTATCTTCATCCACAAAATCTTCCACCCAGGTTCTGAGAACGCGGGCGGCGAGTTTTTTGCCGATGTGTTTATGCAATGATTTCTTGTCGACTTTCACTTCGTCGGCCATGCCGAAAAGTTCGAGGATGTCCTTGTCTGTTTCGTACCCGATGGAACGGAGCAGGGTGGTCACCGGGAATTTTTTCTTGCGGTCGATATAGGCAAACATCACGTTGTTGATGTCTGTCGCAAATTCCATCCATGCACCTTTGAAAGGGATGACGCGGGCGGAATAAATCTTTGTGCCGTTCGGATGGATCGACTGTCCGAAGAATACACCTGGTGAACGGTGCAGCTGGGATACCACGACGCGTTCGGCGCCATTGATCACAAAGGTGCCGCGCGGGGTCATGTAAGGTATATTGCCGAGGAATACATCCTGTACGATCGTTTGGAAATCGACATGTTCTTCGTCATTACAGCTGAGGCGGAGTTTCGCTTTCAGGGGAACGGCGTAGGTGAGGCCGCGTTCCATACATTCTTCGATGGTATAACGGGGCGGATCGATAAAGTAATCGAGGAATTCCAGCATGAAGATGTTCCGCGTGTCGGTAATCGGAAAATTCTCCTTGAACACCTTGAACAGGCCTTCAATGTTCCGTTTGTCGGGCGTGGTTTCCAGCTGGAAAAACTCTTTAAATGATTGAATCTGAACTTCGAGCAGATCGGGTGTTTCCGCAAGGTGCTTGATCTTACCGAAATTTACCCTGGATTGTAGCTTTGTGGAAGACATAGTTTATGAATCCTTTTTTTAAAATGTTCAAACTATCGTTCACCTGAAAACAAAAAAATACCCTGAGAATTCATGGAATTCGCAAAGCATTGATTAATACGATGTTATATTGTGCTGAATGCTTTCTATCTTATTATAGTTGTCAGAAACGGACGGCAAAAGTAGCGAATTTATGGCACATTTCAGCATTGTCTTCGAAAAAACGTTGGCCTTCCGGTCTAGTCTCGCCGGAGGCAA
>CAZZYD010000097.1:0-12187 GCA_964658175.1 uncultured Puia sp. | reverse complement strand
AGCGGATTGGAATTCTGCGGATTGCCGCCGCTGTTGGCGCGCGGGTTATTGCCGTAATTCTGTACGCGGGCAGGACGGATATTGGTACTCGGCTGATTAGCGGGCGCAGCATTGACGCGTGGGCGGTAAATGTTGAATTGTCCGTCGCTCACGCGGGAACCCGGCGTATTGGCCTGGCGTAGCGGAACGGGCCTGATGGCCGCACCGGTATAACGAGCCACCTGATTTACGTCCGGGCCCGGGGCGTAACTCGCCTGGTTCCGGTTTTGTCCGGAGTAATTATTTATGATCGTGGTATTGTTGATGATCGTGACATTTCTGGATTCATTCACATAATAATTCCGGGCCTGCGGACGGCCCATATAACTGTTTGGAACAAAGTTCCAGTAGTTCGAAGGCGGATTGTAGGAATACAAACCCACATTCGCACTCACATTGGGTCCCAGCGGCGCCCATCCGTAATAATCGTTATTCCCTCTCCAGCTAACCCAGGCCGGCGCCCATTCGTTACCGGGAATCCACATCCATCCATAACCGCCATCGTAGAACCAGCGGCCATAGTGAAACGCAGCCCAGCCCCAGGGATAATCGGACGACCAGGTCCAGCCCGCATCCGTATAAACCCAGTCGCCATCCGTTGCATATGGTTTGAAATCCTGGCTCACATCCGGCTGCCACACATATCCATAACCGGGATAATCGATCCAGTTACCATAGGGCGACAGGTCATCATAAAAGGACTGATAGGAAAGTTCTTCCGCAGGTGGTTGCGCAGGCGGCGGGTTCGTGGACTGAACCACGTAAACAGGTCCGCAACCGGCGGCGATAAAAACAATGAGCAGGAGGGTGGTGAGCGTTTTTTTCATATTCATTTGTTAGCAGGATGGCAAGTAAACGGAAGATTGCAAATTTTGTGCTAAGTTATAAACAGCCATCATAAAAACTATATTTGCCATTCATTAAAAAGCGGGCAGCAGTATGACGATCAGTTATCAATGGGTATGTGAGTTCTTTCCCGACGATCTGCTTCAGGTTCCTTCTCCGGAACAATTATCCAAAATACTTACTTCCATCGGTCTGGAAGTAGAAAGCCTCTCCCGGTATGAATCCATCAAAGGTTCGCTGGAAGGACTAGTTTCCGGAAAAGTCATCACCTGCGAACCGCACCCCAATGCCGATAAGCTGAAAGTTACAACCGTTAACGCGGGCGGCGCTGAACTATTGCAGATCGTGTGCGGAGCACCCAACGTGGCGCAGGGCCAGACGGTGATCGTTGCCACGGTCGGCACCACGCTCTATCCCGAAACCGGCGACCCGATCCATATCAAACAGGCAAAGATCCGCGGGGTGGAAAGTCGTGGCATGCTGTGCGCCGAAGACGAAATCGGCATCGGCCATAGTCACGCGGGCATCTATCTGCTGCCGGATTCAATGGCCGCCGGTGCGCCCGTGAGCCTTTTTTTCAAACCCTATACGGATTGGATCTACGAGATCGGACTGACGCCGAATCACATGGATGCCATGAGCCACCTGGGCGTAGCGCGCGCCGTATGTGCATACCTGTCACACCACGGGAACAAAGAGGTGAGGATAAAATCCCCCCGCCTGGACGCCTTCTCGGTGGATCAAAAACGGCTACCTGTCACCGTTAGCATTGAAAATGAGAAGGACTGCGGCAGGTATTCCGGTGTTTCCATTCAGGGCATCGTCACGAGCCCATCGCCGGTATGGATGCAGGAAAAACTGAAAGCCGTGGGCATACGCCCGATCAGCAATATCGTGGACATCACCAATTACGTGTTGCAGGAAATGGGACAACCCCTGCATGCCTACGATGCCGCCGCCATCGCCGGGGATAAGATCATCGTCAAAAATCTTGCTGCCGGCAGCAAATTCATCACCTTGGACGAAAAGGAAAGAACCCTTCATGCCGACGACCTCATGATATGCAACGAAAAAGAAGGCATGTGCATCGCTGGGGTATTTGGAGGTTTGCGCAGCGGAATAAAAAATGATACGACAGCCATTTTTCTGGAAAGTGCGTGGTTCAATCCAACAACGATCCGGAAAACGGCCTCGCGCCTTGGCCTCCGCACCGACGCCGCCGCACATTTTGAAAAGGGCATGGATATATCAGGTACTGTGGATGCGTTAAAAAGAGCAGCTGGACTGATCCGGGAACTGGCCGGGGGACAAATCACCTCGGATATCATCGACGTCTATCCTGATCCAAAAGCAAAACAAACGATCGTCCTGCGCTACGATTACCTCCTGCGGCTCAGCGGAAAGAAATACCCCGCCGGATCCGTCCTCTCCATTTTACGCGCCCTGAGTTTTGACATCCTCAGCGAACAGGCGGAAGCGATCCAGGTGGCCGTGCCCTATTATAAAACAGATATTCTCCGGCCCGCCGACATCGTGGAAGAAATCATGCGCATCGATGGATACGACCAGATCGACATCCCGTCCACGATTTCCATTTCTCCCTCTGTGCAGGCAGACATGGAAACCGCGGGTTATGCAGATAAAGTCGGTGGTTACCTTACCGGTCAGGGATTTTTTGAGATATTCACCAACTCCATCACCAACAGCGCTTATTATACGCCTGCTGAACTGGAACACGCGGTGATGATGATCAATAACCTCAGCGCCGACCTGAATATGATGCGTCCCTCCCTGCTCGAAAGCGGACTGGAAAGCATCGCCTGGAATCTAAACCGCAAAAACACGGCGCTGCGTTTTTTTGAATTCGGAAAGTCATACCGTACCGAGGGCGCTGGAAAATATACAGAGACGAACCAGCTCTGCCTATATATCACCGGCGATACGGTACCGGTTTCCTGGAAATCGAAAGGCATCGTTTCAGACCTCTATTATATGAAAGGCGTGGCGGAGGCGCTGCTGGGACTAACGGGTTTGGCGAAAGGGCAATGGACGACGGCGGCCAATAGCCGATTCAGCGAGGGCTTACAATATACCGTGCAGGAACGGCGGGTGGTCGAACTCGGTAGCGTCGCGGCCGGCACCCTGCAGCGCTTCGATATCCGCCAGCCGGTTTACTTTGCCAGCTTTGACTGGGATCAGCTCATTCGTTTATCAGCCGCAGGTCATATCCTGTATGCGGAACTTCCCCGGCAACTGCCCGTGCAGCGTGACCTGGCGCTGGTACTGGAGAAATCAGTGCCATACCAGGCGGTCGAAGCATCGGTCCGCCGCATCGGTTTGAATAAATTGCAAAAAGTTGAATTATTCGATATTTTTGAAAGCGAGAAGCTGGGTCCCGGAAAAAAATCCATGGCCATGAGTTTTACTTTCCTGGATGCTGAAAAAACGCTTACCGACAAAGAGATCGACGGAATGATGAACCGGATCATGAAATCCGTGGAAGAAGATCTCCAGGCAACGATCCGGAAATAAAGGGTTCTTCTTATCATTGCATAAAACCTATTCCATGCAGGCATCGGAAAATCAGTTGAAAAGGATTCAGGATAAATTCCAGTTGCTGGCCAAACAGTTTCAACAGCTGCAAAAGGAGAATGAAAAGTTCCGGGAAGAGCAGTTGCTCTTCACCACCCGCATCCACCAGCTCGGCCAGGAACTGGACCGCAGCCGCCAGGAGACGGCCGTCAGCCGGATATCCGGTCATACGATGGATGGTTCGGAAAAAAAGGACCTGGAAAAACGATTGTCGCAGTACGTACGGGAAATCGACCGTTGCATTACCATTCTAAACGATTAAGCACGCCATGGACGCACTCATTCCGATTAATATTACGATCGCCGACCGCTCTTTCCGGATCAAGATCAGTCCCTCTGATGAAGGAACGGTTCGAAAAACGCTGAAGCTGATCAACGACAAGATCATCGAATTCAAAACCCAGTTCGCAGGCAAGGACATGCAGGACTATGTATCCATGGTGATCCTCTGGTATGCCACCCAAACAGCTGATCCTTCCAATGCCGGCTTCCCCGTTCCGGGCGATATGGCCGCTTCGCTCAACAAAATGGAAGAGCAGCTGGACCGCCTGCTCAGCTGAAAGCAGATATGCACGCCCCTTGGGCAAATTTCCTATCTTCGTCCGCAATCAATCCGGCTGTCTTTGAGGCAGCCGAAGGAAAAAACATATGATTTTGAACATTTTAAATCTAAGACATAATGGACGCAACTGTCATAACATCCATCATAGGAGTGGCTGCGCTTGTAGTAGGTATCATAGCGGGTAAACTGATTTTCGCCAAAAACACCCGGCAACAGGTTGAAGACGCCGGCAAACAATCCCAAAAAATCCTTTCAGACGCACAGATTTCAGCAGAAAACTTAAAAAAGGAAAAACTTCTCGAAGCCAAGGAAAGATTCGTTCAGCTCAAGTCAGAATATGAAAAGGAAGTGCTTGACCGCAACCGGAAAATAAACGAATCCGAAGTGCGGATCAAACAGAAGGAAACGGGTCTCACCCAGAAAATGGATTCGCTGGATAAACAGGTGAAGGACAACGATTTGATCAAAGAAAACCTGAACCGGCAGATCGATGTCGTGAACCTGAAACGCACCGAACTCGAAAAACACCAGGAAGAACATATCCGCAGGCTCGAAAAAATCGCTGCCCTTTCTGCGGAAGATGCCAAAGCGCAACTGATAGAAAGTCTTCGCCAGGAGGCACATACGCAGGCCCTGGGCATCCAGCAGGAAATCATTGATGATGCCCGTCAGAAAGCCAATAAGGAAGCGCGCAAAATCATCATACAAAGTATCCAGCGAACAGCCGCCGAACAGGCGATCGAAAACTCGATCACCGTATTCAACCTGGAAAGCGATGAAATCAAGGGACAGATCATCGGCCGGGAAGGCCGGAACATCCGCGCCCTCGAAGCGGCAACCGGCGTGGATCTGATTGTGGATGATACCCCTGAAGCCATCGTATTGTCATCATTCGACCCCCTGCGCCGGGAAATTGCCCGTTTGTCGTTGCAAAGACTGGTTACCGATGGTCGTATCCATCCGGCCCGTATCGAAGAAGTGGTTGAAAAAACCAAACGCCAGATCGACGAACAGGTGATTGAAATCGGAGAAAGAACCGTGATCGAACTGGGTATTCATGGACTGCATAAGGAACTGGTGCGCATCGTCGGTAAAATGCGGTTCCGTTCTTCTTATGGTCAGAACCTGCTGATGCACAGCCGGGAAGTCGCCAACCTCTGCGCGATCATGGCCGCCGAACTCGGAATGAACCCCAAACTGGCTAAACGAGCCGGTTTATTACACGATATCGGCAAAGTGCCCGATGAAGAAAGCGAACTGAGCCATGCCCTGCTGGGTATGAAGCTGGCTGAAAAATATGGTGAAAACCCGGCGGTGGTCAATGCCATTGGCGCCCATCACGACGAAGTCGAAATGCAATATGTGATTGCCCCGATCATACAGGCCTGCGATGCCATCAGCGGTGCCCGTCCGGGTGCCCGACGGGAAATCATGCAGCAGTATATCCAGCGTATCAAGGACCTGGAAAACCTGGCCATGACCTATCCGGGGGTGGAAAAGGCGTATGCCATCCAGGCAGGCCGCGAATTGCGCGTCATTGTTGAATCAGAACGCGTTTCGGATGGCGACAGCGATAAACTCAGTTTTGAAATAGCCCAGAAAATCCAGACCGAAATGACCTATCCGGGTCAGATCAAGGTAACGGTGATCCGGGAAAAGAGAGCAGTAAACGTGGCGCGCTGATCATCCGGATGGATAGGCGAGGCTTTATTTTGATTTTACCTAAAAGGTACTTACTTTTGCATCCCCAAAAATAATGTTATGGAATCGGCAGTTGCATACATACACGCGCAGTTAACAACCGTAAAGCAGTTCCCAAAATTCAAGGCCGGCGATAACATCACCGTGAACTATAAAATTGTGGAAGGCAATAAAGAACGTATCCAGAGTTTTAAGGGAGACGTGATCAAACGCCAGGGAGTGGGTGCTACGGCTACCTTTACCGTGCGGAAGATCTCCGATTCCATCGGCGTGGAAAGGACTTTCCCTTCCCTCTCTCCGAACATCGATTCTGTTACCGTAAACAAAGTGGGCCGCGTACGCCGCGCCAAATTATATTTCCAGCGCGAACGCAGTGGCAAGAGCGCGCGTATCAAGGAAAAGAGAATGGCTTCCTAGTTGTTGTTTTGTTTCACGCAAAGACGCCAAGGAGCACAAAGACGCAAAGAAATTTAAGAATCAGGATTCAAACATAAGAAAGGTGCAAAGGATAAAATTCCTTGCACCTTTCTTGTTATAATTCATTCAATAACCGATTGCGTCTTGGCGCTCCTTGGCGTCTTTGCGTGAAACAATGAGATAAATAACCACCTGTTAATAATCCCCACTTACCCATCAAAAAACCTAACTTTGCCCCTTAAATTCTTCCATATGTCGAACATCAATCCAACTTTTCTGATCTCCGCTCCCGGCGGAAGCGAATGGATCCTGATCATTCTGGCCGTGCTGATCCTCTTCGGCGGCAAAAAGATTCCGGAATTCATGCGCGGCATCGGTAAGGGTATGCGCGAATTCAACGACGCGAAAAATAATGTAAAAAAGGAATTTGAAGACGGGATGAATGAACCACCGGCTCCGCGTCCGACGGCCACCACTACCACGCCGGTCACACCAACGACAACGACCACCCCAAACAACAACCCCGGCATAAACAACTAGCTCCGGCGAACTGTGGATGCGACCTACGCCGTGTTTTCCTTTTCTTCCATACATGATTATCATGCCTCGCTCACAGAGGGATCGCTCTCCTGTGCTGCCGCCGTGGATCATTACCTCGACCGCATCGGCAGCCTGACCCGACTGAATGCCTTTGTTCAGGTGTATGCAGACGAAGCCCGTGCGGCCGCCCGCCGGCTCGACGAACAACGCGCCGCCGGAAAAGAGATGGGCAAACTGCATGGCGTGATCGTCGGTATCAAAGACGTGATCTGCTACGAAAACCATCCCGTTAGCGCCGCCTCCCACATGCTCGAAAATTTTACGGCGCTCTACAATGCTACGGCCGTCCAATGGCTGCTGGACGCGGAAGCCATCATTATCGGACACCTGAACTGCGACGAATTCGCCATGGGATCCAGCTCGGAAAACTCTGTCTATGGCAAAGTAAAGAACGCCCTCGACGAATCCCGGGTGCCCGGCGGTTCCTCCGGCGGGTCCGCCGTGGCCGTACAGGCGGGTCTTTGTATGGTCAGCCTCGGCAGCGATACAGGCGGTTCGGTTCGCCAGCCGGCAGATTTCTGCGGCGTGGTGGGACTTAAACCAACCTACGGCCGGATTTCCCGGTATGGCCTGATCGCCTACGCCTCCTCTTTTGACCAGATCGGCATCTTCGGAACCCGGATTGCCGATATAGCCCTGGTGCTGGAAGTGCTGGCGGGTCATGATCCCCTGGATAGTACTTCGGCACGGATGCCCGTCCCTGTTTTCACCGAACCCGGCAATAAGGACCGCAAGCTGCGCATCGCCGTGCTGAAGGAAGCCCTCCACCATCCTTCCCTGGATCCTGAAATCAAATCCGGTATCCAGGATTTTATCGGAAAGCTGAAGTCCGAAGGACATACGGTCAGCGAAATTGAATTCGACCTGATCGACTACATCGTTCCCGCCTATTATATATTAACGACCGCAGAAGCCTCTTCCAACCTCAGCCGGTTCGACGGGGTGCGCTACGGGCACCGGAGTGTGCAAGCCGAACCCTCCATCGCCGGATTTTACGCCAGGAACCGGTCTGAAGGATTTGGAAAAGAGGTGAAAAGGAGGATCCTGCTCGGAACCTTTGTACTGAGCGCCGGGTACTACGACGCCTATTTCACCCAGGCCCAAAAAATTCGCAAAATTTTAGTATCTAAAACAGCCCTGATATTCAACGACTTTGATATAATCATTTCTCCTACTGCGCCCACGACCGCTTTCCGCTCCGGCGAAAAGTCTGACGACCCGATCGCGATGTATCTCGCTGATATATATACTGTTTACGCAAATCTGACGGGCATTCCGGGCATTTCTATCCCCCTTTTTAAGCATACAAATGGCATGCCTTTTGGTATCCAGGCTATGACAAACCGATTCCAGGAGTTATCTTTGATTCAGTTCGCTGCCCATCTCATGGAGCGGCACCAATCCTTCGAAATTCCGATCAATCCGTGATCCATCCCTTGAAAGATTTATAGATCGTATTTCCGGTTTATAAATTTCTGTAAACATTAAAAGAAATGAAAAAACTTTTACTGTTGGGATTCGCTTTTGTTGGAATGATGATGGCAGCCGATGCCCATTATGCAAAGAGGGATAAAACCTTCGTATCGGTTCGGTTTCCGATTGATACCAGCAACGTTAAAGCGGCATTCAATGACCTTTTCCTGACTTCAGTGACAGGTGCAAACGGAGCCAAGCTCAACCCGAGAGCCCTTAGCTTCGTACAGGATTATATTTACCAGAATGGACGGGATCTGCAGGATATGAAGGCCTGGGGCCGTCCTTATTTTACCCTGATCGACGGTATTTTGACGCAGTACGGCCTTCCCCGTGAACTGAAATACCTGGCTGTGATCGAATCACAGCTGAAGCCTACCGCCGTCAGCTGGATGGGCGCCGTGGGTCCCTGGCAGCTGATGCCCGCTACGGCTCGCGTACTTGGATTAAAAGTAACCCGCAAAGTGGACGAACGCCGGAATTATGTAAAAAGCACCCGGGCCGCTGCCTTGTATCTGCGCGATCTGTATACCGATCTGCAAGACTGGCTGCTGGTGATTGCCGCCTACAACGGCGGAGCTGCGCATGTGTACAGCGCCATCAAAAAAAGCCATAGCCGCAATTTCTGGGACCTCCAGTACTATCTTCCGGCAGAATCCCGCAATCATGTCAAGAAGTTCATCGGCACCCACTATATTTTTGAAGGCCAGGGCGGCGTAACCACCCTCACCAAGGCGGAAGCCACCGAACAGCTCACGGGTTCGTCCATGTATGTGTTCACCCGCAATATCAGCAAGGAAGAAGCGGCAGCCACCAAAACGGTCGCCGTATCCGGAAAATACCACTCGAGCATCATCGCCAAATACGTACTGATGGATGACGCTCAGTTCAACCGGTACAATCCGGATTTTGACAAGATCATGGCGAGCGCCAATAATACTTACGACCTGCAGTTGCCGGCCGACAAAATGGAATTGTTCGTTTCCAACAAATACCAGATCCTGAACGAATCGGTTCAGCTCTTGCTGGCAGGAACGGAAGACAGCAATCCCAAGTCGATCGCTGGTGTAAAATAAGTTTATAACAGTGTACAGAAGCCCTGGCCTTTCCGGTCAGGGTTTTTTTATGACCGCTTCCATCGCCGCCGCCTTCAGCATACATTCCTCGTATTCCTGTGCGGCATCGCTGGCGAAAGTGATGCCCGATCCTGCAAAATAAGAGAGGCATTGGGCATCCTGATTGTACAGGATACTGCGGATCACCACATTAAAATCAAAATCCCGGGCCGGTGTCACATAACCTACGGCACCGCTGAAAAGACCTCTTTTTTTCTTTTCATACCGGTCGATCAGCTCGAGCACCCTTTTTTTCGGCGCGCCGGTCATGGAGCCCATAGGAAAGGTGGCGGCCAGCATCTCCGTCCAGTCCATCCCCTTCCGTGCCCGGGCGTGAACAGTAGACACCATCTGATGCACCTGCGGAAAACGCTGTACGCTGAACAGTTCTTCCACCTGCACGCTGTCTTTTTCCGCAATTTTTGAGAGATCGTTCCGCACCAGGTCAACGACCATAACGTTTTCGGCGCGGTCTTTTTCACTTCTGCCAAGACGGTCGCGGATGGCGGTATCTGCCTGCAGGTCGGCGTGGTCGCGCGGTCCGGTTCCTTTCATCGGCTGTGACGTAAGCGTATCGTGCTGTTTTTTCAGGTAACGTTCCGGGCTGGCGCAGATCAGGAAACGTTCGCCATTGCGGTAATAGGCGGCATAGGGCGCCGGTGACAGGAGGTTGAGGCGTTCATACAGCGCCAGCGGATCCAGGAGGGCCTTTTCAGCATGGAATTCCTGGCAGAAGTTGATCTCGTAACAATCTCCCCGCAAAATATGGGCGCGCAGCTTTTCGATGATGCTGATGTATTCCTCCCGGGTATAGCTGGCGCGGATGGGCGAAACCGAATCAGGGGCGGCAGGTGTCTTGGGTTCGGCGGCAAGGATGGACCGGTAGACTGCATCGTGTTCCTGGCTGAGCAGGCCGATGCTGATGCGTTCCGGATTTATCAGCACCAGGATTTCGGGAACGAAAAAAAAGAGATCGTCAAAGCCGATCGGATCCGGCAGCGCCGACACCAGGCCTTCGGTTTCATTTTTAAGTTCGAAGGATAAATGCCCGAAGAGCCAGTCGTTGTGATCCCGGGAAAAAAGCTTTAAGGTTTCGAAGGCATTGCCGGCACTTGCCCGCACGCTGGCAAAATCTCCGGCAGCGGCTATGCATTCCTGTGAGTTGAAGGCGCCGCTGTATTGGTTATTGTCCAAAAAAGAAGCGGTATCGTACCGGGAAACCCAGTGTAATACCTGCTGCTTGATTTTTTTAAAATCCGTTATGGGGAAAGAAACAAAAACTCGGTTCACGTCGCCAGGAAAACCCTGTATTAAAAGTCGTCGTCTTCATCGAATGAATTGTCGTTGAACATATCACTCTTGAAATCGTCGAGGCCAAGGTCATCGTCGTCAGTGCCCTTTGCGGCTTTTTTAGGACCGGTTCCCGTGGGTCCGGCTTTCTTCGTCTTGGACCGGGGGATGTCAAATTCGTCGAAGTCAGGATCCCATTCGTCACCTTCTTCGGGCTTGTTCCAGTCGTCTACTTCTTCTTCCTCTTCTGCTTCATCATCGTCGTCATCATCATCGTCATCCTTCTTCTTGGATTTCGGTGCAGCAGCGGCTTTTCCGGTTTTCTTTGCCGGCGTTTCCAGCATCTCTTCATCGTCATCGTCCAAATCATCCTCATCCGATTCCTTCTTGGCGGGTTTCGGAGAAGATTTTGCTGCAGTAGGTTTTGAAGATTCAGGTCCGGATTTCTTTGGATCCTTTTTCTCCTTATCAGATTTAGCTGCCATGTTCCAATAGGATTAAGTTGTAAAATTTCAGCGAAGTTTTTAATCCGCCAAATTTTTTTAAAAGAATTTTTCCCAGCCCCGTTCCGGCTTATCCGTGCTCAATCAATTGCTTGCGCGCCGGCCCGTTGGAGATATAAGATACCTTAACCTTCAGACTCTTATCTATAAAGGAAATGTATTCTTTCATCTTTGCCGGAAGCTGCCCGTATTCCGTCATGGCAGTGATGTCTTCTTTCCATCCGGGAAAGGAACTCAGCACCGGTTCCAGTTTGTGGCGGGTAAGCTGGAAAGGCACTTCGTTCACCACTTCGCCATCCACATTGTAGGCCGTGCAAACATCCAGGGTGTCGAAATCGTCCAGCACATCGGCCTTGGTCATCACCAGCTTTGTCACGCCATTGATCATGCAGGCAAAGCGCAGGGCAACCAGGTCGATCCAGCCGCAGCGGCGCGGTCTGCCCGTGGTGGCGCCAAACTCGCTGCCCGCTTTGCGCAGGGCGTCGCCGGTGGCGTTGTCGAGTTCTGTCGGAAAAGGACCGCTTCCTACCCTTGTGCAATAGGCTTTGGTGACACCGATCACTTCCTTGATCTTCTGTGGCGCGATCCCCAGACCGGTGCATACGCCCGCTGAAATGGTATTGGAAGAAGTGACGTACGGAAATGTACCGAAGTCCACATCCAGCATACTTCCCTGGGCGCCTTCGGCGAGTACATTTTTGCCCTGGCTGATTTTTTCGTTGATAAAATATTCGCCGTTGACGATCTTAAACTGCCGCATGAAATCAAGCGCCTCAAAAAACTCTTCTTCCCAAGCCGAAACATCTTCCTGGAAATGCAGGCTTTCGAGCAAACGCTGGTGTTTGAGCCGCAGCTTAATGTATTCCGTCGTAAAGCTTTTGTCGAGGAGGTCGCCCACGCGCAAGCCGTTTCGCCCGGTTTTATCCATATAGGCAGGACCGATTCCCTTGAGCGTGGAACCGATCTTCTCATGGCCCTTGGATGTTTCCGAAGCTTTGTCCAGCGCGCGGTGCGTGGGTAAGATCAGGTGCGCCCGTTTGGAGATATAG
>CAZZYD010000096.1:0-12234 GCA_964658175.1 uncultured Puia sp. | reverse complement strand
TTTTTTTCCGCGCAGGTATTTGACCGCGGCCTGGATGATCTCTATAAAATTATGCGGGAGGATCTTGGTGGCTAGTCCCACGGCGATGCCTTCGGCGCCATGCACCAGGAGCAACGGAAATTTCATGGGGAGTACGACGGGCTCGTTCTTCCGGCCGTCATAGCTCAGCTGCCAGTTGGTGATTTTTGCATTGAAGGCAACTTCCAGTGCAAATTTGCTCAGTCTCGCCTCGATATACCGGGGGGCGGCGGCGTCATCTCCGGTGCGCACATCGCCCCAGTTACCCTGGGTATCGATCATCAGGTCTTTCTGTCCCATATTTACCATGGCGTCGCCGATGGAGGCGTCACCGTGGGGATGGTATTGCATGGACTGGCCAATGATATTGGCCACTTTATTCAAACGACCATCGTCCATCTCTTTCATGGCATGCAGAATCCGCCGCTGCACGGGTTTTAATCCGTCCTGCACGGCCGGCACGGCGCGTTCGAGAATCACATAGGAGGCATAGTCGAGAAACCAGCTGCGGTACTGGCCGGTTACGCCTGTTTCATTTGAGCTGAAATCCTGTTTCATATTCGGCTGCAAATATATGCGTTTTTCACAGCCCTGATAATACCAGCCGCCTACTGAATACCCTGCATCGCGTCCTGGGTGCCGGAAGTATTCAGGTTTTTCCTTTTAAAAAGAGAGACATCCATTTTCCCGAAGCGGTAGGTAAAATTGACGCGCACCAGCTGCGGGTCGCGGAGGCGGTCGTAATCCTGCACAAAAAATGTGCTTTCGGAATGCTGTTTTGAATAGCGGCTCCTGAAAATATCACTCATGGAAACACTGATCGAACCCGCATCTCCTTTCAGGAATGACCGGCTGATGGCGGCATCCATCGCCCAGAACGCCCGGATATAACCCTGCGAGGCGCTTTGTGATCCGCTGCTTCCGGGAGGGCCACCCATCTGACCGCTGTTCGTATTGACCGGCAGATTCGATTTAGACTGATAAATGCCCGTGATCTGGAACTTGAATTTTGCCGGCAGCTTGAAATTGGTATTTATTTTTCCGAACCAGCTCCAGAGCGCCGCCTGGGATGCGGTGACATTGCTGGTGTTGATCTTCGAATTATACAGGTTGATGTTGGTGGTCAGGTCCCACCATTTGGTGAGCGTAGTAACCGCCGTAAGCTCCGCCCCGATCGTGGTGGCGAGGCTCGCATTGATATAGGTATTGACGATATCCTGCTTGCCGGAAATCACGTTGGTAAACGTATCCAGGTAGCGGGTGATCAGGTGGTCCGTTCTTTTATAATAAACGGAACCCAGGATGGTGTTGTTGCCCGTATAATTTTTGGTATAGGAAAGTTCAAAGGAATTAGTGAATTCGGGCACCAGGTCAGGGTTTCCCCGGGTGATGTTCAGGCTGTCTGTATAATCCGTATAGGGGATCAGCTGGAAGAAGTTCGGCCGGTTGATCCGGCGCGTATAACTGAACTGGAGGGTTTGTTTGTTATTCAACTTCTGGCTGAGGAATACGGATGGAAACAGGCTGATCGGATAGCTGTTGCCGAAATGCTCCTTGGTATTCAGCAGATCACCACTGTATTTTGAACTTTCCGCCCGCAGGCCCACCTGGTAGCCAAAATCCCTGATCGCGCTGGTAAACGATACATAACCCGCATACACATTGTTGGTGTTCTTATAATTGGTGGACACGGAAGACAGCAGGTAGAAATCGTTTGTCCCCGCCGTATCGTAATAATTGTCGTTCAGGTTTTCCAGCCGCTGGTTATTGTAGCGAAGGCCCATTTCAACTTTCGTCGTCGCATTGACGGGCTTTACATAATCTGTCTGGACAGTGAAAAATTTATTTGCGCCAGATCCAATCACTTTCTGCTGTTCCATTCCGGCAACCGAAGATCCCGGCCCGTCGTTGAAAAAGTCAGTGACATACAGCGACTGGTTTGAATTCTTTCCCGAAAAATAGTTCAGATCAGCGGTGAGCGTTTCGCCTTCTTTCGGAAACAGGTGTTTGAAAGCTGCCTGCAGGCCGTTTGCATTGAATATTCTTTTGCTGTTCGTATTGCGCTCGCTGTAATCGTCGGTGGTCTGATCGGGATATACCGTGCTGGTGTTGATGTCAAGCGCCTGAATGGGTTTGAATTCACCATGCACCTTGATACCGGTTAAGGAGAGCGTGGTCCGGTTGGTGGCGAAATAATCAAACCCTACGCTGCCAAATGCAAAGGTGCCGCGATTTTTATCATAGTTGGTCTGATGAACGGTCACCGGCGTATCAGAAATGTTTTCGCGGTCGGTGGTGCCTCTGGTGACGCCGCGGTTCTGGTTTACAAAGCCTGCTGCGGTGAAATTGAATTTGTTCTGCCGCAGGTTAAAATTCAATCCGCCATTGATGCCACCCCGGCTGTCCACGCCGGCCCGCACGTTGCCGTTATATCCCGATTTCCGGTTCTTCTTTAAAATGAGGTTGAGTATGCCCGCACCACCCCCCGATGCATCATATTTGGCCGACGGGTTGGTGATCACTTCGACGCTCTCGATGGCATCGGCCGGAATCTGATCAAGGGTTAAGGTGGTCGGGCGACCGTCGATATATAATTGGGGACTGCTGTTGCGCAGCGTCACATTTCCATCGATATCGACATTCACAGACGGCACATTTTTCATGACATCGAGGGCGGTTCCTCCCGCATTCACGAGATCCTTTTCCACGTTGTATGTTTTTTTGTCGATCCCTACCGTCATGGTCGGCTTGGTGGCGGTTACCACTACGGCGGCCAGTTCCTGTTGTTCCCGCTGCAGCCTGATATTTCCCAGGTCTTTGTCGAATCCGTTGATCGTACCGCTCATCGCGCTGACGGCCGCCGCCGGATCCGTACCGCTCTTGGGTACCCCACCGGCCGGCATCTTCATCTGAAAAACCACCGTTTGTTCATATGCCTTGAATCCTGTTTCCGAGACCTTCAGCTTCAGGGTGCCGAACATCGGCAGGTCTTCAAAATTGAATTCACCGGCATTACCCGTACTCAGCCCCTTGAGCAATACATCTTTTCTTTTTTTCGTGGCCGTATCGAATTTTGACTGCAGCAGGATGACGGTCGCGCCGCTGAGTCCCCTGCCGCTGCTGTCTACGATCTTACCATATATATGTCCCATATTCGGGATTGACTTACCGCCTCCCGGAAACTGGGCACTGGCCTCCAGTGAAAAGACCGCAAGAAAAATGGCTAACACTATTTTCATAAAAGCTGGTTGTAATGATCCTGCAAATTTATTCCAGGCATGCGGCAATCGGGAGTGGAATGAGACGATCCGGGTATTTTCTGCGACCAAAAGGACAACGGTTCGGCGTCATCCTTTTACTTACCCTGGCCGATGGCCGCCAGGAGGGATTCCTTGTAAAGTTCACTCAGGGGAAGCTCGAGGTTGTCGATAAATACAGAGCCTTTCCGAAGGGAGGTGATGCGATCTATGGCCACGATATAGGATTTGTGGATGCGCATGAAACGTTTGGGAGAAAGTTTTTCCTCGATCGCCTTCATGCTCATGCGTATCACCAGGGGTTTGCCACCGCTTAAATGAATTTTCAGGTAATCGCGAAGTCCTTCGATCACGATGATATCGCCCGTGACGATCTTAACCAGCCCATACTCGGACTGCACAAAAAAATACTCCGGTGCGTTGGCATCTGTGCCGTTGGATGGCAGATTCTTCAGTCGGAAGTATTCGTTGGCCTTGTTGCAGGCTTTCAGAAACCTTTCAAATGGCGCGGGCTTGACGATATAATCGATCACATCCAGGTTGTATCCTTCCAGCGCGTAATTGTCATAGGCAGTGATCAGGATCGCAATCGGTCGAACCGTGAGCGATTGCAAAAACTGGAGGCCGGTAAGTCCGGGCATTTGGATATCCAGAAAAATCAGGTCCACCTCGGTGGTCCGCAACAGATTCAGTGCTTCCATCGCATTGCTGCACGAAGCAACCAGCTCGAGAAAGGGCACCTGCCGGATATTGTCCTGCAGGAGGGCAAGCGCAAGGGGTTCATCGTCTATCGCCATGCAACGCATCAGGTGGATAATTTTAGGTGAAGATAAACCGTAAACCAGCCATCCTGTTTACCGATGCGGATTTCATGGCGGTTGGCATACAGAAGATTCAACCGGCGCACCACGTTGGCGAGTCCGATCCCGGCGGTTTTGTCCTTTGCCTGCAAAGCCTCCGGACTGAATTTATTCTTCACATGAAAAAACAATTCGTCGCCCGAGAGGGTAAGTGAAATATCGATGACGGGCTCCGTGACCAGTCCGGTACCGTGTTTAAAAGCATTTTCGATAAACGGAATGAGCAGCATGGGCTCGATTGCCTGCTGCTGCGGTTCGTCGGCCTTCATCCGGATATCCACCGGCCTTGCGAAGCGCAGCTTTTGCAGCTCGATATAACTGGCTACATAGTCAAGTTCTTTTGCCAGCGGCACTTTGTCTTCATCCGATTCATACAGCATGTACCGCATAAGGCCGGAGAGCCGGATGAGCGAGGGCTCCAGCAAATCCGATTTCAACCGGGCCATCGCCACCATATTATTCAGCACGTTGAATAAAAAATGGGGACTCACCTGCGAGCGCAGAAATGACAATTCTGTTTTGAGGTTTTCGTTTTCCCTTTCCTTGAACAACTGATCCGTGTGTACTTTGTCGGTGACGATGCGATAGACCGTGCTCATCGCCCAGATAAAAAGAAAGGGAAAGATCGTGAACAGGATTTCAGTCCGGAATCCTTTTTTCGGATCCGGAAAAATGAGGCTGATGAGTAAAATAAATAAACCGAATAACCCGATCAGTGTGAGCAGGTAGATCCCTGCTTTTTTCCGGCTGAACAAGCGGGGCACCAGCAGATTGGCATTGAGGTAAAAAAAAGCGATCCAGCAACTGTTGATCACGACCGACTTTGCGGCATAAAGATGACTCCAGTTTATTTTCTGGGAATTCTCCTCGCGGTGAAAAAGGACCGGCAGGGAAAACAGCAGGAGCCAGGCCAGCACATGGTAGCTGACATTGACTGACCGGGAACGATACCATTGTTGTTTCATATGCGATTGCAGCATGTAAAAATCGGCCATCCATCCCTAGGTTCATCCGATTTGCGACAAATCGCCGGAATGCTGCGATGAAAAAAGCCCCGGATCACTGGATGCCGGGGCTTTTTCTATAAAGGAAACTTCCTGTGTTAAGATGTTGGCTTATCAAAGATCTTGGGATCAACCGGCTGGTTGGTCGCGAGTTTGGTGATGGTCGTGGTCAGCGCAAACTGTCCGCCCGCCAGGGAAATCGTGAACGGGAATAATACCCCTGCATCCGATTTCTTCCAGTTGCTGAAAGAAGTTGTCAGCTCTACGGTTTGTCCCATCATATTTCCTGACTGTACCGATTTTCTGAGCAGGTAAGTTGTCTGGTCAATATAAAAGGTGATGATGGTATTTTCGGAAGTGGTCAGCTTAATTTTGTAAGAAGAATCTTCCTTGCCAAGCAATTCTGCCTTACCGCCTTTGGCAGCATAGTTATACAAAGGTCCACCGAGGTCGATCTGCGCCTTGCCTTGTTTCCACATATCGTTTGGAAGATCCTGCGCCGTGGTGGATCCGCCCATGGGGCTGATGGCCCAACCGCCCTTATCGGTAAATACCTGGATGATCTTCAGGCCATTCATATCCATTTCAAAACGATATCCCTTGTTGTTGAGGATCGTTGTGCTGCTGGGTGCGTCGTTACCCATGATCTGCACGTTGCTTTCCATGTATACAGATTTCAGCTGCGCAATTTTGTCCTTACCGCCCAGGGCGTCCAGGTTCTTGTTGATGATCTCGTCTGCGGTCTGTGCCTGAATACCGGTAAATGCAATCAGTGCCAGTACCATTGTAAAACAAAACTTTACCATTTTTCGGTGTTTTATGATTTTTTGTATTTATTACTGAACAGCAAATAAACAAACTTTGTTCCAAGCCGCGGTCTAAATGATTCAAAATGAAGTTTTTTTGTAAAACAATTAAGTTTTTTCCCGATTCGGCAAGGAGTTTTTTCCGATTGCGTAAGCCGATTGATGCGCGATGCCGTTGTTTTGCGCCATGAAATCATTACTGCTTTGCCTGCTGGCATTGCTGACTGCCCAATTATATTCTGAAGCTCAACCTTTTAGAACCGGCGCACAGCGGTTAATCATGACAAACGAAGACTCGCTGCAGGCGGGTACTTCAGCCAGCAAAACGGTGATCTCCGGATACGGAAGTGCTTTTTATCAGCGCAATTTCGTTCAGAAGCAATCGGTGGCCACGCTGGAGCGTGCCGTATTGTTTGTTGGTCACCAATTTTCGGGCAAGATCTCTTTCTTTTCCGAACTTGAATTTGAAAACGCAAAAGTTGCTGCCGGCCAAACAGGCAGTGGGGAAGTTTCCATGGAACAGGCTTTCCTCAAATTCAATCTGAATGCAAGACAATACCTCGTTGCGGGGTTATTTGTCCCCAGAATCGGTATCCTCAACGAAAACCATCTGCCCGTCAATTTTAACGGGGTGGAGCGTCCGCTGGTGGAAACCTTTATCATTCCGGCCACCTGGCGTGAACTGGGAATCGGATTTTATGGTACGATGGAGCGACTGCCGGTCAACTACAGCATTGCTTTACTGAACGGACTGAACAGCGCCAATTTTGAACATGGCACAGGCCTGATCGACGGCCGGGCCGAGGGTAGCAGCGCGCTCGCCAATAATCTGGCGGTAACGGCATCGCTTCAATATGCCGTGACCGATTTCAAATTTCAGGTGTCAGGATATATGGGCGGCACCGTGGGATTGAGTCCCCGGGGTTCAGACAGCCTGGGACTGAACAGCGGCGCGTTCGGAACGCCGGTGTATCTGGGCGAAGGCGATATCCAATACAGCCACAATGCGATTTCAGCGAAAGCACTGGGCGTGTACATACGCTACCCCGATGCGGGCCTTATCAATAACAAATATGGAAAGAACCTGGCGACAGGCATGTATGGCGCTTATGTGGAACTGGCGTACGACTGGTTATACAAGAAGCATGGCAAAGACCAGTTCATCAGTTTCGCGAGACTGGAGATGCTGGACCTCAATGCTTCCATTCCACCCGCTCCGGATGCGATCTACGACGGCACAGAAAAACAAACCCACCTGGTGATTGGTTTGGGATACCTGCCCTTACCGAATGTAGTGATCAAAGCCGATGTCAGGCTGCTGCACACGGGCCCGCAAAATCCGGCACTCGTGATCAATCCGCCACCCAATGCCCTTCCATACAAGCAAAACAACCAGCTATTGAACCTGGGTATCGGTTATTCATTCTAGTTAATCAATCCGTATGCAAAGAAGACATTTCCTACAATCCACCTGCAATGCCTGTTTACTGGCGACAGCCGGCGTATTGCTCGGCAACCTCTCTTCCTGCACGCCGTCCGCGCATGTGATCAAAGCAGCTATTGTGAATAATGCGGTAAGCATCCCTGTCACGGGATTCAGCACGGCTCCCCTTCAGTTTGTAAGACCCGAAGGCTGGCTGTTTGACATCGCCGTCAGAAAAAAAGAAGATCAATCCTATGAAGCCCTCCTGATGCAGTGCACCCATCAGCGAAACCAGCTGGTGCCAACACCCAAGGGCTTTACCTGCAACCTGCATGGAAGTATTTTCGCTCCGGATGGACATGTACTTAAAGGACCAGCGGAACTTCCCCTGCAGCATTATCAAACGACGGTCAGCAATGATCAGTTAACCATTCATCTAGCTTAATTTATTATGAAAAAAATATTACCGGCCTTATCCCTGCTGGCCATTTTTGCCAGCGCCTGTCACAAAGCAAACGATGGTGGTGGCAGTACAGGATCTGATTTCACGACGCTGGAAACGTCCGTCATCACCGATTTTACAAACAATACCGCCATCGGCCAGTACGCCGGTTTGTCCAATGCGGCCGTCACGCTCAATGCGACTATCACCACGTTGAATTCAACCACGACGGAAGCCAATCTCCTGGCTGCACAATCATCCTGGAAAGGGATCCGCACCAACTGGGAGCAGTGTGAAGGATTTCTGCTGGGTCCGGTGGAAGCCAGCGATTATGATCCGAATACCGATACCTGGCCAACGGACTATCAGCAGATGGATTCTTTGCTCGCCAGCAGCAACCCGCTGGAGACGACGGATATGGCCAATCTTCCGCAGTCACTCCGGGGTTATCATCCGCTTGAATATATCATCTTCGGAAAAGGCAATGGCCGCACCGCATCTGATCTTACGCCACGGTTAAAACAATATATGGTGAGCCTCGCCGGTGATATATTATACAATAATGTACAACCGCTGTACAACAGCTGGACCGCCGCCCCCACCCTGTATTCGAGTCAGGTGCTCAATGCAGGCAGCAGCACCAGCACTGAATTTTCCACCCGCCTGGAACTGTTTAAAACCATCGTAGCATCCATGGCGGGCATCTGTGAAGAGGTTGGCACCAACAAAATGTACGAGCCATTCATTAATACCGATTCCACCATTACCGAGTCGCCGTACTCCAGCAACACGCTGATCGATTTTAAAAACAATATCATCGGCGTACAGGTTGTTTATCTTGGCGTGAATGGCGGCAAGGGAATATCAAACCTCGTGGCAGCGAAAAATCAAAACCTGGATAACCAGATGAAAGCGGCGATCCAGTCGGCCATCAGTTCTTTTGATAATATCACGGAACGCTACGAGCTGGCAATTTATAATCAGCGCCCGCAGATCCAGCAAACCATGGCGCAGCTCGCCACCCTGCAGGCCCTGCTGGAAGGTGACCTGAACGACTTTATGATTCAATACATAAAGGATTGAAAAAATATTATATCATAGCACTGATCGGATGCATGGTGTTTGCTTTCAGCAGATGTCATAAATCCGAATCCCTGCCGGACAACGGTTATGACGAACGCCTGAGTGGTGGCCTCGCGACGAATTTCGATGCCTCTTACCAGGCGCTTACCCATGCCGTGGACGGGCTCAGCGCGCGGGATGCGCGCGTGCATGAAATCGGCGACCAGACTTTCGAAGCCAAATTTGTTGCGCCGCCTGCTCCGGTATTTGCGGGTCTCGGACCGATATTCAACAACGTATCCTGTGTAAACTGTCACCGCAATGATGGCGAAGGGCTGCCGACCACCGGGTCGGCTACTTCCGGTCTGCTCATGCGCATCAGCCAGGCTGGCAAGGACGCACACGGGGCACCCCTGGGTATCGTAGGTTTCGGAATCCAAATCCAGGACCAGGCCGTACTGGGTGCCAAACCCGAAGCGCAGGTAAATATCAGTTATACCGAAGTTCCTTTCTCTTACCCTGATGGCAGCACGGTTAGTCTGCGTCACCCGGTCTACGCCCTGACAAACACCTATCAGGATATTCCTGTTGCCTATTTCCTTTCCCCGAGACTGGCACCCCCGCTGATTGGTATGGGTCTGCTCGAAAATATTCCCGAAAGCACGATCCTGTCCTTTATAGACGCCGGCGATCAGAATGGCGACGGCATTGTGGGCAAGGCGAATTATGTTTATGATTCACACACCGGAGAAACCGTGATCGGCAGATTCGGACTCAAGGCCAATACACCGACCTTACTGGTGCAGGTAGCCACCGCCTATCAGCAGGATATGGGCGTTACCTGTTATGTGGCGCCGCAGGAAAGTTCGTATGCGCAGGAGCAATTGCATACGGATACGGCCAACGCCAAAGTGGAGCTTGCCGATTCGCTGTTAAACTATGTGACGTTCTATGTGCAGACGCTGGCGGTGCCGGCCCGGAGAAATGTTACGGATGATGACGTGCTAGCCGGCGGGATTTTATTTAATCAGGTAAACTGTTCCGGTTGTCACCGGCCAACAATGGCCACCGGAACCGTTCCCGGCATGCCGCAGCTGAGTGGTCAGCGCATTCACCCCTACAGCGATCTGTTGCTTCATGATATGGGTGACGGACTGGCGGATAACCGTCCGGATTTTCTCGCGACCGGCAGCGAATGGCGCACACAACCGCTGTGGGGTTTGGGCCTGCTGCAAAAAACCACGGGTACCGCCTATTATCTTCACGATGGCAGGGCCAGAACGATTGAGGAAGCCATTCTCTGGCATGGCGGCGAAGCGCAGAAATCAAAAGATCAGTTCACGCAACTTACCGCCACGCAACGCGCCCAGTTGTTGAAGTTTATGCAATCGCTCTAGGACTGGGATTTTGTGGGATGATTTTGGGATGTATGGGATATGGATCGGTACCGGTGCCATATGCGATCCTTGTGTCGTTTGGAATTTGATGCCAACCATAACCCCACCCACTCGTCAATTTCAATCCCATCCCATCAATCCCCGTGAATCCCAAAAATCCCAGTCTCCCACTATCCCACTATCCCAGTAACAAACTACAGCCTCTCACATCACTGTTGTCCATTCTCCCTAGAATCTCAAACGATCCGTTTTCGTGGATGCGGCCGATATCGTCGGTGGCGATAAAAGCACAGGAATGCATGTTGGCGAGATCAATGATATTCAGCAATCCTTCTCCGGTGGCTTTCACGCGGAGCGGATCGTCTTCATCCCGCAGCAAGGCCTTCATCCAGGGAACCGTGTTGAACAGACCGTCCTTCACCGAATAGGCCTGGGATAATAATTCTGTCATGCCATATTCCGCCTGTATGTGTTCGATACCGAAGGCGGCTGATAAAGACTGATGGAGTTCTTCGCGCGTGATTTCTTTTTTTCTTCCCTTCATGCCGCCCGTTTCCATTACAATGGTGTGGACAAGCGACATCGGATAGGCCGCGGCAAAATCGAGCAGGGCAAAGGTTACACCAATCAGCAGGGTGGGTTGCGCGGCGCGCTCGAGTCCGGACAGTACGGAGGCAAGTTTCTCAAAATCATCCAGGTAAAATCCACTCTGGGGATGCGCAGAAAGGCTGATCAGTTCTTCCACCATCAGCACCAGGGATGAACCCGTCCGCTCCAGATAGGAAGGCAGGAGACCAATGATGCAGTAACCATCGATAGCGCCATAAAAATGTTCGAATCCGCGCACAAAACTTTCGCGGTAAATGCCGAGGTCTCGGACGGCATGCGCACTGGTTTGCATGCCGGTGGTCCCACTGCTTGAAAAAACGATCTCCGGTTCGAAATCACCCGTGCGCACGGAATGCGTTTTAAAAAAAGAAATGGGCAGGAAGGGGATTTGCGCGAGGGTATTCACTGTTTCAGGCAGAATGTGCATGGATTGCACAAAGCGGCGGTACAGTTCATTTTGCCGGTACTGAAACCTGAACATGCGCAGCGCATGAAATTCAAAACCTGCAGGCAACCCGCCGGGTATTTCATCGTATTGAATATCATCTTCCATCGTTTACAGCAGGCTGGTTTCGATTGCTAACAATCAGTAAAATGTGCCACAATACTAATTCATTTCGCCAAATTCCTTTACTTTGTGCCATTCAAAAGCACCGTATGCGTTTTTTCTTCGTGACCGTTCTCACCCTCTTTATTTTTGCTGCCTGCAGCAAAAGCAACAGTGGCGGAAGACCCTCCCTTACCCTGGATAATATTTCAAAAACGGTCGATTCATTTTCGAATCTTGAAGCCAATTTTACCTTTCACAATGGCAGTGCATCGCTGAGTGGCGGCACACTCAATTCGCTGCGCATGCGCATCAACCAGAAGCCACCCCTCAATGTGTCGGGCTCGGATACGGTAAACAGCCCGATCCCGGATTATCCTGACCAGTCCAAAGGAACCTATAACCTGGAACTCCCCTACCAGGGATATCTCACCACCGGCAGTGATGAAAACGACACACTGATTTTTAAATTCTGGGTGATCGATATCGCCGGCAAGTCCAGCGATACGCTCACATCTCCCAAAGTTGT
The DNA here is from genome assembly GCA_964658175.1 of uncultured Puia sp. Taxonomy (GTDB): domain Bacteria; phylum Bacteroidota; class Bacteroidia; order Chitinophagales; family Chitinophagaceae; genus Puia. Next base: position 280 of record CAZZYD010000096.1, on the reverse strand, counting down.
TATCTTAAATTAGTATAATATTGCAGCCAGTCAGGTTGTATTATTTATAACTATACCGAAGAAATTCACCCGTGTTCCGAAAACTTTTTGATTTTTTTTTATACAGCAGTATATACATTTCCCTTTGCGCTGTAATGATGGTTTATCAAACGGCCTATCTTTTTCACCTGCCCGAAAGTCGCCCCCTGCTTTTTTTTACTTTTTTTGCTACCATCTGCAGCTATAATTTTCACTGGTACCTCACGCCGGAATTTGTGTCGACCTCCCGGCGCATCAGCTG
>CAZZYD010000095.1:0-12289 GCA_964658175.1 uncultured Puia sp. | reverse complement strand
CGCCGGTTGCCAATCCCAGATTTTTCAGAAATGCCCGGCGGCTTTTCTGCCAGGCAATACATTCCGCTTCCAGCGAAGGATCCTTTTTTACCGCATCGGCAAAAGCACTGGTGACCACACTGGTCAGGGGATTTCTTGGCATACTGAATTAATATCCGGGATTTTGCGTTACGACGCCATTGGTTGCAGCAATTTCTCTTTGTGGAATGGGAAAGATCGGCTGCACGCCGGCACCCAACACGGTCTCCACCATACCGGTCCGGGCCAGATCAAATAAGCGGTGACCCTCGAAATTCAGTTCGGCTCTTCTTTCGTCCAGGACGGCGCTGAGGTAGCTCGCATCATCCGGAACATCGGAGGGTGCCAGCGCCGTCATACCGCGCGAAGTGCGGATGGTATTCAGATCGTTCAGGCCGGTCGTTCTGCCGGCGGCTTCCGCGCGGATCAGGTAGATTTCCGCCAGCCGCAGAATGAAACCGGAATTGTCTTTCGTGGTCTCTCCCCGGTATTTCTGCGTGCGGCCATCGGGTTCAATGCTTGGATCTTCATTCACCGTATCGACCAACGCCCCGCGTACATCATCCGGTCGACCGATAAAGAAATCGTTGAGGTCCTGGGACGCAATGAAATTGACGTCGGAGCGGAGCGCATCGCTGCGCGAATAAGTCAGCGTATTGTAGGCACTCGGATTCTGCAGATCGAATTTCAGTTCGAAAATACTTTCTGCCGTTAACCGGTCTGTATAAATTTTCGTAACGTCAGACGGCCCGAACAACGAAAAATTTCCATCGCTGATCACCGCATTGGCGGCGTCCACCGCTGCCGGGTAATCTTTGTGATACAGGGATACCCTGGCCAGCAGCGCATTCGCGGCCGTTGTCGAGATATATTGATTGCCGTTAAACGTATTCAGTGCGGTGAGTGACTGATTGATGTCAGTCAGTATCTGTTGATAGGATGCTTCCACGGTGCTGCGCGGAACGCTGGATTTTGCGCTGTCCGTGGTGAGTACGATGGAAATGCCGTTGGCCGAACTGAGGTCCCAGTGTTCACCGAATAACCGGAGCAGGTCAAATTCTCCCAGCGCACGGATGAAAAGCGCTTCCCCGAGTATATTGCTTTTTTCATCGTCGGCCAGTCCGCTGACATTGCCGATATTGTTGATCACCTTATTCGCCGTATAAATGCTGTTATAAATGGCGATATAGATATTCTGTGCATACAGGTTGGACGTTTCAATGGACTTTGCAGCAATGTCATTGAGGTCGATCACATCATATCCTCCCGTAGTGCCGTTATCCGTGTAGCATTCAACCACCAGCGGATAAGAACCACCATAATAATTTTTATCCTGCAATGTGCTGTACATACCGATGCGTGCATTTCTTATGCCGCTGGCGGTCGAAATCACCGAGGCGTCGTCCACCGCATTCGGGGACGTGACATCCAGAATTTTCTTACAGGATCCCATCGAGAGAAGAACCAAACAGACAATTCCTATATATAAACGCATAATCAATTTTTTAGAAATTAAAGTTTACACCGAACGTGAAGGTCCTGGCCTGCGGGTAGGCGGCATAATCCACGCCGGCGGTTTCAGGATTGCTGCCCCCATTGGAACTCACTTCCGGATCGAATCCGTAATATTTCGTCCAGACCCAGAGGTTTTGCGCCTGGAGATACAGCCGGAGGGAATTGAAAGCAACAGGATGTTTCGGACGAATCGTGTAACCCAGGTTCACTGTCCGGATGCGGAAAAAGGAAGCATTCTCCAGAAACTGGGATGAGTTCTGTACATAGTTCGGGAACACCAGCGAAGCGCGGGGTATATCTGTTTTGTCGCCCGGCTTTTCCCATCGCTTGTTGACAATTTTTGCGTTGTTTGCATACACCTGATAGAGTATATTATTATCATCCCACCCGCCATCGCTCCAGCCCAGGGTCTGGTAAGTTGTTCTGATCAGGTTATACACTTTATTGCCAAGACTAAACTGCGTGGACACGGAAAGATCCCAGTGTTTGTATTTGAAATCGTTGGTTAATCCACCAAAGAAATTCGGCGTGGCCTTACCCAGCACCTGTTCGTCCGAAGAATAGTTCGGGTTGCCCGTTTGCGGATCGACGCCGAGGTATTTATAACCGTAGAATGAACCTTCGGCTTCACCGACTTTTAAAATATGCGTTGGAAAAAGATCGGTAAAGGCGCTCAGCAGCTCATTATCGCTGTAAAGGGAAAGTATTTTATCCTTGATATAGCTGATGTTGAAACTGATCGTCCATCCGAAATGGCGGCTTTTCACCGGGGTGGCATTCAGGGAAAATTCAAGTCCCTTGTTTTCAATATTTCCGGCGTTCGTAGTAAAGGAGGAAAATCCTGAAGTGGATGGAAGCGCCGCCTGCGCGAGTAATTTGGTCCGGTTTCCTTTGAAGGCTTCGAGTGAACCACTGATTTTTCCGTTAAAAAATTCAAAGTCTACACCAACGTTGACCATCTTATTCCGCTGCCAGGTGAGATCGTTGTTGCCAATATTTGTCGGCCGCAGGCCAGCGTTGCCGTCATATCTGGATGGTGTCCAGTAAGACTGGAACTGAAAATCTCCAATCTCCTGGTCGCCGGTCAATCCAAAACTTCCGCGGACTTTCAGGTTTGTCAGCCATGCGGAATGATCAAGAAATTTTTCTTTCGTCAGCACCCATCCTGCTGAAAAGGAAGGAAAGCTTCCCCAACGGGCGCCCGATGCAAAACGCGAGGAGCCATCGTACCTGAAACTGGCGGACAAAAGATATTTTTCGTCATAGTCATATACCGCACGACCCAATAGTGAAACCAATCCCCAGCCATAATTCAGCGCGGTGGCAGAAGTTACCGTTGACGCGCTTGAAATATTTTCGAGTCCGCTGCCTTCCGGGAATCCCTGGGCCTTGATGGAAGTTTTTTCGTACCGTGACGACTGAACCGTAAAACCGGCTACCCCGCTGAGGTGGCTTTTGCCAAAGCTGTTCTGATAGGTGAAGGTATTTTCATTCAGCCAGGTGGTATTGCGGTAGGTCCCTTTGATTGCTTTTCCGCCTACGGCTGATCCGTCAGAAGTAATCGGATCAAAAAACTGGTCATCGTTCAGGCTCGTGTAATCTGTATTGAATGAACTGCGGAAACGAAGCGACTTTAAAATTTCCAGCTCGGCAAATATGGTTCCGATGAAACGGTAATTGGTTGTAAATGCTTTTACTTCTTTGGCGGATTTTACCGGGTTGTCACTCAGCCAGCTCGCCTGATATTGTGTGTAGTCCGAGTAAGTGCCATCTGCATTGTACACGGGCATCAGCGGAGAGGCACCCAGGGCATTCGTGACGACGCCGGTATAGGTGTCATCATTAAAACTCCGCCGGTTGCGTGCATAGGTGAAGGCGATATTGCTACCGATATTGATGCGCTCAGATACCTTGTTATCAAGGTTCATGCGGAAGGAAGCGCGTTTATAAAAGTTATCGATTACGATCCCCTGCTGGTCGAAATAGTTACCGGCCATGAAGAATTTCGTCTTGTCATTCCCACCCCGCGCCGACAACTGCAGGTTGCTGATGGGTGCCGTCCGAAAAACCTGGTTTTCCCAATTGGTATTGACGCCGGTATTCCAGCTGTCGGGCAGGGGATTGGTCAGCAGCGCCGGATCAAAACCAGGATACGCATCGTTAAATGGCGTCGGATCCCGGTTGTAAGCAATCAGATCCTGTGCACGCGCATCTTCTTCCAGCGCAACGAATCCCTTGCTGTCGAGGAAGGGAAGTTTTCTTGCCAGGCTTTGTTCACCCGCAAAACTATTCAGGCTGAATTCCGTTTTTCCGTTCCGGCCGCGTTTGGTTGTAATGAGGACAACACCATTCGCTGCCCGAGAACCATAGATCGAGGAAGAAGACGCGTCCTTTAGTATTTCAATCGATTCGATATCATCCGGATTGATGTCGCTGATGGAGCTGATGTTTTGTCCGGATCCCTGTTCTTCCCCGTTGGTATTATAAGAGGTGGAAAGCGAGGAGTTGCTTTCGCTGATCATCGGAACACCATCCACCACATACAGGGGATTGCTGGCGCCGCGGATGCTCACGAGCAGACCTGCACCCGGCGTTCCGGATGGTGTGGTTACGAGAATCCCCGCTACCTTGCCTTGGATACTCTGTGCCACGTTTGATACCGGCTGATCCTTGAATTCACGGTTTCGTATAGACGAAATCGCACCGGTGATATCGCTTTTTTTCTGTTTGAGATATCCCGTCAGGATCACGTCTTTCAATACGCTGGCCGATTCTTCCAGCTCGATGTTAAATCGGTTGGAGGATCCGGTGAATTCGATTTGCTTGCCGGCATACCCGACAGCGGAAAAAATCAGACTCCCTGCGGTCACCGGACTTCTCAATATGAATTCTCCTGCCGTATCCGTGACGGCGCTCGCCTGTCCTGATTTAAGGCGAACGGTTACCCCGATCAGGGGACTGCCATCCTTGCTGCTGATTTTGCCTTTGAGTATAATGGGAGTTTGTTGCGCATGGAGCTGGCTGAAGGCCAACAACAGGAGAATACAAGCGCTTGCCCTGAGAAGCGGTTTACAGTTCATAAGCAGTAAATTGGTTATTTAAAAGCCGGTTAATAGATCGGCAAGCAAATTCATTGGTGAAATGAATGTCATTAAGTCAAATCAATAAAAATCTAAGTCGAAAGAAAATTTATCAATCAGATTTATCGTTGAAAATCAGTAATTTGACCCTGGTCAGGTCCTGGTAATATAGTTGGTCAAAAAATGACCGAAGCAATCGCTGAAAGGACTGTTTGTATAAATATTTTAGCATATATATAGTTTTTAAGGATTTTTTTCGCAATTGGGGGGAGATGGGGTCCCGATGTTAACTATTATCGATTACCACATGCATCTGTCAGGTAAAATAAAAAAAAGTCTGGAGGGCCATCCTGACATCGCGCAGGCGTTGAAAGGAGGCGCAAGGGAAACCGGCTGGCATCGGTTTACGCGCACGCAGTTCAACCTGATTGCGCGGGTGATCAATAAGAAGATCACCCGGGAAGTATTGCTCCATCCCGACCTTGTGGAAATGCACCTGATTATTGGTCCCCAGCAGTTGGGAAAACAGCTATTCACGCTCAAATATCAAACGGTGTTTGAGTTCATCCGTCATTTGTCGAACCTCGGAGAGTACCGGATCTTCAACTGGATCAGCGGCAAAACCTTGCAGAGTTACTGGAGCGACGGGGAGGCGAAATACATAAAGATCAACGCGCTGCTGGTATTTCTGGAAGTGCCTTTTGCGGACTGGTCAGGCTGGCAGAAAGAAAATGCCCGCGCCAACGATCCCTATGCTGCTACCCTGTCCAAAGGATCTTTTTCCGGCAACGGGTACAGTAAGTCATCGTTGCAGATAATAAAGTCTTATTATCTGGGCAACTATTTTCTCTACTATCAGAAAACGGACGGCAGTAAAAATATCATCAAAACGCCTTTTACGCTGAAGGAGCACGAAAGCGGGCAGATTGTTATTAAATCAGTTTCTGAGGGACATCGTTACAGTGGTAAGGTGATGGGCATCCGCGACGGCTGCCTCTATATCAATTGTCAGAACCTGGATTTTGAGGAAATGGAGCAATATGTTTTTAACATCGGGCTCGAAACGAAGCCTTCGGTACTGTTTGGGGTATCCAACACCGTGAGTGTGAAAAACAGGCAGGCGGTAGCATTAAAGAATATTCTGATCAAGCAATCCGGTATTCACGACACATTCGATCACATCCCGGAAACTGAAATCCCTTTCTCAAATGCGTACAGTGCCCAGTCGGAAGAATCGCTCGTGGTGCGCTACCTGGCAAATTCCGGAAATAATATCATCCTCACACCCAGTTGTTGCAACCTCGAGGGACTTCGCGAACTGGCAGATGCTGTCACCATTTAGTCGGCCGTAAAAAAATCCATCAGTCCTTTCAATACCGTGTCTGTTTTCTCCTGAACGATCCAGTGACCAACCCCCATGATTTTTATTTCAGAAACATTTTCGGCCACGACGCGGGTATGCTCAGCCAGGAAGGAGGCCGAACCGTATTCAGCGCCGATGGTGAGAACCGGCATTTTTAATTTCGTTTTGCTGAACGACAGGTTGTCGATTGCATCCTGTGGAAATTCGCCAAACCAGTGGAAGGTTCCGGTAGTGGCGCCATCTACGGAATAGGCGCGGATGAATTCATCTCTTTCCTCTTTTGTAAAAGAATCAGGTTTACCGACAACGGTCCAGAAATCGGTGAGGAATTCACCGGCCTGCCCTTTCACGAGATCTCCCGACACCGGTCTTCCGAAAAAACCAAACCACCAGGCTTTGGTCGAGAAGTCGGACCATACGGGTTCAATGCCGGGCAACAGGGCATCCATCAGCGCAAGTTTTTTTACTTCCGGACCAAACTGGGCGGCGTAGGCGTAGGCGACCATAAGCCCGATGTCGTGACCCGCCAGTTTAATTTGTGTATACCCCAGCTTTTTTACAAGCTCGTGGATGTCGACCGCCATGTTTTTTTTGTCATATCCACCCGTTGTTTTTTCAGATTCACCCACCCCGCGTAAATCCGGCGCAATCACTGTAAAATGTTTCGATAACTCGGGTAGCAGCCGGTTCCACATATACCAGTTCTGACCGAAGCCGTGCAGCAGCACCAGCGGTTCGCCTTTACCGCCTATTACATAGTGGATATGCACGCCGTTGACCAGCGCTATCTGATGTTTGAAATTGGCTGGCGGATTGGCTGGTTTGCTAACGTCGTTCGCTAGCTGCAGATTAGTCCGATGACTTTTTTCAGGCGCCGGCTGTTTTTTAATCAACGAAATACCTGTGAGAACAAGTGCCAGTGGAAGCAGGATGAACAGCCATTTCATTTTTCGGAGAAAGAGCAGGCGGGTTTGTGCTGGTTGCATGCGTAAAGGTTTATACGGCAAGATCGAAGTTAGCGTTCAGTATTCCGATGTAAGGTTCATCGGTTTACTGGCATGGATCATAGTATTTTTTGTGGATCGTACGCATCAGTACGTCATCACGTAAGGAATAAGCTTACGTGACCTAGGAAACAAATGAAGGGAGTGCCGGGATTCAGAGTGTGACCCGCGTACCCGTTCTCGCAGCTTTGTAAATGGCATCTACGATTTTGAGGTCTCTTACCGCTTCGGCGCCATCTACCGGCACGACCGGTGTTTCATTTTGCAACAGCATGCCGGCCATACTGTCCATCTGTACGGCCTGGTGTATGGTGATGGGTTGATTGAGATCGCCCTTGTCGGTTCTTCCCCTGATCGGGCCGTAGTTGGTTGCCGGAGACAATTCCGCAAAACCGTTTTCACCATCGAGGAAAAAACGGTCGAGGTTATTCATGTTGTAAGTAGACAGACAGGACGCCACGGCGCCGCTGGGAAAGCCGAGCTGAAACTGGATGGTTTCATCCACACCTTCCCGGAATTTTACGGGATCTGTCTTCGTTTCCTGCGCGGTGACCCAGACAGGTTCTTCACCCGTCATGTACCGCGAGCCATTGACGGAATAAATGCCGATATCCATCATCGATCCGCCGCCGGCGAGTGCGCGGTTGAGCCGCCATTGGTTGGGGTCACCGATCGCGAATCCTGACAGTCCCTGGAAGAAGCGGATCTTTCCGAAAGCGCCTTCTTTACGCTGACGGATGATTTCCAGCGTATGTGGTTCGAAATGCATACGGTAGCCAACAAGCAGTCGCACCCCGTTTGCTTTACAGGCATCCACCATTTCCTGTCCTTCGGCCGCGTTGAGCGCCATGGGTTTTTCACAGATCACCTGCTTGTGCGCTTTGGCAACACGGATCGCCTGGTCTTTGTGCAGGGCATTCGGCGTAATGATATACACGGCGTCGATGTCAGGGTTGTGGGCAACCTGATCGAAATTTTCGTAGTTGTAACAATTCTGTTCGGGGATATTGTATTTTGTCTGCCAGGCTTTAATTTTCGCCGGCGTTCCGCTGATCACGCCGGTCAGTTTTGCGCGGGTGCAGGACTGCATGGCTTCGGCCACCCGCGTTCCGTAGCTTCCAAGCCCCATGATGGCCACCCGGAGTACCGGACCGGCATGAGGAGCTGTTTTAGCCGCAAGGCCCAGATTCAATAAAGGCAGCGCGGCTGCCGTACCGCTCATTCGCTGTAAAAAATCACGACGTGTTTGCATATTGATTTGTTGAACACCCATTTTTTCAATGCGCCGGTGTTTTATAAATATAGCATTTTCAACGCGCCGCCACAGTCGTTACGCAAGCGATTTTCCCTGCAATTCTTTTCTGATCACCGGTGCCACGGCAGTGCCGAACAATTCAATGGACTGCATTACCTGGTGATGTGGCATCGTGCCCACACTGGTGTGCAGGAGAAAACGGTCAAGTCCGAAGAGCTTTTGCTCAAACATGATTTTGTCGATCACTTCCTGCGGACTTCCCACCAGCAGCGATCCCTGGGAGGAACGGCCTGCTTCGAACTGGGCCCGCGTGGTGGGTGGCCATCCGCGTTCGCGACCGATCTGTGACATGACGTATGCATAAGAAGGGAAAAATTCATCGGCAGCCTGCTGAGAATTTTTCGAGATATAACCATGGGAATGCACGGCCAGCGGAAGTTTTCCTTTTCCTGCATCAGCCGAACTCTTCCGGTAGAGTTCAACCAGTTTTACAAATTGCGCGGGACTTCCGCCAATAATGGCCATCGCCAGCGGTAAACCCATTTTTCCTGCGCGGATCACCGAGGCGGGTGTTCCGCCGACGGCTACCCAGATCGGCAAGGTTCCGTGTACCGGTCTTGGATATACGCCCCGGTGGTCAATGGACGCACGATGTTTCCCTTCCCAGCTGACGATTTCGCTTTCGTTAAGTTTTACGAGCAGGTCCAGTTTTTCTGCAAAGAGTTCATCATAGTCTTCCAGGTCATATCCGAACAGGGGGAATGATTCGATAAAGGAGCCGCGGCCGGCCATGATCTCTGCACGGCCACCGGATAAAAGATCCACCGTGGCAAAATCCTGGTAAACACGCACGGGGTCATCGGAGCTGAGCACGGTAACGGCACTGGACAGTTTTATATTTTTCGTTTTGACAGCCGCAGCGGCGAGCACAATAGCAGGAGAAGATACCACGAAATCTGCCCGGTGATGTTCTCCCACGGCATATACATCCAACCCCAGCTGGTCGGCCAGGATGATTTCTTCCATCAGATCTTTCAGACGCTGCTCAGCGCTGACCGTTATCCCGGTTATCTGATCCGGCGTTCTTTCTGCAAATGTGCTGATGCCAAGTTCCATTGATCGCTGTTTGAACAGCAAAGGTACGCACGGGATTATTGTTTGATCAGTTTATGATTGTAGATCTTTCCGTTCATTATTACCTGAATGATGTAAAATCCGTTGGGCAGGTTTTGCAGCTGCGTGAATGGCAATACATTGTCTCCTTTCGTGAGCGGCACGGATCCGGAATACTGCATGCGGCCATTGTTATCGAACACTCGCATGGTAGCCAGGTCTTCTTTATCGGAAACCATTTCTATCTGTACACTACCCTTTGTTGGATTCGGATAGATCATCAGTTTTTCGCGGTTGTTCTGATCCAGGTGAATGGCAACCACCTGGCTGTACTGATATTTTCCATCTATGTCCACCATCCGAAGGCGATAGTACAGCACATTTCCCGGTGTAAAGTTGAGCGCATCTGTATATGCATAATCCGTGCGTTCGTTCGGATTGCTGCTTCCCGGTACAGAAGCGATCTGGTCGAAGCTGATGCCATCGTTGCTGCGTTCTATCTTGAAAGCGCTGAAATTAATTTCCGATGCGGTGGACCAGGTAAGCAGGTTGTTGTCACCCTGGTTGCTCACTTCAAAATAATTCAATATCACCGGCAGCGCGATGATGTTCTGGCAGGTCCTGATTTTGTTTGGTCCTGCCGTTATTGCGATGGTCTGAGTAAGTACGCCGTTGCTTCCGGCAAGTGCGCCGAAATTGGTAGTCGTATTGGCGAAAGACGTTCCCGCAGCGCCTCCGGTGACAGATGTTGCAGCGTTCAGGGTGGCGTTCGATAAAACAACGCCGCCACCACCACCGCCGCCGGGTCCGTGAGGAGCAACACCGGTGCCCGGTGTATTACTGCCGCCGGTGCCACCTTTGGCATTTACCGTGATGCCGCTCTGTCCGCTGGTGGCTAACACGAGCACAGAACCTCCGGCCCCGGCGCCTCCGCTTCCATCGTTCAGCACGGTGGTAAATCCGTTTGCGCCCGACACGTTGATGGTTCCTGAACCCAGAATAAATCCGGCATTGATGATCACCAACCCGCCGCCGGCGACGCCGCTGCTGGCAAAACCATTTGTGCCAGCGGGCGTTCCGTCATTGGTTGAACCGGCACCTCCGCCACCACCCATCACGAGAACGGTAGACGAAGCCTGTGTAAAAGCGCTTCCACCCAAACCTCCGATGGCCAGGTTGGATTGCCAGCTGTTTCCACCCAATCCGCCAGCACCACCATTGCCACCACCCGCGCCGCCTGAATTCTGCGAGTTGTCGCCCGGACTTCCGTCGGTGCCGCCACCGCCCGCGGTGCCAGGCGCGCCGCGCGCATAACTACCCGCGGGAAATCCTTCAACTGTATTGTCCGTAACAGTGGTGCCTCCGTTGTTAAGATATCTGGGTGTTCCGGCAATCCCTTCCCCCTTGCTGGCATTCAGGTTGCTGCCACTACCGGTTACATAATCCGTATTGGCAAAGCCAAGGGTGATTAGTCCCAGCCCGCCCAATTGCCGGCCGCCACCGCCGCGAAATCCCGCGCCGGATGCGTTAATCGTTTGGCCGTTGAAATCCAGGTTCTTTCCTGCATTTAAGATTGTTACACCGCCCACTTTTCCATTCCAGGGCGGCGTGATAATCGTTCCGGTCAGTTGAATACTGTAGGCCGACGCCATTCTGATGACCTGATAAGTGTATTGACCAAAAGTTCCGTAAACAGAATTTGCATACGTATTGACAGTTCCGGGTGCGGCAATAGTGAGCGTACCACCCGTGGTCGGCACCGCACTGGCGGCCGTGACAACTTCCATTTTACCTGCATATAAATTGGTCGTCGTATAACCGGATCCTGATGTGCCGTTTCCGTAAGCAATAGAATTACTTGAACTGATCTGTGCACCCTGCATTTGAATCAGGAGTAACTGATCACCGATCGCAATGGGGGATGTTCCGTAGGTCGTAGAGGGTACTGCGCCGAGCACAATCGAAACCGCACCCACCGCCAGCGTTCCGGAGCTCCCGGGATAATAGGTATTCGGGCTCGCTGCTATGGAAACGATCCCGGTGGCAGCTGCCGGACAGGTCTGGGCAAAGCTTTCATTAAAAAATAAGCCCGTTGCCAGCAGAAGGCAAACAAATAGGGATTTTTGACCATGGCTTGTACTGCGGTGCAACTTCACACAAGTCGACAACTTGATCATAACGGAACTTTAAAAAGGTTTGTTTTCTCGATCGCCCGAGGGCGCTGTTCAGGAGATGATAGGGCAGGAAGAACGAAACTAAATCAAACGTTGATTTCCAGATGAAAAAATGTGCGGAAAATGGGTATAAAATCATGAAATATTGCTGGTCTACATGGATACACTTATTAATTGATAAACAGAAAGTTATAGAGACTGAGACGGGATGTTGTAGCCCATTCCATCCTGCCCCGTCATACAGCGCCGTGCCCGCAACGATCTTCGATATGAATTAATATGAGAAACCGGCGAAGGATCTCTCCGATAACCAAATCACGGCGACTTCGATGCTATTCAATCATCGTAAAATTTTTCGCCCGCGCGGGAGCAACGATTCCGATCAGCCCTTCGGGTAACACTCAGTATGACGGTGCGGGCTACACGACAGCAGGAGCTGCCTTAAAAATCCATATCCCATCTATCCCATCTATCCATTGCATTACCTGCCTCTGGCTTAACGTATCTTTTCGTTTCTTCTGTTCCTCTCAAGTCTTGACTGTGACAAACAGAAAACTACTCCCCGAGATTCTTTCCCTCTCTTCATTCAAACAGGACGACACTGTCCTATTGATGAGCATCACACCAGGATCTACCTTACACACGTCTAGAAGGGAATTAGTTCTTGGGTATTTTTAGGGATTATGGAGATGAGGAGAGTGAACATGAATATAAATTGGAGGGGTCGGTTGGGCATGATGGGCAGGGTAAATCTCTGTGTGTATGTC
>CAZZYD010000094.1:4573-12411 GCA_964658175.1 uncultured Puia sp. | reverse complement strand
GGCAACCTCATCGTACCGGTGATAAAACAGGCGGACAATTTCAACCTGACCGGTCTGGCCCGGCAGGTAAACAATCTGGCCGCCAATGCGCGGGCCAATAAGCTGCGCCCGGAAGATATCCAGGACGGCACATTCACCGTGACCAATGTAGGAGTATTCGGCAGCCTCGCCGGAACGCCCATCATCAACCAGCCACAGGTGGCGATCCTCGCCCTCGGCGCGATCAAGAAACGCGCAGTGGTAATAGAAGGCCCGCAGGGAGACTCCATCGGCATCCGCCAGATGATGTATCTCTCCATGTCTTACGACCACCGGATCATCGATGGAAGTCTCGGCGCCAGTTTCCTCAGCGAAGTAGCCCGCGAACTCGAAAATTTCAATCCCGAAAGGACAGCGTAATAAAAAGGCTGCATCGCGCGTTCTCCTGTATCCGCTTGTGATATGATGGAATGCGAAAGGTAAATTTTGAATTATTTTCCGTAAATTCAATAAAGTACTAAAACCCAACCGCCATGAAAACACTATCCGAGACCTGGTTTGCCGATGGCTATATTGACTTCGAACTGAAGAAATATACCCTCCTCGCCTACCTCCAGGAAGTGAACAAGCACTTCGGGCAGAACAAACTCTATCCCCAGCTCGCAGATGTGATCTTTCACTATAACAACCTAGTCGCCTTCCGCGAAAACAAAAAATTCCTGCAGGAACATTTTCCGAAAAAACTTACCGGCATTCAAATAGAAAAACTGCAGGGGCTTTATGAGCAGATCATCCAGGATGACGAGCTCATGACCGAACTCGAAGAGATCATCAACTTCTCCGCGGAGCGGATGAAAAACCTCATCACCAGCGGTACGGAGATCTATGAATTTGTGGAAGACAAATTAAAAATCCACCCCATCGGACTGATCCCCCTGGATATCAAGGAGGGCTATTTCTTTCTGAGTGCAGGCGCTGATTCCGCCACCCGGATCTACAGCTACCGGCTGAGTTTCTTAGAAAAACACGACGAGAAATACCGGAGCATGCGCACTGAATATATCGACAGCTGGCAGCGCAGCATCAGCCATACCTACGAACATTTCAAACTGGACCTGATCAAGAAAAATGCGGGGGTGCCTCATCCTGCCGTTTATCTGATCGAAACGGGACTCAGTTTCCCGGTGGAAGAAACCTTGCTGCCCATCGCCAAGCGCACCCTCGTACGGTATATTTCTACGCAGGCCGCATAAGAACCGCCTTTTCTTTTTTCTGTTGATACAGCAGCCGCACCATCTGCAGCACAATCGCCGCCATAATCAGGGAAAGTCCATAGTAAAAACCGTGGCTCACTTCTTTGTCCTCACGAAAAAAAATGAAGGCGAGGGCAATGCCGTATATGGGTTCCAGGTTGTAGGTGAGATTTACCGTAAACGCAGATATCTTCTGCAGTGCGCGCATCGACAGCGTGAATGCATACACGGTGCACACCAGGCTGAGCACGATCAGCCAGGACCAGTCGCTGACACCGGGCCACCACTGGCTGGAGGGAAAGTAATGGAGATAGAGCGGCAGGAAAGCTGAAAGAAACAGCAGCCCGCCGGTCAGTTCCCACAGTGTCAGTGCTTTTACTTCCATATGGCGAAGCAGTTGGCCGCTCAGCACAGGAAATATGCTGGCGAGCAGGGCGGTGATCAGGGCGATGATGATCCCGGTTTTATAATGCGGATCAAAATGAAATACGAGGGAGATGCCCGCCATCACCAGCAATCCGAGCGCCACTTCCACCCACCTGATTTTCCTTCGCACGACGAGCGGCTCCACAAAAGCGGTAAAAAAGCCCATCGAGGAAAAACAGACCAGCGTTACCGAAATCGTGGAATATTTTATGGCTCCGTAAAAGGTGATCCAGTGAAGGCAAAGCACCACGCCGATTCCGGCTGCCTGCAGGATGCGTTTCCGGGAAGGTTTCGCGCGTTGCGGATCGGCCAGGTACAGTACCCAGAGGCAGGCGCAGCTGATCACCAGGCGGTACCAGACCAGAAGCCCTTCGTTCAGCGTGATGAGCCGGCCGAGAATGGCGGTGAAGCCGGCAAAAAATACAGCGATATGGAGTTGGACAAAAGCTTTTTTCACCTTAGTCCCTTTCGACGATGATATTGCGTGCGAAAGGATTCACCACGGGGTCGTCGGTATTCCTCACCCGTTTGCGGTAATTTTTAAAAACAGCGAGCCAGCGGAGTTTCAGCACGCCGAGGATGCCTTCCTTGACGATCCCCTTGTTCATTTTGGACACGCCGAGTTTGCGGTCTTCAAAAATGATCGGCACTTCTTTGATGGTAAAGCCAAGTTTCCAGGCAGCAAATTTCATTTCGATCTGAAATGCGTAGCCGGTGAAATATATTTTATCGAGGTTGATGGTCTGGAGTACTTCATTGCTGTAACACACAAATCCGGCGGTCGGATCCCGGATGGGCATCCAGGTGATGATGCGGGTATAGATAGAGGCGCCTTTGGACAGCATCACCCGGTCGATCGGCCAGTTAACATTGCCGCCGCCCTGTACATAACGGGAGCCCACGGCAAGGTCCGCGCCCTGAAATTTGCAGGCTTCATAGAGCCGCTGGAGGTCTTTCGGGTTATGCGAAAAATCCGCATCCATTTCAAAAATGAATGCATATTGTTTGTCGACGGCCCATTTGAATCCGTGAATATAGGCCGTGCCCAGGCCCAGTTTCCCCTTTCGTTCTTCAAGGAACAGCTGACCGGGATAAACGCTTTGCAGGTTTTTTACGAGCTGTGCGGTGCCGTCGGGGGAACTGTCGTCGATCACCAGGATGTGGAAATCCTGGTTGAGGGAAAATACCGCTTCAATGATGGAGGTTATATTTTCCTTCTCGTTAAAGGTCGGTATGATCACAATTTTTTCCAATGGCACTATATTTTATCCTTTTTCAGCACGCTTCGGTTAAGGATTTCCGTGAGCTTCTGTTTCGTATGCATCGGAAAATCTCCCTTCATCATCCAATCGTAGTACTGGGGCTCGGCTTTCAGCACTTCTGCCACACTCCGTCCCTTATGCTTACCGAAATTAAATATTTCCCTGCCATTTTCCATGGTAAATCTTCGTGCGAAATCCACCACTTCTTCATCTTTTGTGAATTTCAGGATGCTTTCCACATCACTGCCCAGTTCCGGATAACGGACCACCTGCGCGGTCAGGATCTCCCAGGTGGCGGCGGCATCGGCCATTGCCCCGTGCGCGCCATCGTGAATTTTATCACAATAGAACTTGTAGGCGGCGGTGAGCGTGCGCTGTTCCATCAGGTGAAATATCCGCTGCACATCCACGAGCCTTCTGCCCTTCATATCCAGTTCGATGCCGACCCGCAGAAATTCTTCAAAGAGGAGCGGAATATCAAAGCGGTTCGAATTGTATCCTGCCAGATCGCAATGATCCAGAAACTGTTTGAGTTCATTGGCCGCCTGGCGGAAAGTGGGCGAATCTTTGATTTTATCATCCGTAATGCCGTGTATATCGGAGGAGGCCTTTGGAATGGGCATTTCCGGATGGATCAGCTTGTGCTTCTCCGTACGCGTGCCATCGGGCATGATTTTCACGATCGCAATTTCCACGATGCGGTCTGAAGAAAGATTGATCCCGGTGGTTTCGAGATCGATGACTGCCAGTGGTCGACTAAGTTGTAACATTTGTTTCGGTAATTGAATCCGCAAAGGTAACTAAATCCAGTCCATCGTAGTTTCCGGAACTCATCAGTAACAAGTTACTGTTTTGATAATTTCTGCTGCTGAGCCAGTCGGTGAGTTCCGGTCTTGAATTGATAACCAGTATTTTGGGATTGGCGAACCCGGCCTTTACCACGGCGGGCGGCAGGGCAGGCATGCGTTTGAGTTCCAGCGCATGCTGCGAATAAAAAACCACCGCTTCGTCGGCGGCATCGAGGCAACCGGCATACTGACCCAGAAAATCAGCATTGAGACTGCTGTAGGTATGCAGCTCCAGCACTGCATAGAGTCTGCGTTCCGGAAACTGTTGCTTTACTGCCTGTACTGTCGCAACCACCTTGGATGGGGCATGGGCAAAATCGCGGAACACACTGACGGTTGCGCTGGCCGCGAGCAATTCAAGTCGTTTGGATGCTCCCGTAAATCCGGCGATGCCGGTTAAAAAATCATCCGGGGCCAGGCCAAGTTCCTGGCAAACCAGCCAGGCAGCCTGCATATTGAGCAGATTATGATTGCCGAATACCTTTAATTTTCCGGAAAACCCTGCTATGCTTACCGTCGTAATGCCTGCTGAAACGCTGTGCGGCGGAATGGCATAGGGAATTTTGCGCACGGTGCTTGGAGTTGTATCCACCAGTTCTTTTAATACGGCATCTGTTTCATTGTAGATGAGCACACCACCGGGTTCGATCATACCGATGAATATCCTGAACTGTTCCAGGTAAAAATCAAAGGTTGGAAACACGTTGATATGATCCCAGGCAATGCCGGTGATCACCGCAATATGGGGAAAGAGGAAATGAAATTTAGGTCGTTTTTCCAGGGCACTGGCCGGGTATTCATCCCCCTCGCAAATGATGACGGGCGCATCGGTGATATCGACCGACTGGTCGAAGCCGGCCAGCCGGGCGCCGACCATATAGTCAAAAGGTTGCTTACGCTCCCTGAGTACGTGCATGATCATGGAAGTAGTCGTCGTTTTTCCATGGCTGCCACCGATCACCACCCGCTTTTTATGAACACTTTCCTTATAGATGTATTCGGGAAATGAATAGATCTTGAGACCTGTGGCACGGGCTTTGGATAACTCGGGATTACCGTCTTTGGCGTGCATTCCCAGGATGACAGCGTCGAGGCCGGGATGAATCTTTTCAGGAAACCAGCCGGTTGCAGCGGGAAGAATCCCGTCTTTTGCGAGGTTGGAACGGGCAGGCTCGAAAATCTCGTCGTCACTGCCGGTCACCTGATACCCTTTTCGTTTCAGTGCGATGGCGAGCTGGTGCATTACACTGCCGCCGATGGCGATAAAATGGACTTGCATTTTTAAAAAGAATGTTGTTTATTTGTTCTAACCCCCTCTATCCTCCAGATCTCCCGTCTTTCTATCCGTTCCTCTGAAGCACCTGGCAATCCACTCCGAGCCCAGGAAACTTTTATTAATTATAAATTCAGAAAATGAGAAAGACAATTTTAATCACCGTACTTGTACTCACCGTTTCCGCCATGTTTACTGCCTGTTCCAGCTACCGCGGCACAGAAAAAAGTGGTTGTAAAGCAACCCAGGGCTATGTTGGATATGGCCCAGGTTCAAGATAATCAAACGAGTTCGCCGTTTTTGTGATACGTATGTAATGTCGGAGGCCCCGGTGCGCAGTAAAAGAACTGCCCGCCGGGGCTTCTGATATTTATTATCGCATTGTAAAAGAACAACTTATGAAGTGGCCCAGGCCTTATCGCCCTTTTTGTAATCCACACAACCCTCAAAACGGCCGGGTACGGCCACATATCGCAGGGCTTCCGTGGCGCCTGGCTTGGAAGTAAAATAACCCCAGAGCGTCAGCTCCTTGATCATCCGGAAATAATGCGGAGGATCTTCGGGCTTTTTCGCTTTCCCATAATCCTTGGCTTCCTTGTCCAGGTCCACCAGCAGGTCATGCCGCTGCTGCGGAGTCGATTCGAGGAAGGATTTGCTGTTTTTCTTTATGCTGGCTTCGTCGAGCTTTTTTATGCCTGCCACAAAAACCTGCTGGTCCTTGGGTTCATAACAATCGTTGACGATCGTTTTCATAAACTCGCCGATTTTTACATCTTTGGCGCCCGGCGTATTGGTCTTGGGCAGGATGGTCTCTCCCACTTCGTCCAGAAACGACAGGTCGTCCTGTGTAAAATTCAGTCCCGCGCCTCCGATACCGGAGCTGCTGTTCTTACAGCCTGAAAGAAACATTTCGGCGCCGATGATGGTGCCTCCCAGCAATAAAGCGACCCGGCCAAGGGCATCTCTTCTGTTGATCGTCGTGCTCATATTAATTCTGTTTTGCAATATTATAAATTTCCTTTTTTCATTTCGCCTACGGCATGATCTACTGCGCGGGCAGTGAAGGCCATATAACTCAGGGAAGGATTCACACAGGAAGAAGACACCATGAAAGATCCGTCTGTCACGAATACATTCGGCGCATCCCACACCTGGTTGAATTTATTCAGCACGGATGTTTTTGGATCCTTGCCCATGCGCGCTGCGCCCATTTCATGAATGCCCCTGCCGAGAAAGGGATTGGTATCGCGGCTCTGCACATTTTTCACGCCGGCCTTGGTGAGCATTTCCACCGCATCGGCCTGCATGTCCTTGCGCATTTTCAGTTCGTTCTCTTTGAGCTCCACATCAAAATTGAGTACGTTCAAGCCCCATTTATCCTTCTTCGTTTTATCCAGGGTGATCTTATTGTCATGGTAGGCCAGGGTTTCTCCGAAACCACCGATATACATCGACCAGGATCCCGGTTCGGTCAATGCTTCCTTGAATTCAGCGCCGATGCTCATTTCTTCGGCCGATTTCATATATCCTTCGCGGGAGCCACCTCCCTGGTAACCAAAGCCGCGGATATAGTCCCGTTTGTCGCTGCCGGTATTCCGGTACTGTGGAATATAGATGCCATTGGCCCTTCTTCCATAAATATATTTGTCTTCATATCCTTCCACCTGTCCACCTGCGCCAACGCCCAGGTGATGATCCATTATATTGTGTCCGAGTTCGCCGCTGCTACTGCCCAGTCCGTCGGGCCATACATCGGTGGCTGAATTCATCAGCACCCACGCACTGTTCAGGGTGGAAGCATTCAGGAAGATGATCTTCGCGTGATAGGTATAGGTCTGATTGGTTTCGGCATCGAGGATCTCCACGCCGGTCGCCCGCTTCTTGTCTTTATCGTAGAGAATTTTTGTTACGATGCTCCAGGGACGCAGGGTAAGATTTCCTGTCTTCATCGCGGCGGGAAGGGTGGACGACTGCGTACTGAAATAAGCCCCGAACGGACAACCGAGCCAGCATTTATTTCTGAACTGGCAATTGGTGCGTCCTTCGAGCGGGAGGGTGATATTGGCCGTACGGCCGATGATCACATGGCGATCGCCTTTATAAATTTCTTTGATCCGGCCCACCAGGTCTTTTTCCACGCAGGTCATATCCATGGGCGGCATAAAATGTCCGTCTGGCAAAATCGCCAGTCCGTCGCGGTTGCCGCTGATGCCCGCAAATTTTTCTGCATACTCGTACCAGGGTTCGATTTCCTTGTACCGTACCGGCCAGTCCACCGCGATGCCGTCACGGGCATTGGCTTCAAAATCATGGTCGCTCCAGCGATAGCTTTGTCTGCCCCACATCAGGGAACGGCCACCTACATGATAACCACGAAACCAGTCGAACCGTTTGGTTTCTGTATACGGGCTGTCCTTATCGCTGCACCAGTAGTCAAGGTTTGTTTCGTTGAGCGGGTAATCGCGCATGAGCACCGGGTAATCATGGATCATCTGCTGGGTGCGCCGGCCACGGTGCGGATAGTCCCAGGCCTCCTTGTTTGCATTTACATAATCTTTTACGTGCTTGATATCGCGCCCGCGCTCGAGCATGATGGTCTTCAGTCCCTTTTCACAAAGTTCCTTGGCGGCCCATCCACCACTGATGCCTGAACCGATTACAATAGCGTCATACACATTGTCAGCCATGATCCTTATATTTTATTGATTAAATATCACAAATTTCAACTGCCTTTTTCAGCGATGCGATCTTGTCTTTATTTGCCGGCATGAATTCCTGCGCGACATATCCCTTAAAA
>CAZZYD010000094.1:0-4563 GCA_964658175.1 uncultured Puia sp. | reverse complement strand
ACCGGTATCCACAATGGCTTTCATGATGGCAGGATAATAAAGTTCCTGGCTTTCATCTATTTCATGCCGGCCGGGCACGCCACCGGTGTGATAATGACCAAACCATTCCTTGTTGTCGCGGATGGTGCGGATCACATCTCCCTCATCAATCTGCATATGATAAATATCGTACAATAATTTAAAATGGGAACTGCCCAGTCTTTTGCAAAGTGCCACGCCCCACGAAGAGCGGTCGCACATATTGTCTTTGTGATCTATCTTACTGTTGAGTAATTCCATGTGAAGGGTCACGCCGCTTTTTTCTGCCAGCGGCATTACCTGACTGAGTCCTTCCACACAATGCCTGATACCGGTTTCGTCGTCCATCCCATTGCGGCTGCCGCTGAAACAGATCACATCTTTATAGCCTGCTTTCACCATCAGGGGGATCACTTCCAGCATCTGCTGCACGAGCAGCGCATGATTGTCGGGATGGTTGAAACCTTTGGTGAGACTGATGGTTCCATTGGTATAACACATGGAACTGTAAAGCCCGTATTTCTGCAGCATCGGCCAGTCTTTGGGTGCCACCAGATCGATAGCGCCAAGTCCCATTTCTTTTACGGAGCGGCAGAAATCTTCCATTGGAATATCTTCATAGCACCAACGGCAGGCGGAGTGATTGATATTGCCTTTCAATACGAGGGGTGTTTTTTGATTGGGTGGCGTAAAAGAAGATAACAGTTGCGGGGCAACGGCAAGTGCGGTAGAGCCAGCAAGCATATTTTTAATCAGCGTTCTCCTGGAGGACGATGCATCCATTCCAATCATTATTAGCTGTAATCTACAAAAAGAATGCTTTAATCAAAACAAAAAAATAGAAACAAAACGGCCAACGAAATGTAAATTGACTGATATTATTATCATCTTGCAGCCTGTAATGTAAAAAAACGCATATGAATCGAAAATTACGAATGGGAATGATCGGCGGTGGAAAAGACGCGTTCATCGGCGCCATTCACCGCATTGCAGCCAATATGGACGGTATGATCGAACTTTCCTGCGGCGCGCTCAGCATTCATCCGGAAGTAGCGAAACTTTCTGGCGAGATGCTCTTCCTTCCGCCTGAAAGAACCTACCTGAATTACGAAGAGATGCTTGACAAGGAAAGCAGCATGCCGGCTGATAAACGCATTGATTTTGTCACTATCGTCACTCCTAATTTTGCACATTTTGCCCCGGCCATGATGGCCCTCGATAAAGGCTTTAATGTCGTGATCGAAAAACCCATTACCTTTTCGATCGACGAAGCCAAACAGCTGAAGAAAAAAGTGGAAGAAACGGGTCTGATTCTCTGTCTGACCCACACCTATTCCGGATATCCGATGGTAAAACAAGCCCGGGCCATGCTGAAAGACGGTCTGCTGGGCAAGGTCCGGAAGATCTGGGTGGAATATCCCCAGGGCTGGTTGAGCAAATTATCCGAAAAAGAAGGCAATGCCCAGGCAGCCTGGCGCACCGATCCGAAAAAATCCGGCAAAAGCGGTTGCATGGGAGATATCGGCACGCATGCCGCGCACCTGGCAGAATATATCAGCGGACTGCGCATCACCAAACTTTGCGCAGACCTCAACACCATGGTTGCCGGCCGGGCACTGGATGACGACGGCAATGTATTGTTGAAATTCGACAATGGCGCCGCGGGCGTACTGATGGCTTCGCAAGTGGCGGCGGGCGAAGAGAATGCACTCAGGATCCGGATCTACGGAGAGCTGGGCGGTCTCGAGTGGAGTCAGATGGAACCCAATTCACTCATCGTTCGCTGGCTGGATCAGCCGACACAGATTTACCGGGCCGGTGTCGGATATAAGGCGCCGTATACGCTGTCTTCCTTTGCCACGCAGAATTTCCGCACGCCCGGTGGCCATCCGGAAGGATACCTGGAAGCCTTTGGAAATATTTACAAGAATTTCGCACAGACACTTTCCGCCAAACTGGAAGGCCGCACACCGACGGCTGAAAACCTCGATTTTCCCGGTGTCGAAGATGGTATCAGGGGCATGGCGTTTATTGACAATGTCGTTGCTTCTGCCCAGTCAGATGTAAAATGGCATTCTTTCGTAATTGATTAATCTCTTGAACATTCAGCATGAAAACAATTAAAGGCCCCGGCATATTCCTGGCCCAGTTCATGGGCGACACAGCACCCTTTAACAGCCTGGGCGCTATTTGCAAATGGGCGGCGGGACTTGGCTTCACGGGAGCGCAGATCCCTTCCTGGGATCCCCGCTGTATTGATCTGCAGAAAGCGGCAGAAAGTAAAACCTATGCAGACGAAATCCGCGGAACGGTAGAAGCAGCCGGCATGGTCATCACCGAACTGTCCACGCATTTGCAGGGACAGCTGGTGGCAGTAAATCCGGCATACGATTTACTTTTCGATGGCTTCGCGCCCGCGTCATTGCGCAACAATCCGGTAGAGCGGCAGCGCTGGGCTGTACAGCAGTTGAAATATGCAGCGAAAGCGTCGCAAAACCTCGGACTGACCGCGCATGCCACTTTCAGCGGTGCCTTGCTCTGGCCTACATTTTATCCCTGGCCGCAGCGTCCGGCCGGACTGGTAGAAACCGGATTTGCGGAACTCGCCAAACGCTGGCGTCCGATCCTGGATACCTTCGACGAAAATGGCATTGATCTTTGCTATGAAATCCATCCGGGAGAAGACCTGCACGACGGCCTCTCCTATGAACTGTTTCTGAAAGCCGTTGACAATCATCCGCGCGCCTGTCTGCTCTACGATCCAAGTCATTTTGTGCTGCAATGCCTCGACTATCTTACTTATATAGATCACTATCACGAAAGGATCCGGATGTTCCACGTGAAGGATGCCGAGTTCAATCCAACCGGTAAAACCGGCGTCTATGGTGGTTTTCAACCCTGGATCGACCGTGCCGGCAGGTTCCGTTCACTGGGTGACGGACAGGTGGATTTTACAGGCGTATTCAGCAAGATGGCACAGTACAGTTTTCCCGGCTGGGCCGTGATGGAATGGGAATGCTGCATCAAACATCCCGAAGACGGCGCCCGGGAAGGCGCCCCATTTATCAAAAACCATATCATACGGGTAACAGATAAAGCCTTCGACGATTTCGCCGGAACCGGTTCCGACGAAAATTTCAACCGGACCGTACTGGGGATCAAGTAATTTGCCGAAATTTACCCTCTCACCTCTCAACAAACGCATTCATGAAAAAAACGTTTATTCTCCTGTTGTGCAGCTCGATCGCTGTGTTTGCCTGTAATTCCAATTCGTCTTCCGGAGCCAAAACCGCAGATACTGTAGCGGCGGCCACCGACAATACCAAAACAGCAACCCCCGATCCTGCTTCTGAAAAAGGGCTCGAACTGATCGGCGCCAGCGATTGCACTACCTGTCACCGCCTCCAGAAAGAAGCCGCCGGCGTTTCCACCGGACCTTCTTACAGTGAAGTAGCCGATAAATATGCACCTGCAGCAGATACAACCGTAAACCGCCTGGTGAAGAAAATCATCAGCGGCGGCAGCGGTGTATGGGGAACCATTCCGATGACACCACATCCCGCCCTCGATCCCGCCGATGTAAAAGTGATGGTGACCTACATTCTCTCGCTTAAAAAATAATTTTGATGTACAAAAAAACGATTGTTCTTTTTCTCTCCGCCCTTGCGCTGTTTTCCGTTGGCCATGCGCAGAACCAGCTCACACCGCAGGAACAGAAAGACGGCTGGAAACTGTTGTATGACGGCAGCAGCTTTACAGGCTGGCATACGTATCTCTCAAAAACAGTGCGTGGCTCCTGGAAATCCGATGGCGGCGCATTGCATGTCGATACCAATAAAAAAAGTCAGGGCGATCTGCTGACCAATGATGAATACGAAAATTTTGACCTGAAACTTCAGTGGAAAATTGCGCCGGCTGGTAACAGCGGTATCTTATTTCCGGTGAAGGAAATGAAGCAATACGACGGAACCTATGTAACCGGTATGGAAATGCAGGTGCTGGACAATGATGGACATGAAGACGGCAAAATCCTTAAACACCGCGCCGGCGACCTCTATGACCTCATCAAGTCTTCGTCGGAACCCGTAAAAAAAGTGGGCGAGTGGAATGACGTGGAAATTAAACTGGTCGGCGGCAAACTTGATTTTTACCTGAACGGCGTCCACATCGTCTCCACCGTTGTCGGCGACGCGCACTGGAAAACACTGGTGCAGGGAAGTAAATTTAAAAAGATGCCCGGCTTTGCCAAATACAAAACGGGCCGGATCGCATTGCAGGACCATGGCTGTGATGTATGGTACCGCGACATCCGCATACACAAGCTGTAACCGCTTACGCTAACCTACGCATATTCATGAAGAAGGCATCCCTGCTGATCTCCCGCCTGTTGGTGCTCACCGCATTGATTGCGGGAATGCTCTTGCTTGCCTTTCGACCATCGCCGGCAGGCGCCAGGGAACCGCGGGTACTGATCTTCAGTAAGACCAACGGATATCATCACCAGAGCATTGAAGCAGGGATCGCCGCGATAAAAAAACTGGGGGC
>CAZZYD010000093.1:11548-12643 GCA_964658175.1 uncultured Puia sp. | reverse complement strand
CGTATGGTGGGTGATGCGGTTTCAGTTGAAACCAATGCTTCCTCGATTGCTGGTTCATTTGCCAAACCGCCGAATATAGAACTGGCGCGATAAAATAAAATCCGGTAAATAGTAAGGTCATGTGGCCGAGTGGTCAGGCACGGGTCTGCAAAACCTTTTACGGCGGTTCGATTCCGCCCGTGACCTCTCGCAGCGTTTATTTTGGTAAGCAATCGCTCAGCAGGGGATGTATGTCTATACATCCCTTTTTTGTGCCGCCTGCAACTAATTTTTCAGCACACTCAATAGTGTATTTTCCGTTATTTCGTACACGCCATGATCATCCGTAGATACGATCAGTTTGTTCGGGCTGTTCTTGCAAAATTCCCTGAGCCGCATATGCGTTTCAATTTTTTCCACCGAGATCACGCGGTGATCCGGTTTCGTGAACAGCACGATAAACAGGGATTCGCCCCGAAGTGAGCTGAGCATGAACGAGCCCAGGGGAGCATAACGCTTTTTTATTCTTTCCGGACAATCGATGATGTCGGAGATTGCGGCAGACGGGATAAACGAAAACAGGGGAAGCGTGAATTTAGCAGTATCTCCCACCGGTAAATATTTATTGTCGAATTCATAGGTGGTCCCCAGCGATACGATCGGCCATCCATAGTTTTTGTTCCGCTCTATCAGATTAATCTCATCACCGCCCCGGGGTCCGTGTTCGATTGAAAATATTTCATTGTCAAGATTCAACAGGCCCTGGATATTTCTATGCCCGGTAGAGTAGACTTCAAAATTTGATGGAGCAACCGATGCATCTATGAGTTGCTCTTTTTTAAATAGCAGGATTTTACCATAAGGTGATCGGGGATCCTGAATCAGTGCAGACGTATGAACGCCGGAAGTGGAGGGTGCACCCAACGCAAAAAGCAAATTTCCCTGATAGGACGTATTTCCACCGCCCACTTCATTGAAGTCGATGTCCGGACTTTTATAGTCAGGCAGACACGGTGCCCTGAATACTTCCTTTTTTTTGGTTAAGTTGATGATCGAGGCAAAAAAACAATGATCATTTCGCTCTTTGAGCGTGAGAAAACAAAACAGGTTGTTTTC